>JAGQOW010000034.1 GCA_020427155.1 Planctomycetales bacterium | reverse complement strand
AATCAAGTCGCTCGCTCGCATTTCTTGCCTTTGCATACTAGGCTCTAACGTTCTGACTATCAACACTCTGGCAGTTACCAAGCTTGAAGATCTGGTGATCTATGAAGACCCCACGTTCTATAGCGCTTTTCCTTCGATCGTCGCAAGGCCCGAAGGCGAACTATTGGTCGCATTCCGTCGTGCGCCAAATCGCAAGGTCTTCGGTGAAAAAGGCAATAGCCATACCGATTCGAACAGCTATCTTGTGATGGTTCGCTCGCACGACAATGGCACTACCTGGAGCAAGCATCCGGCTCTAATCCATGCGCATGCCTTCGGTGGCTCCCAAGATCCGTGCATGATCCAACTCAGCGACCAATCGATTGTCTGCTCCAGCTACGCTTGGGCTCGCGTCGCCGATGAAGTCAAGCAAAACTTTGACGAAGGACTGAGACACGACAACTTCGTTTTCATGGGGGGCTACTTGTTAAGATCAGAAGATGGCGGCCATACGTGGAGTGATCCAATTCTACCTCCGCCAGTGAAGGGCAGCGTCACTACCACAGCTCTTGGCGGACCTTGCCCGGCCTACAACCGTGGCGCAATGTGCCAGACAACTAGCGGCCAACTGCACTGGGCTGTAGCAGTACAAAGGGCGCTGAATCCTCGCCGTGCAGAAACGCATCTTCTCACTTCGACGGACGGCGGGAGAAGCTGGGGATACGCTTGCCCGATTGCCAGCGACGACAGCGCTTCTTTCAACGAAACTTCGCTCTATGAAACACCCAAAGGCGACTTGGTCGCTTTCATGCGCACTGCCGACTTCGAAGACCACACTGTTATTGCTCGTTCGACTAACAGTGGAAGGAGCTTTGAGCCTTGGGTAGACACAGGCTGGCAAGGCCACCCACACTATGCCTTGCGCCTGCCTGATCTGCGAGTCCTTCTCGTATACGGTTATCGACACAAACCCTATGGAATCAGGGCCCGAGTTCTTAACGCGGAGTGCACGGATTTCAACACTGCAGAAGAGATCGTTTTACGCAATGATGGCGGAAATAGTGACCTGGGGTATCCGTGGGCCACAATGACCGCCGACGACAAAGCACTGGTGGTCTACTATTTCAATAAATCTAATGGTACTCGACACATCGCGGGCACACTTCTGAGTGTGGAATAGTGCCACAGAGTTGTGTTCGAACCTCATGCTGCTTCATCTTCCAATCCGTCTTAGCTGTTTGTGTTCACCACGCAGGCATCCCTCCAGGAGATCTACCTCATGTCATCTCGACTGTTTTTCGTGCTCTTGCTCAGCGTTCCAATACTCATCACCTGCTCTCACGCAGCCGAAGTGGACAGCAAAAGTGCCGAGATCCAGTTGCTTCTCGCCCATCCGATACTTGAGCCAGGAACTCCGCTCCATGAGGTCCGCGAATTTACCAAAACGCGTGTCCCTACCGTCTCGGCGCCCGCATCGGCTGAAAGCTGGACTTACGAATCAGAACGCATTCGGCAAGCGATGTTCGAGCGAGTTGTGTTTCGCGGCGAAGCGGCTAAATGGCGCACTGCCAAAACAAAGGTGGAATGGCTAGAAACTATCGAGGGTGGCCCAGGCTACCATATCAAGAAACTTCGTTACGAAGCACTACCAGGACTTTGGATTCCTGCTCTGCTTTACGTACCCGACCAACTGAAGGGGAAGGTGCCGGTCGTGATGAATGTCAATGGTCACGATAGCCTCGGCAAGGCGGCAGACTACAAGCAAATCCGCTGTATCAATCAGGCCAAGCGCGGCATGATCGCTCTCAATCCCGAATGGTTGGGCATGGGACAACTCGCCTGGGATGCCTATAGCCATTATCGCATGAACCAACTCGATCTATGCGGTACGAGTGGGTTGGCGCCTTTCTACTTGGCGATGGAACGGGGGCTCGACGTGCTCCTCAACCTGGAAAACGCCGACTCTCATCGGGTAGCCGTTGCCGGTCTCTCCGGCGGTGGTTGGCAAACCATCTTCATCAGTTCGCTCGACAAACGGGTAACACTCGCCAATCCTGTGGCGGGTTACTCCAGTTTCCTTACCCGGGTTTACGAACCCTCAGACCTCGGCGACTCGGAGCAAACCCCCTGCGATATGGCTACTGTGGCCGACTACTGCCACCTGACCGCACTCCGCGCGCCGCGCCCAACACTTCTCACCAACAATGCAAAAGACAATTGCTGCTTCGTAGCCGACGGCACGTTGCCTGCGCTGCTCGAAGCCGCTGGCCCTATCTTCCAGTTATATGGCAAACGGGCCAATCTGCGTTCGCATGTGAATTACTTGCCCGGCACCCACAATTTTGAATTGGAAAACCGTTTGGAACTCTATCGCATGCTAGGAGAGCACTTCTATCCAGGCGATAGGAACTACCCCTGGGAAGAGATTGCCTGTGAAGCGGAAGTGAAGGCAAGAGACATTCTCGATGTCGACCTTCCCGAAGGGAACGCCACTTTCACCTCGCTGGCCAACGTATTGGCAGTCAATCTGCCACACGATCCCAAACTTCCAGGCGAAGCAACTCTGGTCACACCCTGGCAGCAGGCAGGCCGAAGACTTTTGGCATCTGTCGTTAAGGCAAAATACGATGATGTCGAACCAACGAACACGGGCACACAAGAGTTTGACGGTGGCTCGGCAACATTCTGGCAACTAAAAGTCGGCGGTACTTGGACCGTACCTGCAGTCGAGTTGGTCAAAGGCTCGCCAACGTCAACCGTCTTACTGCTCGCCGACGACGGTCGCAAATCCGCGAGTGAGAATGCTGAGCTACTCCTCCGCGCTGGAAAGCGAGTGATCGCGATCGACCCATTCTACTTTGGCGAGTCAACCATTCCTGAACGCGACTATCTCTACGCCTTGCTCGTATCTTGCGTAGGTGAGCGGATGCTTGGAATCGATGCCAGCCAGATTGCCGCCGTGGCTCGCTGGGCTAACGACACGTACGGAGGTGCCGTGGAAGTTCATGCCGTGGGACCACGCACTTCGCTCCAGGCCTTGGTCGCAGCATGCCTGGAAGCAGACTCCATCAATGGCCTAAGTCTAACCAACGCTTTCGGAAGCCTAAAGGAAATTCTCGAAAACGACATGTCGGTCAACAAGACCCCTGGCCTGTTCTGCTTTGACCTCCTCAAGCAGTTTGACATAAAACACTTAGTGGCACTTTCCGCCCCTCGCCAAGTGTCTTTCTCTCAGCCAAGCGACCGAGTCCAGCTCGAGCTGAAAGAACTCAAAAACTTCTACCAATTGGTCGGGACAGTATTTGATCCACTCAAGTAGCTTGCCGCCGCCCGTCCCGCGCAGCACTACCAGCTACGTATTGCGCCGGTATTGGCCTCCCACCTCGAACAGCGCTTCAGTAATCTGCCCCAATGAGCAGTACCGCACCGCAACCATCAACTGCTCGAACACATTGCGATTCTCGAGCGCAGCCTGCTGCAATCGCTGCAAAGCGCCAGGCGCAGAACCGGCATGGCGCTCGTGGAACTGCCGTAGCCGTCGCAACTGGCTTTCTTTTTCTTCCTTTGTAGAACGCGCCAAGTTGAGTACTCGGCTAGATTCTGGCTCGGGCCCCAGAAAGGTGTTAACTCCTACCAGCGGTAGCAATCCGTCGTGCTTCTTCTGCTCGTAGTACAGTGACTCGTCCTGAATCTTACCGCGCTGATACCCCGTTTCCATGGCCCCCAGCACACCGCCACGCTCTGCCAACCTAATAAACTCGTCTAGCACCGCCTCCTCCACAAGTTCTGTCAATTCGTCAAGAATGAATGCTCCCTGGTTCGGGTTCTCATTCTTTGACAAACCCCACTCGCGGTTGATGATCAGTTGGATTGCAAGAGCACGCCGTACCGATTCGTCAGTAGGAGTCGTCACTGCCTCGTCGTACGCATTGGTATGGAGACTATTACAGTTGTCGTAGATTGCAACGAGAGCTTGCAACGTCGTTCGGATATCGTTGAAACTCATCTCTTGTGCATGCAATGAACGGCCAGAAGTCTGAATATGGTATTTCAGCTTTTGACTACGCTCATTCGCCCCATACTTGTCGCGCATCGCAACTGCCCAAATGCGACGAGCCACGCGCCCCATCACCGTGTACTCAGGATCCATCCCGCTGGAAAAGAAGAACGATAGGTTGGGAGCAAACTCATCGACCTTCATCCCTCGCGACAAGTAAGCTTCGACATAAGTAAAACCGTTCGCCAGCGTCAGAGCCAACTGTGTAATTGGATTTGCCCCTGCCTCGGCAATGTGATAACCCGAAATTGATACCGAGTAGAAATTCTGAATCTCGCGTTCGACGAAGTACTCTTGAATATCTCCCATCGCTTTGAGAGAAAACTCGGTCGAAAAAATGCATGTGTTCTGACCTTGATCCTCCTTGAGTATGTCTGCCTGTACCGTACCACGTACGCATTTCAGGGCGGCCGACTCAATATCTTTCCGTTCTCCAGGATTTGCCACTCTTTCGTTCGACTTCTCGAAGCGGGCAATCTGTTGCTCTATCGCAACATTCAAAAACATTGCTAAGATCGTTGGCGCCGGCCCATTGATCGTCATCGAAACCGATGTCTGAGGATCGCAGAGATCGAATCCATCAAACAAAGTTCGCATGTCGTCGAGTGTCGCAACTGAAACTCCTGAATTGCCCACCTTTCCATATATGTCTGGACGACGAGCGGGGTCAAAGCCGTACAGAGTCACCGAGTCGAATGCCGTGGATAGTCGCTTGGCGTCGGCATGCGCACTGAGTTGCTTGAATCGACGATTCGTCCGCATTGCGTCTCCTTCACCTGCGAACATTCGTGTCGGATCTTCTCCTTCTCTCTTGAAGGGAAACACACCGGCAGTATATGGAAAACGGCCGGGAAGATTCTCGAGTAATAACCAGGCCAGCAGTCCTCCGTCGTCCTGATAATTCGGCAACGCCACCTTGGATAGCAGAGTGCCCGCAAGCGTTTTGTATTTGAATTGCGTGCAAACCTCGCGATCTCGTACAGTAGTCACCAGTTCATTGCCCGTATAACTTTCCTTAAGCCGAGGCCAATCGTCCAGAAGTGCCTTGGATTCTGCACTAAGTTGCGAATCGCGCTGCTTGATCAACTCATCGATGGCTACGATGTCACTCCCCGCTTCTTCCAGCATACGACGCGTCGCTTGGAGTTGTTGTCGTTGACGGGCATAGTTTGCTTGGCTCCGTGCTAATGCCTTATACTCGCGCACCGTCTCAGAAATCTCCGCCAAGTACCCAATCCGTTGGGAGGGGATAATGCTCGTCCGACTCGGCGAACAAGTTCCTATCACTGGTACAACTCTGTGACCGCTATTTGGCAGTCCTTTTGGCTGCAGGATTGCGCACACTGCATGGTACAGTGCCGTGACTCCTTCGTCGTTGAAATGCGAGGCAATCGTGCCAAAGACAGGCATCGCCGTTGGCAAGAGGTCGAACGCTTGGCGGTTGCGCTGCATTTGCTTCGCCACATCACGCAGGGCATCCTCGCCGCCTTTGCGGTCAAACTTGTTGATCGCGACTAGGTCGGCAAAGTCGAGCATATCGATCTTTTCCAATTGGCTCGCCGCACCGTATTCAGGAGTCATCACATAAAGCGACGCATCCACATAGGGCACAATTCCTGCGTCTCCTTGGCCTATGCCAGGGGTCTCGACAATAATGAGATCGAAAAGAGCTAGTTGGCAGGCTGCTATAATCTGCCTCAATGCAGCAGGAATCGCTCCGTCGGTCCCGCGAGTCGCAAGAGAGCGCATGTAAATTGTGCTGCGGTGAATCGCGTTCATGCGAATCCGATCGCCGAGCAAAGCCCCTCCTGTTCGGCGGCGCGAAGGATCGATCGCCAACACGGCAATCCGCAGCCGATCGTCGTGATCGAGTTGAAATCGCCTGAGTAACTCGTCGGTAAGCGACGATTTTCCCGAACCGCCTGTACCCGTTATTCCTAAGACAGGCGCTTTGACGCACTTTTCTGCCGCCGCAATTACCCCTGCCGCCTCTTCTTCGTTAGCAGAATGAGGCTCTAGAGTCGTTATCCAACGGGCCAAAGCACGCCAGTCGCCGCTTGGCGTTGTCTCGCCGCCAATAGCGATTTCAGCAGTCAAATCAGCCTTGATCCGGACCAGCATGTCGTCAATCATGCCTTTCAGGCCCATTTTTTGGCCATCTGCCGGCGTATAGATGCGAGTCATCCCGTAGGCGTGCAACTCCTCAATTTCAGCATCGACGATCACGCCGCCGCCACCACCAAAAATCTTGATATCCTTGCCATCGCGCTCACGCAACATGTCGATCAAGTATTTGAAAAACTCGACATGTCCTCCTTGATAAGAGCTCACTGCTATCGCATGCACATCCTCCTGCAAAGCTGACGTTACAATCTCGTCAACCGATCGATTGTGCCCCAGGTGAATGACTTCGACACCAGCATCCTGCAACAAACGACGAATGATGTTGATCGACGCATCGTGCCCATCAAATAAACTCGCGGCAGTCACAAAGCGTATTTGCTGTTGCATTCTCAATTGCGGGCCTGGCGCAACATACGCTGGGTCAGGAAGGCTCATTTCCATTCTACTGCGTCGCTCTAAGCATAGAAGAAAACCCGCTCAGCCGTTTTGCGCAGCAGCCATTGACGATCTTCCTCGGAGAGAAAGTCAAGATGATCTCGCACCAACGCGATCGAAGCTTCATAAGTATTGTCCCCGCCCAACTGATAGGGCGAATCGCTGGCCCACATCAATCGCTCAGGTCCGTAGGCATCGAATACTCGGCGAATCATTGGCACCAAGTCCAGGTAAGGCGGCTTCTTCTTTCCCAACGCGTAGTAGGCTGAAATCTTCAGCGATGTGCGTGGGTATCTGGCCAGCCCGCAAAGGGCCTCGACGTCCGCATCGCGGATTTCGCCGTCGACTCCCACTCGTGCAAAGTGATCGATGACAACCGGCGTATCAGGCAGCCGTTTACACATGGCGTCGATTTGAGGTATTTCATGCGGATTGATTAGGCAGCAGATGTTCTGCCCTGTGTCGGCGGCTGTCTTCCACATCTCATCCATCCCGCCAGCGAGCCACTGTTCTTTGTGAATATCGGAAGTCACTCGAAATCCTGTGACATGCTGCTTGAGCATTGCCCGCATCTTACTCCACGGATTGTCCGCCAGATTGTCGACGATTCCGACCACGCGAAACGTCTCTGGATACTTGGCGGTCACGTCAATCAGGTAAGAGTTGTCCCAACCATGAAATGGATGATGATGTATCAACACTACGCGCCCCACTCCATTGGAATGGGCTACGGCAAGGAGTTCCTTTTCGGTGAACAAAGGCGAGAGACTCTTGACCGTAAAATCGTTGGCCAAAGGGTACTTTTCTATGTCGTGCGTCCAGATATGGCTGTGGGCGTCAATCCACGGATAGTCGTTCACCGTCCCTACCTCCAAGTCTTTCACTTCAGGCGCCGCTTTAGTTGTAAGCGGCGCCAAACTAGAACTGGCAAGAGCCAAAGCGCCTGCACCAGCCGCACTTGCCATCCAATGCCGGCGAGTCTGTTGAGTCTTCTTTTGGCGATGTGGCTCAATCCCTGGATTCATGACGATCACCTATAAAACGCGATGGAACGAAGTAAAGCAATGAAATGGCTCTAAGCGAGAATCTCTGGGACCAACTGACCGCCCACATCGGTCAACCGGAAGTCTCGGCCGCTGTAGCGATAGGTCAGCCGTTCATGGTCAAGGCCCAGCAAATGCAACAGAGTCGCGTGAAGATCATGGACATGCACTTTGCCTGTCTTAGCGTAAAACCCGTACTCGTCGGTCGAGCCATGATGATACCCGCCACGCACCCCACCCCCCGCCATCCAAACGGTAAAGCCGTACGGATTGTGGTCGCGACCATCCGTGCCTTGCGCCGTCGGCGTGCGCCCAAACTCGCCTGCCCAAAGCACTAAGGTGTCATCCAGCAAACCTCGTGATTTCAGATCCCTCAACAACCCAGCTATTGGCTTGTCAACTTCCAGGGCATTTTGCTCATGCCCTTCCTTGAGCTTGGAATGTTGATCCCACTGCACATCGGTATTGCTATGGGTGACTTGAATAAACCGAACTCCTCGCTCGGCAAATCTGCGAGCCAGCAGGCATTGTCGACCAAAATCTTCCGTCTTTGCATCATTCATGCCATACAGAGCTTTGGTAGCTGTCGTCTCTCGCGTCAAGTCCTGCGCTTCAGGCATTTCGCTCTGCATGCGATACGCAAGTTCGAAAGACTTAAGCCTCGCTTCAAGCTCATCGTGTGGCCCCATGGCCCCGTTGAATTCGCGATTCATCTCGCTCAACAAATCTAGTTGAGAGCGCTGAACATCGCTCAACGCATTGTTGTTCTGGACATACTTCATTGTCGCCTCGGTAGAAGGGCGACTCGCTACCCCTAAAGGGGTTCCCTGGGTCGAGGCAGGCAAGAAGGCACTGCCCCAGTTTTTTACACCTCCGTGGGCAAGCGTAGGACAAATCGTGATAAAAGATGGCAGATTCTTGTTCTCTGTTCCCAAGCCATAACTTACCCAAGACCCCATACTAGGTCGTACAAAAGTGTCGCTCCCCGTATGAAGTTTTAGTAACGCACCGCCATGTGCAGCATTGGTTCCATGCACTCCATGTAGAAAGCAAATGTCATCTACGCACTGCCCGACATGGGGAAATAAATCGCTTACTGCAGAACCGCTCTCTCCGTAATTGCGAAACTTCCAGGGAGAACGTAACAGATTGCCTGTCGGGGCAAATTGCACGCGCGGCTTGTCGAATGGCAGCGGTTTTCCATCATCACGGTCGAGCATTGGCTTGGGCTCGAAGGTATCCATGTGCGACGGTCCGCCTTTCATGAACAGGAAAATCACGCGTCTCGCACGCGGCGCAAAATGAGGCGAGACGAGCACCTGCCCTCCTGAGCCAAAGGATGCTTCAACTAGCATTGATGCCGCGGCCAAGGAACCAAAGCCCAACGCACTCTCGCGCAACATGCGTCGGCGCGAAATGAGTGCCTGATCCGCAAGTTTCTTATTGCGCCACATCGCAAACGCACTCACCATAGGTTCTCACCAATCAACGCACATAGACAAACTCGTTCGAAATCACCAGCGCCTGGCAAAACAGCTGCCAGGCAGTGTGCCGCTGTGCTGCCTGCCCCTCACCATCCGCAACTCTGTCAAATCGCTCGAGGAACTCTAGAGCGCGAATAATCTCGCCTTCCTTTGCTGGCCGGCACAGTGCTGTCTGGTAAAGCCAATCCACCCGATCCGCTTCGCTGGCAAGCCCTACTGAGAACATGCGATCGGCAAGCTTCCCCGCGATTGCTGCCAGGAAATCGCTATTCATTAAATACAGCGCCTGGGAAGCAACGGTACTAGTGCTTCGATTCCCATTTGGCAAGCTGGCGTCGGTATAGTCAAATAGTGTAAAGCTGTCGTGCAGGTGATTTCGAATCACAGGCAAATAAACGCTACGGCGCGGGCTGTCATATTTCGTCTCATCCATCGATGTGTGATTGAATACCAACGTGTAATTCTCGATCTCAATAGCAGGTCCAGCCATCGTCGTATCGAGCTGCCCGGTAATCGCCAGCACGGTATCTCGCAATTCCTCTGCCTCCAGGCGGCGAATATTTGATCGCCAGAGCAACTCGTTTCGAGGATCCAGCTCGGCAGATTCGGCATCGTAGTCGCTACTCAATTGATACGCAGCACTAAGCATTATCCGACGGTGCAACCGTTTGATGGACCAGCCATCACTGACAAATGTGTGAGCGAGCCAATCAAGCAATTCGGGATGCGAAGGCAATGTTCCCTTTAGACCAAAGTTATCCGTTGTCTCCACCAATCCACGACCAAAGTGCCATCGCCACACACGGTTAACCAACACTCGCGCGGTCAGCGAGTTTTCCTGCGAAGCTATCCACTCAGCTAAAGCCAATCGACCACTCGCGTCAGCAGGAATACTCACGCTAGCTGCCGAAACTAATGCTGCTGGTAGACCCCGGGGAACGATTTCGCCAAGCGTCAGATGACTACCCCGAATATGTATCGCAAGATCGCAAGCCGCATTCTCCTGGACGCCCATGGCGGTTGGCGCCCGGGGTGGTTCCTTTGTCAGTCTGGCAATCGCTTCTCTCGATGCCTTAAGCTTCTCGCGAGTCTCCTCGGGAAACGATTCCTCAGGCTTCGCAGGCAGTGCTGCACTTGCCCCCAATTGTTCTTGCAAAGAGGCAGTCGCCTCAGCGATTAGCTCATCCAACTCGCCTTGCCTGGCTGCCAGCTGTGCTTCATGCGTGGCTTTCTCCTGCTCAAACTTCTCGTCAAACAATTCATGCTCGTGCCAACGAGCAATTGTCTCAAACGAATCCATCGTGTGAGTACTCTTGAATATGCCGGCCAGGGCATAATAGTCTCTGGTTGTGATCGGATCGAACTTGTGGTCGTGACATCTCGCACAGCCAAGAGCAAGCCCCAAAAACGCCTTGCCGATCGTATCGATCTGCTCGTCGATTATGTCCATTTCCATCTTCGTCTTGTCGGGCTCGGCCAACACCTTGGGGCCAAGCGACAAGAAGCCGGTAGCCACAAGCCGCTCATTACGAACGTGCGGGTCTTCACTAGCCAGCAAATCTCCTGCCAATTGCTCTCTGACAAACTCGTCGTAAGGCTTGTCTTCATTGAATGAATGAATCACGTAGTCTCGATATCGCCAAGCATTGGCATGAGCAGCATTTTCGTCTAAGCCGTTCGAGTCGGCATACCGTGCCACATCAAGCCAATGCCTTCCCCAGCGCTCGCCGTAGTGAGGCGAAGCCAAGAGCCGATCAACTACCCGCTCGAACGCCCCCGGGGCTTGATCTGATAGAAATGCGTCGACTTCCTCAATTGTTGGCGGCAAACCAATAAGATCGAAAGTGGCCCGGCGAATCAACGTCCGACGATCAACAGCTTTAGCCGGTCTAATTCCTGCGGACTCCAGCCGATGCAATAGAAAAACATCTATCGGCGAATGAGGCCAAGCCGAATTCTGCACCGCAGGCAACGCTGGCTCTCGAGGCGGCTGAAAAGCCCAGTGCTCGAGTGCTACCTGGTCGAAAGGCATCGGTCGGTTTGACTGCACGCCCATCTTACGCTCCTCCCCGGCATCGGGGTGTGGAGCGCCCATATTGACCCAGCTAATCAAGTCTGCAATCTGAGTCTTGTCCAGCTTGTCATCGGGCGGCATCTGCAAGTCGTTGTCGGTGTACTTTACTGCCGTAATCAACAGGCTCGCATCTGCTTTGCCGGGAACTACAGCAGAACCACTCTTGCCGCCACGAATTACATCTCCGTATCTGTCTAGCCGAAGTTCGCCCTCTTGTTCGCCTGCTCCATGACATTCGTAGCAATGCTGCGCGAGGAGCGGTCGTATCTTCGTTTCAAAGAAGACGATACCGTCCTGCTCCGGCTCGATTGCCACACACTGGTCAATCCAAAGGATTGACGCAATCGCCAACAGAGAGCAAATCGAAACCACGCGACGCATGCACATAGCGCTCAGCTGCTAGAAAAACGCACGGAAAGACCAATTCTGAGTAGGGCGTGCCCTAACAAGAATCTAATTGATCAACGCCCAAAACGCAAGATTTGCCGCTACCCCTTGGGCACCAGAGCAGTCCCGTAGAAGTCAATTCTTCAGCTCGGCATGCAATGCACGAATGAACCGCTCCAAATCCTGCAATGTATTGTAACCATGAATGGCTACTCGTAACCGACCGGCATGACACATAATATGGACGTTCTCTGCGTGCAAGGCTTTATAGATTCGATCGGCATCAGGATGACGCATCGCAATGATGCCTGCGACGCCACCAGGTCGTTCCGGAGTAATCAACTCAACTGGCAGCTTCTTTAACTCCTCAAAGCAATAGCTCATCAAAGGCCGACAATATTCGTCAATCGCCTCAACGCCCACCGACTGAATGTAATTCAATCCTGCATTGATCGCATAGATTGCCGGGTAGTTAGGCATCCCGACTGAGAAACTCGCAGCACCTGGCTTGGTGACTGTGCGCTCAAAACGATTTGGCTCGAAGGCGTTAGATAGATTAAACCAACCACCTGCTGGCACCGTCCAACGTTCCGATACCAACGACGGCACACCTACAAGCCCTCCCCCATGACTGGCTAGAATCCACTTGTGACTTGAGCTCACCACCAGATCGACCCCAGCCAAATCCAGCGGCACACGCCCCAGAGCTTGAGTAACATCCAACGCAAGCAGCGCCGAGGAATGTTTCTGTACAGCCTCCACTACTGCTGGCAATTCAATGCGGTACCCGTTATAGAAGCTAACCAGCGAGGCCGTGACCAAGCGAGTCTTTGAATTCAGCAGCGAAACCAAATCTTCTATATGCAGCGCACCCTCTCGCGCATGCCAGACTCTCACGTTTGCCTTACAGCTCGGCTGCAACCAGGGAGTCGCCCCTGCAGGAAAGTCCAAATCATTGATGATCACTTCGTCGCTCTCGGTCAATTGCAGAGCAAGTGCCGCCAAATTGTATGCTTCCGACGAGCAGCTGCAAAAACCTACTTCATCAATCGTCAGGCCATAGGTCGTAGCAAGCTGTTGTTTGGCTTCCTCTCGCTGCGCTTCATGTAGTTGACGTCCGTCCATGCCGAGCAGCTTGTCATCGCCGTACCGAACAAGCGCTTCCAGCACCTTGCGAGGCGGAATTCCCTCTGCAGCCGTATTAAGGTAGCACATTTCGTCAAGCGCAGGAAAATCTTGCCGTCGAGATTCATCTGTAAGCATCTTGAACACCTATCATTTCAATCGAATGAAAAACAGTAAACACCCGCCAGCAGATTGAGTATACTGTCTGCCAGCCTGTTACGGTTAGTGCCGGTCAGTTTGTACTTGCTATTTGCTCTCAGGCTACGTTACGTCCACTATTGCTTACGAGGAGTTCAACATGCACAGGCTGAGTCGTAGGAGGTTTCTCAAACAAGCCAGCCAGTCGCTGGCTGGAATTACCTCACTTGGTGCAGTTTCGCTTGTGGGAGCGCAAGCCAATGGTGGTAATTCCCGAACTCTCAAGCAGACTTACCGTGCTGCAGCCATTGGCTCCACAGGCCGCGGCGATTTTGGCCACCGGCTCGATCAGGTCTTCTGCAATCTCCCCAACGTCGAGTTTGTCGCCTTGGCCGATGACAATCCACAGGGACTGGCAAATGCAGGCAAAAGGAACGGCGTCGATCAGCTCTACTCCGACTACCGAAAAATGCTTGTCGACGAGCGAATCGATGTGGTGAGCATCGGTACCCGACATTCAGAACTCCATGAAGAAATGGTCATCCACTGTGCTCAAGCAGGCAAACACATCTATTGCGAAAAACCCTTATCGACAGATCTCGCTTCAGCCGACAGGATGATCGCTGCATGCGATCAACACGGCGTCAAACTTGCCGTGGCAGTTCCTAATCGAGCTTCTCTGGCCATCGCCGAGGCCGTGAAGATGGTATCCGACGGGCGCATTGGAGAACTATTGAAAATCGAGGCCAACGGCAAAGATGACCATCGCGGCGGTGGAGAAGATCTGATGGTCCTCGGCTACCACATGTTGGATCTAATGTGTCTCTTCGCCGGTCAGCCTCTTTGGACTTTTGCGCAGGTACAGGAAGGCGAACGAGATATGGAAACTTCTGACGCCCGCCCTGCTACCGAGCCGATCGGTCCAGTCGCCGGCGACTGCGTGGCAGCCATGTACGGTTTCCCCAATCAGGTTCACGGCTACTTCGAGTCGCATCGCGACCTTCAAGGAGGCCCCGAACGATTCAGCATCAAGATCTACGGCAGCGAGGGTATCATCGCCAGCCGTAGTCTCCGCGATATCGTTTGGTTCGAGGGGCCTGTGCTCAACCCGGCCAGGACGAATCGATGGCTGCCAATCAGCACTCCCGAATGGGATGCAATTCGCGACAACGATCTGTGGTGTCGACAGCAGCAAGTGCTCGACTTATTACAAGCTGCTGAAGAAGATCGAGAACCGCGTTCCAGTGGCAAACAAGCGCGCTGGGTCGAAGAAATGATTCAGAGTGTTTACGTCTCGCACCTAGCCCAGGCCCGTGTGCCGCTGCCCCTCCGACAACGCAAACACCCGTTGAGCTAACAAGGTCCAGATTCCCCCTGAACACCGTGGAGACAAGCCATGCAAAGGCGTTCTTTCTTGCAGAAATCCACACTTGGGGCGGCCTCGATTACCGCCTCAGTCGCCTTAGGCAAACTGGCCGTCGCGAGGCAGGTAGCACCGAGCGAACGGGTTCGCGTTGGTTTCGTCGGAGCAGGTGGCCGCGCAGCAAATCTTATTGACTGCTTCGCCGCTCAGCCTGATGTCGAAGTCGTTGGTCTGGCCGAAATCGACCCTAGTCGCGTACCCAACGCAGTAAGACTGATAGAAAAACACAAAGGAAAGGTCCCTGCCGTCCACGTCGATTTTCGTCACTTGATCGACGACCCCTCGATCGACATTCTTGTGGTCGGCACTCCCGACCACTGGCATGCTATCCCTACCATTCTTGCCTGTCAGGCCGGTAAAGACGTATACGTAGAAAAACCCGATGGGCACAACCTGCTCGAAGGGCAACGCATGGTAGCAGCGATGCGCAAGCACCAGCGCATCGTGCAGATGGGAACCCAGACTCGGAGCGACCCTGGATTCCTTGAAGCCATGGAGTATCTGCGAAGCGGAAAGCTCGGACAGGTGCTGTTTGCAAAGTCTTGGGAAAGCACCCTGCAAAGTTCGATCGGACGGCCCGCCGATTCCGAACCGCCACCGGGAGTCGACTACGACCTTTGGCTGGGCCCCGCCCCCAAGCGGCAGTTCAACCCCCGGCGATTCCACTCTAACTGGAGGTGGTTTTTCGACTACGGCACCGGAGACCTCGGCAATGATGGCGTCCATCGAATCGACAACGCTCGTTATGCACTTGCCATGGTGCGCGAAGCTAGAGGCGAGCCTCCCCTGGGATTGCCCACAAAGATCTCTGCCATGGGAGGTAAATGGTATTTCGATGACATGCAAGAGTGGCCCGACACACTTCAAGCTACCTATGAGTATCCCGCCACAGACGGATCTCCGGGGTTGGTCCAAACCTACGAAATGCGAGTATGGACTCCTTACAACTATCAGTCCGAGGGAGAAGGCGTCGCCCTCTACGGCGATCAAGGATACATCGTCATTGGCACCCGCCGATGGCGCGCCTATGCCCACAAGAACGAACTGGTTGCTGAAGGCGTCGGTGCCATTGATACGACTCCCCATGTTCGCAACTTTCTCGATAGCGTGAAATCTCGAAAACGTCCCAATGCCGACTTAGAAACCGTTGGCCACCCGGCTTCGGTCATGTGCCACGCCGCCAACGTGGCTTGGCGCCTCGGCCGCCAATTGCAGTTCGATTCCTCAACTGAAACCTTCGTCAACGACGACGAAGCAAACGCCCTGCGCACTCGTACTGTCTACCGCAAACCTTGGACATTACCCGAAGTCTAATTGCCTCTGGCTTGCGACCCATACCTTCACTGCCCGAATCATTGCTTTACTTTGGATAACCCGCTAGAGTATCCAACAAGCTGAACCACTAAGTTGCCCGCTTCCGTTCGTGTTCGCTCTATGTCGATCCATTGCCATCAGGCAAGGCTGGCGGACGCCGACCTGAGGAACTGATATGACCAAAAACATCACGCGTCGGAGTTTCAACAAAGCTGGTGCAGTGGCGGCCGGGATTACCATTCTTGCGAACTCCAAGTCGGCCAGAGGCACTCCTGCCAATGAAAAACTAATACTGGGATTAATCGGTTGTGGCGGTCGTGGCCCCTATCTTGCTCAAGGATTTTTGGAACGTCGCGATTGCGAGTTTGCATACATGGCCGATGTTGATGCGTCCAAGCTCTCTTCGCGAGTTGGCCCCATTGCCGAAGCGCAGGCCGGCAAAGCTCCGCAACAAGTCCAAGACTTCCGCAAGATGCTCGACGACCAATCGCTCGATGCCGTCGTGGTCGCAACCCCAGATCATTGGCACGCTTTGGCCAGCATTTGGGCCTGCCAGGCTGGCAAAGACGTATACGTCGAGAAGCCCATTACTCATAGCTGCTGGGAAGGCCGCAAAATGGTCGAGGCAGCTCGCAAATATGGGCGAATCGTACAAGGTGGGTTCCAGAATCGCAGCGCCCCTTACAACATGGAGGCAAAGCAATATATCCTCGATGGCAAACTTGGCGATGTTCACCTTTGCCGTATTTACAACCAGAAGCCGCCTTGGGGCAACTGCCCTGTTGTCGAGGATTCCAATGTCCCGGCCGGTCTGGACTGGGATATGTGGAATGGCCCCGCCCCAGAGCACGCCTACAACAGCAGCATGCATAGTTGCTGGCATCACCAATGGCGTTATTCCGGTGGCGACATCGCTAACGATGCCAGCCATCAAATCGACTTGGCCCGCTGGTTATTGGGCGTCGATTATCCCAAATCGGTTTACTCGACTGGTGGTCGCTTCGATGTCCAGTCGGCTGCCGAGTCTCCTGATACCCAGATCGCACTGTACGATTATGACAAGCTACTTGTCAGCTTCGAACTGACTCTCTTCGCCCCTTACATCCTGAAAACCGACTCGGTCGTACGAGACAACGATATGTTCCCCTACTGGCTGCAAAACTCGACTCGCATCGAGATCTTTGGCACTGAAGGGATGATGATCATCGGTCGTCACGGCGGTGGATGGCAAGTGTTTGTCCGCCCTCAGAACCGCCAGCCAGTGGTGAAAGACCAAATGTATGGCCGTTTTCCCGACCCCGAGCACAAAGAGAACTTTTTCTCCTGTATCCGCAGCCGCGAACTACCAAATGCAGACGTGCTAGAGTCGCACCTCAGCTGCGCCATGATTCATTATGCCAACTGCAGCTATCGCCTGGGAGGTCAGAAGCTGACAATTGATCCCACATCTGAATTCTTTACCAACAGCGACGAAGGCAATTCGCTGCTTCGACGTGAGTACCGTGAGCCCTGGGTCATTCGCGACGAAGTCTAGCCATCCTGGCTATTGCACCCCATGTGGAGAATCTTGTGAGCGAGCCAGACTTTGAGAACCGAACCGTACTGGTTACCGGTGGCTCCCGTGGCATTGGCCGCGCCTGCTGCGAGCGGCTCGCCCGTGCAGGGGCCAACGTTGCAATCAATTATCACTCGCGTGGTGAAGATGCTCTCGCAACCGCTCGATTAGTCGAGATACATGGCGGCAAGGCGATCGTCACACAGGCCGATGTCACCGACCCTCAGGCTGTCGCTGCGATGGTTGCCGAGGTCAACGATCAACTCGGTCCGATCGACATGCTGGTCAACAACGCCGGGATCTTCGAATACGTCACTCACGAGAAAATGACCCTGGACCACTGGAAACGTACGATCGACGCTAATCTGACCAGCCTCTATATCGTTACTTGGGCTGTCAAAAAGCAGATGATCGAACGCCAGTTTGGGCGGATCGTCAACATGTCTTCCATCTCTGCCCTTCGGCCCCGTCCCTACGGAATTGCCTACGCCGCCAGTAAAGCGGGAATCGTTGCATTCACTCAGAGTACTGCCGACGCTCTGATCCCTCATAATATACGCATAAACGCCGTGGCCCCGGGTCTGATCGACACCGAAATCATCAAAGACGTCGATCAACCCACAATTGACCGAATCATCGAGCAGACTCCCATGAAGCGTATCGGCCAAGCTGAGGAAATCGCTGACGTCGTCCACTTCTTGCTCTCCGAAGCTTCGAGCTTCATGATGGGCCAGACCCTGGTTGCCAGCGGCGGACGGGTCATGTTGCCGTAATTCACTTACTTCTATTGCCCCAAAAAAACAGGGCGTCTCCTTCGGCTTAACGAAGTAGAACGCCCTGTTCAGTTCTGCAGTAATTCGAAGCCGTTAGACTTCGTAGCCCTCAGGAATCTCCGGTTTTACAATCCTTTGCAGTTCGGGGTCGCTGGCCTTCAGGTTCTTCGCATCCCATTCCACGCGACCGCCCTTGTACACGGCCAAATTGCCAAGCAAAATCGTCTCGGTCAATGGGCCTGCATAGTCGGGGAAGTTGCTCATCGGGACCTTCGAAGGATCATGCATGCCGGTGAACCACTCAAGCTTCTGTCGCTCGTCGGCATTATCTGGGCCCGGGCAGACAGGATAATCGACGTTCAGCTCTTCTGCGCCAATGATTTCAATGCCGTTATCGGCGTAATCACCCGCAGCATACATCTTGGCCTTATCGCCGATGATCAAGACTCCGCTTGAGTCGGGTTTGACCTGCTTCCCGCCTCGTTCGACTGTCAACGTGACATCATCAAATAGTTCCTCAGCAGGCAGCTTCCCGCCATCGTACCAGGTCATCTTGAAGGGAGCGCGACCATCTAGTTCGGGGAAATCGTACTTGATTACCGACCAGGTAGGATAACTATCGCCGTCATGACCGGAATGATTCGCCTCGACGGCTGTCGGGTCTCGCATGTTGAGCCCCATAAATGGCAGGTTGCAAGTATGGCAGGCCATGTCGCCCAACGCCCCTGTGCCAAAGTCCCACCAGCCTCGCCAGGCAAATGGATGGTAGCCGTCGGCGTAGTCCCGGAAAGGAGCCCGGCCGATCCACGCTTGCCAATCTAGGCTCTCGGGCACTGGCTTCGACTCTTTGCGCTTCTCTCCTTGAGGCCATACAGGACGGTTGGTCCAAATATGCACTTCCTTGACCGTGCCAACCTGACCCGCTCGCAACTGATAGGCCGCCTTACGCATTGGATTGTAGGCGGTAAACTGATTGCCCATCTGTGTCACTACACCCGTTTCACGGGCAATCTCGCCAAGCCGGCGGGCTTCCCAGATCGTGTGGGTCAGCGGCTTCTGGCAATAGACGTGCTTGCCCATCTTCATCGCCTTAGCGGCAATCACGGCATGATTATGGTCGGGTGTACTCACAGTGACGGCATCGACTCGGTCGCCCATTTTGTCGAGCAGTTCTCGGAAATCGGTTGCCATGTGCTCTGTCTTAAACAACTTCGCAGCCAACTTGAGTCGCAAACGGTCTACATCGCAGACTGCAACGACTTTGCCGTATTGCTCTGCATTCATCGAGTCGGTGCGTCCCTTACCATGGATTCCAAAGCAAGCAACTTGGATCTTTTCGTTAGGCGACTTACTAAGTGCGGTCTGAACACCTCCGGCAATCCAATAACCGGCCCCGATAGCGGTAGACGTTTTCAGAAACTCACGACGATTGCTCTTCTTCGGCATCGGTCCAGACTCCTCGAAAAAACAGGTGAAATCGTTAAGCGATGTGGAGATTCAAGTGCCTCTAGGATAGCGACTGGCAGGGCCGGTCGAAAGCCATTTGACAACCCGTAGAAAAGAAAAAGTGGGGGTGCCAGCTGCCGATTGCCTCGGGCGGGATCAACGACTAGGCTTATGAAGAGCGATTCATGCTGCTTTATAGGGCAGCCCCCTCCCTTGCGATTATCGCCCCCAAGGATTCTCCGATGACGTGCTCAAAACTGCTTTTGCTCTCAATTTCGCTTGTTTTTTCCCTCCTGGCGTGTTGGTCGCCCCTGTCGGCGGCAACAGACGACCCTGCCAGTGAGGCAGTCGTCGCCCGCGTCAATGAGTTAGGGGGTGCCATCAAGCGCAATGACCAAGGCCTCATTGTCGCCATCGACCTCGATACCCGCCCCACCCAGGATGCCGACTTGGAGGCCATCGGCAAGATCTCCTCACTGGAAACACTTAGTGTCTGGGGGGCAGGTATCTCCGATGCCAGCATGGACCATATCGCCAAGCTGCAAAACCTCACCACCCTCAACTTGTTGAACACCCAAGCCACAGATGCGGGAATCGCCAAACTGAAATCGCTCTCGAAACTCGCATCCTTGGATCTTCATCGAAGTACGGGGCTCACCGATGACGGGATTGCCCCAATCGCCGCATTGCCAAACTTGAAGTACTTGAAACTGATCTTTACTCGTATCACTGACCGTGGCCTGGAGCATCTGGCAAAGTGCAAAAAGTTGCGGCTGCTGGATATCCGCGGATGCCATGTGACAGATGAAGGTCTAGCGCAAGTAGCTAAGATGAAAAGTCTAGCAGCGTTCAAACTACGCAGCGCTGCAGTCACCGACGAAGGACTTGTACATCTTACTGGGCTCACGAAGCTAAAAGGCCTAGCCCTCGAAGATGCCCTGGTAACCGACGACGGCTTAGCTCACCTGGCTCATCTCACCGAGTTGGATGATCTGAATCTCATGCGCACCGCTGTATCAGACGAGGGGCTCAGCCACTTGGCCGGATTGACCAAACTCAAGCAACTCAACCTACGCAGCACTTATGCCGGTGGAGCAGGGCTGGCTCATTTGAGTCACATGGACCAACTCGCCAAGGTCGACCTCAGCGAATCCGGAGCTAACGATGAAGGTATGGAACAGCTTGCAAAACTACCTGCCTTGCAATCACTGAACATTTGGAGCACTACCGTCACCGACCAGGGACTGGCTGCACTGGCCAAGATTAAGACGCTGCGATACTTAAATGTCGAGTCGACACAAGCAACTCCCAATGGCATTGCCGCCATCAAAGCAGCGCTGCCCGAGGCAAAAATCGATCATAATTAGCCGCCAAGGCAGACTTTCGCCCTCTGGTTTGCTCATTGAGTAGACGTCCAGTAGACAATGCCGCAGTTGCTGAGGACTCCTCCATCTATCATCAACAACATAGAGAGCTGTTAAAAGGACTCTTCCTGAATCATTCATCGACGACTTCCCCTGTATCACCCCCAATTCCCTTCAAAGGGATTAGTTGAGCTCGGTTCATTATCCCTCAACCCTACTTTATGCCTTCGAAGGACACGGTCCAGCAAATGCCGACTTATACCTACAAAAACTGCCGTTTCGAGAAAGACGGCAAGCCGTTTTTTGCCATTGCCAGCGACTATCACTTCTTTCGCGATCGTCGCGATCACTGGGAAGACCGACTCACTAAGCTAAAACAGATTGGCGTCCGTCTCATCACTTTTTATACTCCTTGGCGCCATTTTCTGCAGACGACCAATGGCAACCTTTGGTATGACTTTACGGGGGAAACTAAAGACAGCCGAGATCTCGTCGCCTTTCTCGAAATCATCAAGAAGCTCGAACTGCTGGCTATCTTCAAACCTGGTCCATTTGTTCACTCTGAACTCAATGTGGGCGGGTTGCCCGACATTGCCACTCCTACCTTCAATCCTGAAATCCCCGGTATGCGCCGATTCGACGACACTCCAGTCCGCTGGTGCTACGACAACGCGATCTTGCCGGCTCCGTACGATCCTACCTATGACGCCTTGGTAAAAGGCTGGTACGAAGCAGTCTGCCCCGTCGTCGCTCCCTATACCGGCCCGGCAGGACCTATCATCGCGATGCAACTCAACGACGAAACCATCTTCTGCTGCTCCAATGACCCTCCCTGGAGACTCGGTTACGAGCCTAGCTCGATGCAGTTCTTTCACAAGCTGCTGACCAAACGTTACGGGACGATTGAGCAATACAATCAAGCACACGGCACCGATTTCCCGGCATTCAGTTTTGTGACAGGTCCACAACCACTCGATGCAAGCCGGCGCGAACGGCATTGTCCGCGGAAACCGGCCGATGTCTTGGCTTATGTTGACTGGGCTGAGCACCAATGGCGATTGCGCCGCGACAATTACGTTCACTACAAGACTTTTACAAATATCGACCTACCCTATCTCACTAACTACGCAGGAATCACCCCGCCGATTGAGCAAAACATCCCCGACATCACGCCCGACGATGCCGATGCAGTTCCTGAGCAACTTGCAAAAACCTATTCCGACTGGTGGTTCGCCATGAACCGAGTCGACCAGGATATCATCGATGGCGCACATGAGTACGGCTTGATCAGTTGGTTGGGCGTCGCAGCCTACGATGAGGTAGTTTTCGACCGCTATGTGAATACCGCTCGTCGTCGACGTGGCATCAACATGGAAGAAAACTGGGGCTTTGCAGCTTTTTACGATAAGCGCAGCAAGTTCCCGATCATACCTGTCTTCCAGACTCTGGTCTCGATTGCCGCCGGTGCCACCGGCTACGACATTTATACTGGAGTCAGCACCGACTACTGGGACGATTCGCTCGATCGAGTCACAAAGAAGCAATGTCCCACATTTCCCTCCGACGCGCCGCTTAACAAGGATGGAAAGCCGGGTGACCTCTTCAATGCGGCAGCCAGTATCAACGCCTGGTTCAGCGAGCACGGCAATGATTTGCTCAGTTGCGAACCTGAACATGAGGCGGCATACATGCTCTACGCTCCGTACGCAGCAGTTGCTTCGTGGGTACCTGACGAGCACCATTGGGCCGTCGAAGGGCACGATCTGCCTCGCTGCGGCTACCAAGCGTTTGAACCCTGGTCGAGTTCGCTTCAGCGGGCAGGTTACTCGCCAGTAATGAAGGAACTCGAGACTGCCGAACTCGCCTGGATGCAATCCTGCAAGTCGGTCTCGATCCATACTGCGTTCTTCATGGGCGAGGCCGAACAACGCAAGCTTGCTGAACTGATCGCAGCAGGCGGCCGTCTGTTTATCTCAGGCGAGTTACCCTCGGTTGATCTAAATCTAAAGCCATGCACTATCCTGAAAGATGCGGTAGAAAACGCCGGTGAAAACGTTACTTATCGCCGCGAAAACTTGTTTGCCGACGGCAGTTTTGCCGCCCGTCTTGCTGAGGCTGGCTTGCCTTCGCGAGTTACTTGCAGCGATCGGCTACGCGTTCTAGTTCATTTCGGCGACCGAGACGCTTTCGTCTTCTTCTTCAACCTGGAAGAAGGAGTAAATAAACCGCATTGGTTGGAATTCGACGGTATACGGGTCGAATTGCTGCTAGGATCAAAGAGTTGCGGCATCCTGCGCATTTCGAATGGAGCGATCGTCTCCCATTTCGTGAAAGGGCGCAACGAGGTCGACGACACCACTGCCGATATCCGTATTCGCTGCGGCGAGCAAATCATCGAAGGGCAGGGCGACTTTGCAGGGTAAGCGGCCTGCTTGTTGCAACAGCAGGTGTTCTGATTCCTGACGTCCCAATCCGTGTTATTCAGAAGCCAAGACCGGCAGCTGATGCGTCTTGGCCAATGCCAATAACGGGAAACAGGTGCCGCTGTAGGTTATAAAGTGGAACTTGTCGTTGTTCAAAGAGCGCGTCCACCAGCGACCAGACTCTCGCTGATTGCTCTTCAACCATGCGACGCCTTTTTGGATACGCAGGTCGTTTTCAGCCACTCCGGCATCGAGCAAAACAACAATGGCAAGCCCTGTGAGATAGCCATCACTAGCGGGGTTATCAATGTCTGGCTCCTCAAGCAACTTCGCTTCGCGATTCCCGCTTCCCCAGGCCTCGGGAGCGGCAAACGTTCGTATGGACCAACCTCCGTCGCTGCGTTGATGGCTCATTACCATTTCAATCATAGAATGAATCTCATCTTGCTCCAACAACCCGTCAACTCGAATAGCCGTCCACAGCAACATCAGACGGGCATAATCATGGGCGGGCTCGGTCTCACGAAGGTATTCCAAAAGCTGTTCGTATGCAGCGTGCGATGGCTCGTCGATCGATTTGAGATACTCCGGCGCAGTTGCTGCTGCCATTGCTGCGACCGTAGCACTCAGGTAGTCGCTCGATTCAAAGGGAGGCCAGCAATCCTGATTTGCATAAGAACCGTCGTCAGACTGAGCTTTGAACATAAGCGTTAACGCCCGACGAGTCTCGGCAGACAGTTGGCCTGTCACATGCGCATCCCACTCGGCAAGGCCACCCGCCAGGAAAGCAAGTTCCGAGGGAGTAATTCCCTTACTCTTCAATTCCTCCGGGCGCTTTTCTTCATGTTGCGCAAGCTTGGCAATAAAGAAATCGCGTATCTCCTCTGAAGGCTTCCCCAAAGCATCTGTCAGTGCCGGTCGGAGCAACAGGTAAGAACCGTTCGTATGACAGCTAATACACTTGCGACTCTTCGTCCACGCAGCAGCCCCGGCTTCCAGGTATTCGCTCGCTCTCTTGGCAGACCACTGTTCCAGAACCCTTTCCTCGGCCGATGCCGGCACGACGACGACGTCTTCAAACTCATATTGGACTGTCACTTTCTGGTCACTCTCCTCTGCCACACAACGCTGAGCATTCTGTAGCGACATAAGTACCGCAAAAACTGGCAGAGCATAAAGGCAGAAGAATCGAAAGACTCTACGCATGACTATCTCCCGAGGATTCAAGTCGTTTGTTTCGTTCGTGGCAATGCTTTGCTGGCAATGATACGATATAGCATTCTCTGCAATAGTGCAGAGTACTGCCAGCCTCAGGTTAGTTCATCGCCTTCTTCAAAACCAGTCCTTCTGCACGAAACGATTTGATAGACACGACAACCAAACGCGAACTCTTGCTGGCCTGGTGGCGGCTGCTCCGATTAGGCAACGTCTTTACCGCCATCTCCAACGTCATCGCCGGTTTTCTAATGGTAAGACAAGAATGGCAACCGCTTAAGCCACTGTTTCTACTCATGGGTTGTTCCACATTGCTCTATGCCGCGGGGATGGTTCTCAATGATGCCTTTGACGCTGAGCTCGATGCCGTCGAACGTCCCGAGCGGCCGATTCCTTGTGGAAGGATTGTGCGGCGTACCGCCTTTCGCGTTGGATTCGTACTGCTCTTTGCGGGCGCCGCGTTGGCATGCCTCACTTCCTGGGAGTTACAAAATCGCGCCGCAGCCACGATCGCGCTGCTCTTGGTTTTTGCCATTGTTGGCTACGACGCGAAGTTCAAGCAAACTGACTTCGGTCCCTCGGCAATGGGCATCTGCCGTTATCTCAACGTGCTCTTGGGAGCCAGTGTTGCCGAAAACATGTTCGTCATTCCTGCCGTTTGGATCTACGCGGCAGTCGTTGGCATGTATACGCTAGGGCTTTCGTTGTTCGCACGTTCCGAAAACGAAGCTGGCAAGACCCGCGGCCAGGCAATCGGCGGGCTCGTAACCCTCGGCTCGATGGTCCTGCTCGGGCTGTTACCAAAGGCACTTTCACTCTTTCAAGAAGCTTCGTTTCCCATGGTATGGTATGGCTGCCTGCTGTTGACCTGCCTCATGATGTTCCGTTCCCATCAAAGCACCCAGCGCAGCCCCAGTCCCACAGTTTTCCGCAGACATGTATCGAGGCTGCTCATGGGCTTCATTATCTTGGACGCACTTGCCTGTACTGTCGCCGTGGGTTGGCTGTCCGGGCTAATTGTCCTTACACTGTTTGTGCCCACGAAGTTCATTGCTCGCTGGGCTCCCATGACCTGACTTCGCAGGTCGCTACCAACTAATCGCGGTGTGCAATGATGCGAATCGGCTACAACACTAACGGCTTGGCTCATCATAGCCTGCCCGATGCTATCAAACTTTTAGCCGCACTGGGCTATCAGAGTGTTGCCATCACGATCGATCACGCCGCTCTGAACCCTTACGAAAAAGGGTTCGAACGGCATTTGGTAGAAACTCGTTTGCTGCTGGACGATTTGAACATGTCGTCGGTTATCGAGACAGGAGGGCGTTTCTTACTCGACCCCTTCTACAAGCATCAGCCCACGCTGCTTTCTCCTCCCTCGTCTCGTCCGCGTCGGATTGAGTTTCTACGCCACTGCATCGATATTGCCGACGCACTTGGCAGCGACTGTGTTTCCCTCTGGTCCGGGGCCTTGCCGCCAGGCGAAGCGAGAGACAATGGGTTTTGCCGGCTCATTGAGGGCCTGCACATTATTCTAGAATATGCCGACCGACGCCATGTGAAGATTGGTTTCGAGCCTGAACCAGGCATGCTCATCGACACGATGGCATCATTTGCTGAGTTAGTTGAACGCATTGATTCGCCCAATCTTCAGCTTACACTCGACATCGGCCACCTGCACTGCCTCGGCGAGAGTCCGATCGAAAACCACGTCCGCTGCTGGGCTGATCAAATCGTGAATGTCCACATCGAAGATATGAAAGCGGGCGCACATGAACATCTCATGTTCGGCGAAGGTGAAATCGATTTCGTACCTGTCCTCGCAGCCCTCTCCGAAATCGACTATCAGGGAGGCCTTCACGTCGAGCTGAGCCGCCACAGCCACACAGGCCCCACCACTGCAAAGCAGGCTTATTCGTTTTTGAGTTCTAAAACCAAATCAATTGGAGCTTCAGGAGTCTAAAAGGAACCATCAAGTATGCCTGAATACGTTGTTCTACTCTCGGTACCCGGGCTGCGCGAACAAGACCTGGATCGGATGCCCTGCTTAAAGCAATTGACCTCGGAAGGCGATCAGGCAACCTTGGTACCCAGCTTTCCTGCGGTTACCTGCCCCGTGCAAGCGAACATGACCACAGGGCTCACCCCAGTCGAGCACGGCGTCGTCGCCAATGGTTTCTATTGGCGCGAGCGATATGAAGTAGAGATGTGGACCTCGACTAACGAGTGTATCCAACGTCCTCAGCTCTGGGACATCATGCACCAGCATGATTCGTCGCTGACCGCCGCAGTCTGGTTTCCGCTGCATTGCAAAGGATGTGGCGCAGACTTTGTCTGCATGCCAGCGCCAATTCACAATGCCGATGGCACCGAATCGATGTGGTGCTACTCGCGTCCCGAAGGCCTGTACCAACAATTGATGGGCGAGCTAGGCCAGTTCCCCTTACAACACTTCTGGGGGCCGATGGCCAATATCAAATCGACTGCCTGGATCACGACCTCGGCAGTTCAGGCAGCTAGGCAGTTCCTGCCCAATTTGTTCTATATCTATCTGCCTCACCTAGACTATGCCGCACAAAAAATGGGGCCCGACAGCGAAGCTGCATTGCAAGCCGTCGTAGATCTCGATGTCGAAATAGGAAAACTAGCCGATGGCTTTGCTGAAGCCTATGGCGACAACTCACCTCTGTGGCTTGTTGCCAGTGAATACGTCATCGTGCCAGTCGATCATGTGAGCTACCCCAATCGCACGCTCCGTGCGGCAGGGCTTCTCTCAGTTCAACAGCAAAACGGACGAGAACTACTCGATCTGCAACAAAGTCGTGCCTGGGCGCTGGTCGACCACCAGTTTTCACACATCTTTGTTCGCGACTCCGACCAGACAACCATCCAGCAGGCCAAGGAAGTACTGACGCGACAGACCGGCGTCTCTCAGGTGCTCACTCAAGACGAACTGGGCCCCTATGAACTGGCCCACCCCCTGTCTGGCGACCTGATTGTCATTTCTCAGCCCAATAGCTGGCAAGCCTATTACTGGTGGCTCGACGATGATCTGGCCCCAGCATTTGCCCGTACAATCGACATCCATCGCAAGCCGGGTTTCGATCCTGTTGAACTCTTCTGGGACCCCACTACCAACGGAATCCCGCTAGACGCAACTCTCGTCAAGGGCTCTCACGGGGCCCCCGCAATCAATCCCAATCAGCGAGGGGTCCTACTCTCTTCGCAGCGAGGGGTCTTTGTCGAACGGCCCACAGCCGATACGGATGTCGCCGATATCTTGCTGCGACAGTTCGGTATCTAGTTCGTTAGCAAAGTCTGAGAACTCTTAACGAATAGGAGGTCCAATCCGACCAGGCAAATTGCGCTGGACATATAACCGGAGTCACATCACTACCGCTTAGGTAGTCGATAACGTCTGTATATGCCCGCAGTATGACTTTCCCGGGCGTTCCATGCTCTCGCTCCAGATGGGAAGACCCATGAAGTACTCGCTCGCCGGCCTCGCTGTAACAGTCGTCTTTCTCGCTCCCCAATGTGCCTTACGGGCCGAAACCGCCGGCGACCTCGTGCCTGGAACCGGTACGTGGATTGAGTACGTAGGCGATGACTTCGAAGACACTTCCTGGGGATTCATCCACAATTTGCCCAAAAGTTCACGCGAGCAGGATCAACGGTTGCGATCGCCCACAGGACGTTCAACCAACGACCGCTGGATCGAGGGTCCCGAGCGTGGACACCCTGACCATATGAAAGTCGTCCCCACACCGCCCGGCGGACTACCTGGCAGCAAGCATGCTCTCCTGATTCGCACGCTCAATTCGGGAATTCCTGGCTACAATTCCTACGACGTGCAACAGGACGATCTCATTTCCAACACTATTTCGCGACTGGGAATGACGATCTCCGCCTCAGACATGCCCAGTGCCGTCGCTCGGGTCTATCTCCCCCCGGCAGATGAGTGGGAAGACCGTTCTGGCCCCCATTTCGGTTTCCGCATCAGTGCTGCGGCAACCGTTACCAAGAGCACCCCAGGCGGCTTCTTTGGCTCGCGCAGCTCAACCGAACTCGAACCCTACTGGCCTGGAATTTGGGTCCACTTCCGCAGCAAGACCGATCGCCGAGTCGAAGAAGACTCAGCATTCCTTACGATTCGCGGCAATCGCAACGGCCAGGACGTGCGAATGAAAGAAATCCCGGCTGAGGACTTCGGCTGGTGGACCTTTGGTATGTCGGTCACGCCCAATGGCATGGTGCACTACTATGCGAAGAAGGGCGTCGAAGAGCTCACAGCGGCAGATCATCTGACCTCGCAATTTCCTTACAGTTTCAGTGCCCAGCAGTTCCGCACCTTCTTTTTCAATGCCTGCAATAAGAACGATGGGAAAACCTGGTCTACTCCGTTTGTCATCGATGATCCTAAACTGTACGTCGTCAATTCTTCTCGGGTCGCCGCCAATGTGCAACGCAAGATGGAACGTGAAGCACGTCGCGACGCTCAGCGAAATGCCAAGAAGCAAAGTAGTGGCAAGAATAGGGGTTAGGCTTAGGTCTGGAGGCGGCGTAGCGCATTCAGGGATCGCCTATGTGTGACACGCATCGCACATGTTTGCCGGCTAATCGGTCGTGTAACTGTCAACACGCGGCGTAATCCCTTTTTTGACGGCGGGGCAGTCAATGAACTTGCGCCCCGCTGCAACTTGTCTCCCGCTAGAAAGCCAATTGCAGCAGGGTTCATTAACCGCCGTGATCAATAGACCTGATGAGTGACAAGAAAAGGGAAGCTGGAAAGCCAAGCTTGCCACAATTCACTCATTCTGGCGGATCGAAAGCAAAACCGCGGCTTTGGGAGAAGAACTGCTTTGGGTTCTCGTAGACCACGCGACGAATGGCGCTCTCGGCATGACCGCGTCGACGCATCTCCAAAATAAAGTCAGGCACTGCGGTCGGCTTCGAGGGCCCCCAGTCGCCGGCGGAATTCACCAGAAGTCGCTCAGGTCCATACATCTCGACCATGTCGACTGCCCGAGCCGGCGTACACTTGCTTACCGGATAGAGCGTCATGCCAGCCCAGAAACCCTCGTCCAACACATGCTTGATCGTGTGCTCTTCGACATGGTCGACTAGCACACGCGCTCGATCGATACGGCTGTCGCCAACAAGCATGTCGAGAATCATCCGCGTGCCTTGAAACTTATCTTCCAAGTGCGGTGTATGAATCAAGATCTGTTCGTTCGTCTTCATCGCCAGATCAACGTGCTCTAAAAACACAATCACTTCGTTTCGTGTGTTCTTGTTCAACCCAATCTCGCCGATGCCCAACACGCCCGGACGTTCGAGAAACTCGGGGATCATGGCAATCACTTCGCGTGACAACGAGACGTTCTCTGCTTCTTTAGCATTAATGCATAGCCAAGTGTAATGCTGGATGCCGTAGTTGGCCGCCCTGCGCGGCTCAAAGGCAGTCAGCTGCTCGAAGTAGTCGCGAAAGCCGTCGACACTTCCCCGATCGTAGCCGGCCCAAAAGGCAGGCTCGCTCATGCCGACGCACCCCATCTTGGCCAAGGTCTCGTAGTCGTCGGTGGTACGAGACACCATGTGGATATGTGGATCGATGTAGTACATGGAGTGAGGGTAGACGCGTTAGTCGCAAGGTTGGATTGACATAGGAGGAAAGAATAAAGGTACGATGAACAAGGAATGTTGTACTGCGAAATAATAAGGAATCAATAAGCGGCATTAGCGCCAACGCTTACTGGCTACTTTGCCCCCCGCACTTTCTGTTTCCAATCTCCTTGTCCGACATCCCTGAGTGAAGCTGCTCAAAGCTCCGTGCCTTCCTTGCTTCGGTGGTCATGAATACTAACCGATTTGGAACGCCTCGCGCCAATCGCTCTCATAAGTCCGGCTGAACAGAAGCTGCACCTGCCCAGCGCGGTTGCCCTGTTTCTCTAATAATAGTGCAATAGCTTTCTGCAGTTGTTGCCAACGAGCGTCGGCCATCTCCTCTCCTTCACATCTTTCAATACGGTCCAACGAGGCAGCAATCTCAAGGATCTTCGCTCTAATAGGAAGAAATTCACGTTCTAAGGCCGCTTGGCCTGGAGACTCAACTGGCATTGGTAATCTCGCTGCATGCAAGCAAGGATCTCGGCAGGAAAACAAGCCGAATCTGAGGATCGTACCGCTGGTATCAGTTTTGTCGCTGGCAGATCAAATGGCAAGAACGTTTACACCTTGAAAACAGACATTTGCGATATCCAGAACATCATAATCTCTCCCAAGTGCCTGATTTCGCAACCTAGGCTTGCTTTAGGCAAAGGGTTTGCGGCAGTCAAGCCCTTGTCTTCAATGCGCCACAATCGCAGCCTTCGCGCCTGCAAGATATGTTTACGTTCTCCGCCAGGAAATAACGTGACTTCCGCACTTGAAACAACCTTTGATGTGCTTAGTACCAGCCGAAACGAATCGGCAGTACCAGCGCTAATCAATGCGCTGGATTGCAATGACGGCCACGTTTACGAAGGCGCAATCCAAGCACTGGTCGCCCGCCGAAATAAAGCAGGACATCTGGCAGTCCTCGCACGTTGGCACATACTCTCCGCCTCGCAACGCGAACTGGTGCTCGAAGGACGCGGCCGGATGTCAGGGGCCTTGCGCGATGCGGTGCTCGCTGACGATTCGCAATTGTTCGAAAACGCCTGTGAACTGGTCGTGAAGTTTACTGAATTCGATCTTGTGCCGACCCTGGTCACGTTGGCAGAAAACAAAATAAGTGAACATGCCAAAGCGGCTACTGAACTCGTGGCCAAACTGACAAGCCAGTTGAGCGAGATAGTCTACGGTCCGCGCGACCCTCATGATCGCCGCGATCCTAATTCCATTCGACGCTACGTGCTCGAGAGCCTCGAACGCAGTGTCGAGCGTTTCCGCTGCCATGGACGATCAGAGCTGATCGAAGCGTTTGTCATCTTAGCCGGCCCTAGCTGCGGCTTGCTCAAGAAGATTCTCGACGATCCACATCACCCATGTTACAACACGGTTGTCGGCACCCTAGCCAACAGCAGAAGCGCTGGTGTAGCACAATTGTTGATGGACTTTCTCCAACGAGAGAGTACGTCGCTCAGCGTGCTCAATCTGATAAGCCGCAGAGCAGATCCACCTTTTGTTGCTCGCTTGCTAGCCAGTACCGACGACAAGTCGTTTCCTAAAGTCGCAAAGAACTTGGGACGCATTCGCTCGTTCTCCTGGCTACAGTTTGACAGCCCAACGATCGATTCCTTCGAGGAGCAAGATCAGGCCAGGTGCATCAAACTCATCACCGCCTCGGGCATGAATCCAGATGCCATACTAGACATTCTCGAGCGCGCATTGATTCACGGAAATCCGGCTGGGCGCTATGCCGCCTGCGAAGCACTGGCCGAGTTTCCAGGTGATCGCCCCAGCCAATTGATACTGCGTGCCGTTCGGGATCTCGATCCGGAAGTCCAAGCATCCGCTACCCGACACCTTCGCGACCGACACTTGCCCGGAACGATGTCCACTCTGCTGAAGCTCATCGATAGCCCTCACGAAATCGTCCGTGAAGCAAGCCGCGAGGCGCTCTCTGAGTTTTCATTCCAAAACTATCTGAGCCGATTTGAAACTCTGAGCGACGATGCGCGACGAAGCACAGGCATTGTTGTACGCAAAGTCGACACCGAGACAATTCCCAGCCTACTCGCCGAGATGGAAAACAAGTCGCGCAAAGCTCGCATGCGGGCGATCGAAATAGCCGAAACTATGCAGCTGGTCCCTCAGTTGTGCGAAGGGTTGATCGGCCTGCTATCCGATGAAGATCACCTCGTGCGAGCTGCAGCTGCTGACGCATTGCAGCTTTGTAAGACCCAAGAGGTGCTCGAAGCCCTGCAACACGCGACCACCGACTCGAGTGCCGCCGTCCAGAACGCCGCCAAGAGCAGTTTGGCAACGTTTAACAGTATTCCCAATGGATTTGCAACTGGTATCGCCACTTCCGTGGAGGCTCAACTATGAACTTCCCCATGCTGGCCACCCACTTGTTTGCCCAGTTCTCAAGATGGGAACGACTGGGAGATGGCCTGCACCGCTCGCGTGGACGCGTCGAACTCATGGACCTCTTGCCGTACCTGATCGGTATGGCCCTCCTCGCCGCCGCCGTTGCCGGCGTCGCCGCATATATCAAGCACAATGATCTCAGCAAACCGTGTGACGATCCTAACAAGCTCTTCCGTGAACTCAGCCGGGCCCACGGTTTGGACCGCAGCAGCCAACGGCTCTTGTGGCAGTTGGCCACCCTAGCAGGCCTGCCGCAGCCGGCAGAAGTGTTTCTTACACCCTCAGCATTTGAGGCAAATCAACTGCCCGAGCAACTCCGCACGGAAGAAAACCGTGTGAGGGAATTACGAGAAATCTTGTTTTAAACAGCCTCAATCAAGAGCAGGGGTTGGCGGCGAACTAGCTCGCCTTACGGGCCAATAGCCGAGGAGCATGATCGCCAATTGGCTGGCGACAAACCAAGCCAGCGCAACCGTGCGACCTTCGGTTTCGCCGTAAGCATGCAGCCCCACGCCCATCTGGTTGACTCCAAACCAGGACCACGCGGTAATCACGTTGCCGAATATCGCCAAGATCGCAAGGCCCCGCCGCTGTACCATGCCGCCCCAACGCGCGTGAAGTACCAAGGCGTTCCAAATAACTATCAACAAAGCGCCGTTTTCTTTCGGATCCCAACCCCAAAAACGGCCCCAGGAATCATCGGCCCACAATCCCCCAAGCACCGTACCAACGAAACTGAAGAAAATTGCGAAACAGATAGTGCCGTAAGTCATGCGAATGAGCTGCCGCTGCCGATCCTCCCCGAGCGAATTGGTAAGGGCTGTCATCACCACAAAAACTACGCCCAGCATTCCGGCCAACAACGTCGTCGAGTAACCCAGCGTAATGCAGACCACGTGAGTGGCGAGCCAAAACTGTGTATCAAGAACCGCTTGTAATACGTTAAACGTATCTCCATCGCCGGCCAGATTGTGAGCGATGAATAGGGCGGGGAACCCCACGATTGCGGCTAGCAGGTTGCCCAATCCAAATCGAAAAATCCGCTCAGCAACCAAGGAAAAGAGTACCGCACCCCAGCCAATAAACACTGCCGAGGAATAGAGATTAGTTACCGGCGGGCGGCCCGAAATGTAGATGCGAGCCACCAGCGCAGCCGTATGCAACAGGAATGTAAACCAAAGCAGCCAGTTCGCCGATCGATTAAGCGTCGTCGTCCAGCCTAGCCAAGAACCTGCGGCAAGCACAAAAGCCACCAGGTAAAGGGACATCGCAAGCAAAAATGGATTAAAATGATTGAAGAAGGCCTCAAACTGCACTCGGTCAATACGAAGCTTCTCGGCCTCTTTCCGATCCCCCACCTGGCCTGAAACAGAAAGCTCTTGGTCGAATTGAAGATCCTCAGCTGCACGCTCTTCGACGAGTTGGCGATATGACTCAACGCCGTCGTTGAACTTCTGCACGTCCTCTGCCCGATAAGCGTCGAGTATCTCTCTTAGCGCAACGGTCGCTTCATTGATTTCCTTCTGTTGCACACGTTGCAAGATTGCGTCGCGCTCGGCCTCAAGCATGATCTTCCACTCACCGTCAGGCTTGATCGGCGGTACAGCGCGAGGGCCATTCTGATTCAACCTCGAGATCGCAAAGTTCACTGCTCCAAAATCTTCTCTCAAATGCTCGATCGTGTCCGTCCGAACCGCCGGGGGAGCAAAAGACTCCTGCAGAATGTTCATCAAGATGACTTTCTCCCCTAGCTCCTTGAATTTGCGCTGTGGGAGTGTCCACTTTTCCTCGGGCGTTTTCATCACCAGTTCCCATTGGCGCATGTACTCCTCGCCGCTGGCAATTAATTCTGCCTTGCTGTAGCGAAAACCGTCGCGAGGTTCGAGACCCAACGACTGCAATACATCGGGATTCTCGATGCGGAAGACGCGGTGCTCGTCCATCGCCGGACTGCCAGAAATCAAATCGAGCAGCCAGACGATGGCAGGCTCGGTCGGCTTGATTCCAAACAAGCTGGCCATGCCCGACGACTCTTTCGGCTCTAGATAAAGCTTTTCGCGACCCGAGAGCACCGTTAGCGTGTTACGGGCCAACGTATCAAAGGGCTTGATCCGGCCATTGTACGCAAGCGGAAGTCGTCCAAACTCGTGTATCTGCATTTCGGTAACGGGCAGCTTCGGCACGCGTGCTTTGCCCAAAGCCCACCCAGCAAACACTACGACGATCAATGCCGGCACCCAAATACTCGGCGACCGCCAGTCCGTGGTCACTCGCTCGGATGAGCCAGCCGTTGGAGCTTTCTGCCGCCGGGCGAACCGCAAAAAGATGACCCCAAAATGTGCCAGCATCCCCGTGGCAACCAACATGCACGAGACATAGGGAATCATCCAGCCCGTGTTTGTCACGACCTGCAGCACCGTGAGCCGGGGATTGTTCTTGTCGAAACTCGCCTGATAGAGCGTATCGCCGCCGTAGCGCAGCGGGTTATTCATCCAAATCTTGACTCGACGATCGACATTCTGTTGCGGGTCGATCAACTGTACTTCCGACGAATAATTCTTCGGGGTATCGGTGCCCACATAGCGATCATGCCTGAAATCGATCAACTTGATCGAATACGGCTTTTCCAATCGTTTGAACCGTAGGGCAAGCTGATAGGGCTTGCCCTCGATCTCGATCGACTCCTCACGCAGCAAAGGCGTCAACAGATAGATACCTAGCGACTCTTGCCCCTTGGACAATAGTTCGACATAAACCGACGGAACGTCTACCGCCTGATTCATGCCGACCCCCGTACTCGTGGGCTGAGGCAGGGCAACATGCAGTTGACCCGCTCCTTTGGTTGCAACAGTTGATTCCCCAGGTTGTCGACGGCGGGTCACTGAATTGGGCAAGTAGTCGACCACACGAAGCGAGAAAGGGAGATTCGCATGCTCAATTGGCTGTTTTGATTCCGAAGCCGCAGTTACCAATGTCCCGGGCACTACAACTACCGTGTCCTCTTTCGCCTTCGACTTATCGACGATCGCAAGTTCTACCGAGCGATTATCCTCAGCAAAGCTGACGGTTTGCCCCTCGACTATCTGCATATTAGCTTCTTCAGCCGTCGTGCCGGTGAGCAACTCGCTGAACATCATTAGCGCAATACCGCCGTGCAGCAACACAATTCCGGCCCGGCGACCGAATACCCAGTGGCAACCCGCCAACAACACTAGCCCTGCGGCAGTAGCCTTGATTAATTGCCACAGAATTCGCAGTCCAGAGGTATCGAGTTGTGCCTCAGGATGCGTAAAGAGCCAAATTGTCAGACAGGCCAGCATTGTGCAAGTCGCCATACCGAGCCACCACAGCCACGCCGAGTTTGCCCCCCGCTGTTTCTGATAGTTCAACGCCAACAAATAAGCCAATGCCAGCGTGCCGCCGCCCAGTGCCGCTCGCAGTGCGTGCCAGAGTCCATTTGCAAACTTTGGTGAAAGCTCACTCTCGACCGTATGGTCCAAACCACTTTGCACCACGAGGTAAGTCAGCACCACCCCCAAGACGATCAAACCCATTCCCCACCACAACGCACTACCGGTCCCCGTCACCTTGAACCGAATCGCATGCGCAGCCAGAAGATTCAACCCCAACGCAGCGCCAAGCGACCAACCTCCGGGGAATGGCAACGTACCCGGCACATCCCATGCCCGGGGAAAAAACACTTGCAACTTGATCCAAGCCAGTGGCGTACGGAAATAATTCTCGATCACGTACCAGACATCATGATCGATCTGAGCCAGCGTCCCTGCTAAAACTAGCACGAGCGAAAAGCTAAAGAGCGCGACAGTCAGCTTTAATGATGCCAAGAAACCCAGCAACCCCGAGATGCTCGCTTGGGTCTGAGGTTCTGCAGTTTCGCCGGCGAGCGAAGCTGAAACTTGTCCAATGTCAGTACTAGCCACGGCAATCAGGCGGGGTAGGGGAGCGGAAAGCCGGGGCCTGCCAAACAGCCGGCCCGCCTCTCGGTCCGAAAGTCCAGCCTTCCGTGTGATTATCAATATACCGACATTCAAGCCCGGAAGTAACGGTACTCAACCAGCTCAGTTCTCGCCAAACTTTACAGAGGCCAGAAAACTTCGAAATGCTTCACGCTGGGCTTGTACCAGCCCCACTTCGCCGCTCATCTTGAAAAACCACACCTTTTCGTTATGAACCACCATCGCCACCAGCATCGCAAGCGGCCGCTCTGCCGTCGCGGGACTCACCAGTTCTGCATAGCTCCCCTTGGCGCCATCGACGGTCACAGGCTCAATCAGCTTCTGGAGGCCCTCGGCACCAAGCTCCGTTAGCCCTACCTGACCGGCCCAACGTGCCATGTTTGCCGCTACATCGGTCACTTGCGAGCCACCGGATGCCGGCAAATCGATCACCGTGACCTCAGCCTGAGATTCGCCCTCAACTATACGGAAAGCAGCCTTCCGCATCTCAGAGGTCCTGCCCGGAGACCAGCCACTGGGCGTGTCGTACTCCAGGGCCGTATTGCTCGTAGGAGCCGGCGGCGGTCCGGCGTTGTCCAGAGGAGGAGCACCTACGACTCCCGCATGCGGATCGCCGGACGACTGTTTCGGCGCGAGACCAACCAACTCTATGGTGGTCGCCGTGCCATTTTGAAGCTTCACTTCCTTGACCAGCTTGAGAATCGTCGACTCGTCCAAAGGTGGCTCTTCCAGTTGTCGCAACCAGCGGTTGACGTTGGGAACCAAAAACGTTTTCCAATCGCCAGCATAAGGCAACGATGAGATTGCCACTTCCAGCGGCCCTTCTTCGTCGGGAACCACCAATGTCGCTAGTCGCATCTCCGAAGCCGGTTTCTCCTGCCAACCCTCGGGGATCTGCCACGAGGGCGTCTCCGAGTTGTTCTCTGCCAACACGACCGTCGCCAGGAATTGAACAAAAGCATCGCGTTGTCGACCAATTGCCGGAGCCCGCCCCGTCAGCTTAAAGAACCAGGCCTTATCGTCCTGTGGCACGATTGCCGCCAGAGTATGGTCGAGAAGACTCGCCACCTCAGACGCATCCAAGGGTTTGCCCGGGGGTGAACTGCGCGGCACGCTGTATACGCGAATCTCTTCCGTGGGCTTGCAACCTTGATAGAGAGTCACGAAAAAGCAGACAATCAGCGTTCTAAAGAGACGCATCGGCATAGAAGAACATAGGGAGGTGGGAAACTGAGTAGGATACCTGCAGCCTGACCGATTGACGCGAGTTTCGCAATCCGAATTCTCTCTCCGAGAGCCCAGAACTAACTCAGATTAGCAAGGCAATTCCTCGCGCCGATTCCTAAAAACCGTAACGGTTTTGAGGTAGCAACTCTGAATATTGTTCCACCGTACCCCCCTGAAGGCAACACTCGATAATCTGGCGCCCAAGCGGGCTCAAATCTGGTTCGAGAAACTTCTCCAGTTCGCCTCGAAAGAAGGAGTAGAGGTATTCTGAACCACGGTCGTACGCCTCGCAACCAACCTCTTCCTGATGTTCTACGCGGAGCAAGAAATGCGGAACGTGAGTGCCTTCAACCACTATTTGCTTAGGTATCCAGCCTAGGAGCGGGCACCGCGCAGCACTAATCTGATCGGGACGAAACTGGCTTAGTCCGCGCCGAGCAAGATACTCACGCACTATCCACTGTGGCATAAATCCCGTTCGCCAACTGCCTATGCTCTGATTTGGGACTAAGATAAACAGCGTGCTGGTTGTTCTCTTGATTTGCTCAAGAAGAAGATTGGCCTGATCGACACGGCGACCAGTGGCAAATGGCCAATAAGAACCGACCCCTTCAGAAACCAGGCCGCTCGACTCGTCGACAATCGAAGGATTGCCATGACCTCTCGGCGCAGCCAGCCGCCAAAGCCATGCCAGCGCGGGTGGCAATATCTGTAGTAAGCCGAGAATTCCGTAAGTGGGAACTTCCCGCGTACAGACGGGTGTGCGCACTCCAAAGCTGCGAATATCAACTGTTACCGGGCCTTCGATGGCATCGGGCACACAGCTTCGCGGGATAATCACTCTCGGATTGGGACAAGGCACTCCCGGGGCGTCGATTGTATGTTCCCAGATAAGGGTTGTTGCGTTTGGAACTGCCTGGATATTCAAGAATAGCAGGGGCGACTGCGACTCCATTGTCATCTGTTCTAGGTGCGGATCGACACCGTAGCGGTCGATGTGGTTTACTCGAACAAACCAGGCGTTCTCAGCATCCATCAAGGAGAGTTTATTCTCGTGACCCTGCAGTTCCGGATGGCAAAGCGCCATATCGTCGGTCACCGGACGCAACTCACACGCCCGTGGCAATGCCAGGTGCCGTTCTTCGCCACTTAGCTCGTTGCGACCAAGCAATAGGCGCCCATCCCGCTCCCGATGGGCGTGTTCCAGCATCTCACTCTTGCCACCCCCAGACGCACCTTCGTGCATTATCGTCACGATGTTATCGTAAGGAGTTACTACTTGGACGGTAGAGCAATGCGCAGTAATCCACCCCTCGTTCTCTCCCAAGTTCAGTAGCACACCGTACACGCCTTTTTTCGCGCTGGGGCCAGGGTAGAGGTTGTAGCTAAACAGTTCATGCACATCGGATTTGCGGTTATGTACGACAAGCTGCTTGCCGCCAAACAGACTGTGACGAAACGGCGGAGCAACGTAAAT
>JAGQOW010000357.1 GCA_020427155.1 Planctomycetales bacterium | reverse complement strand
CGACTTTTCCACAGCAATTGCAGCCACTGCTGTTTTGTCCCGCGCTCGCTGCGCGCGAAGTCCTAAACTCGCTACCTTTTGTCCCAGGCGATTCGCAGCACAGCCTTTGCTGCCAGGCTCAACCGCAAAGACTACGGGACAAAACCTGTGAGTTTTGTCCCAAAAGTTGGGACCCCGGCACAGCGGCCAAAACCCCAGCAGAGGGGGATGACGCAGAGCGGAAAGCCGAAAGCCGCTAGACTGGCGTCTGCGAGCAGCGGCTTTCGCATCGTTCGTGGCAACTGCCGGTGGCGACAAGCTGTCGATGGCGTCTGACGCCATCAAGCGGAGGGCAAGGGACTCGAACCCTCAACCCCTTGCGGGGCAACTGATTTCGAATCAGTCGCTGCTGGCCGAAAACGCCGAGGAAAACAGTGTTTCTCAGGACAGCGCAGCGCATGGCGCAGCAGTTCAACAAGACCACGGCCCAAACGACCCTGATCTAGTGGCCATCATCGAAGCCTGGCCAGAGCTTTCAGAAGCCGTCAAAGCGGCCTTTATGGCGCTTTTGGCAGCGTCGAATGATAAGAGTCGCTGAGTTGTTGCCGTGCTGGAGGGCGACGAAGGATTCAAGGGAGGCATTATTGCTTGAGGACAAAAACGCTTGACTCCGCCTGTCTTACTCAGCCACAACTTGAGGATGATTGACTAATGCAGCCAGGTAAGAACAGGAGCCGACCCATGCGAAACCTACTGTTAGCCGCCACGATTATTCTCGCCCTGTCCTCAGTCGCCCAGGCCTTCGATCCTCTTTACCCGACTTATTGGGGTGGCCCCTCGATTTACGACTACAATCGGGCGGGAATCTACTTCTACGCTCCCAGGCCCGTCTATCGTGGTGGCTACTATGGTGCGTACAGTGGCGGGTACGGTTACTACGGTGGCTATGGCGATCAGGAGACTGCCAACGAGCTCCGCCAGCTCCGCTATGCGATCGAGGACGCAGAATTCAGTCGTCGGCTCGATCGACTGAGTGCTCCGCTAGGCAAATAGAATCGGCATCGCGAAACTCTCCGCCTCGTGTTCCGAAGATATCTCGGACGTTGCCCGAATCAACGAGATGGCCATAGGTGTTGAGCGTCATCCCGGCATCGCTATGCCCGGCTGCACGCTGCACTTCGAGCACGGATCGCCCGGCAGCCATCGCATGGGAGCAGAACGAGTGTCGCCCCTTGTGGATGCTTAATTGCCTTTGTCTGGCAGCTCCCAGCACACCAATGGCCGTCTTCCAACGCCGACCCGCCAGTATCCGGTTGAGTGGTTTGCCGGCGGTCGGGTAAACCTTTCCGCGACTTTGGCTGCAGACGAAGGGATCGCTGGAGCCAGCCCCTTGTTCCAGACGCAGTGTTCCCCAGTCTCTAAGATCGGCCAGCGTACCTGCATCCCACCATAACGGCACCTCGCGACTGAGATACTGGCCACCATGCTGCTTGGTATTGTCTTTGCGGATCTGGATCAGCGGCCTGGATCCTTCGAGAACCAGGTCATCCATTCTCAGCCCGCAGATCTCGCTGGCCCGCAAGCCACAGCAGCAGGCAAGGCGAAACACCGTCAGGTTCACCCAGGCGTTGATGCTCCGCTGGCTGCGTTTGTGAAGGTCGGCGAGTACGGTCTGGATTTCCTCGCAGAGCAGGATTTTGCTGGTGTGGATGCGCATTACAGGCCTCCAAACGTCTGGATGGGAGAAGGTGAGGCGTCTTCGGTAATAATAGCGGTACTGTACCGACATATCAATACTGCCCGTCGGTTCCCTACCGGTATTTCACCAGTTACGATACAGCCATGAGCAAACGATCCTCGAAGCCGACCGTTCCGAGCACCCTCTACCGCATCGGCAATGCTGCCGCCTTCGTGGGGGTCCCGCAGTCGACGCTCTACTCCGCAGTTACGCGTGGCGAGATAGCCACCTACCTCACAGGATGTGGGCTTCCCCTGGTACACTTGCCCGACGTAAAACG
>JAGQOW010000356.1 GCA_020427155.1 Planctomycetales bacterium | reverse complement strand
AATACCGCCTTGGCACGAGTCACTCAATTTGCGCTCAAGGGCGCAGGTTTCGAGACCGCCACGGCCCGCAACGGTCGCGAAGCGTTCGAGCTGGCGATGCAGTCGCAATTCGACGTCGTGATTACCGACCAGCAAATGCCGGAAATGACGGGCGTCGAGCTTTGCCAGCGGCTTCGCGACGAAACCAACTACGCCAACTGCCCCATCATCCTGCTTACCGCCAAAGGCCTCGAGCTGGAACTTCATCGATTGCGCGATGAATTGGGCATCAATGCAACCTTCGCCAAACCGTTTAGTCCTGCCGCGATCGTAAAAACCGTCACCGAATTGCTTTCACTCCCCGCTTAGTCGCCAGCCCCCTCGCAGCCGTGCAACAACCGACAGGAAAATCATGCTTCGTCGTCGAACGCAATTGGGCTTTCCGCGCAAAGTTGTCGCTTACTACCTGCTCTTCTGCATGGTTGCCGTCTGCTGGTTGGCGGTCGGAGTATTAGCTACTTCCCACACGGTTCTCAGCTCTCGCACCATCAACGCCTCCCTGGCCCGGCTGGGGAAGACCGCTGCCGCTCTCGAAATCGAGTATCTTCGTCACGGTACGCTCAACTTCCCCAAGATCCTCGATCAAACCAAAGCCGAGGCCGGACTCGAATACGCCAGCGTCGTTGCCTCCGAAGGCAAATTCCTCGCCCACACCGAACCCCAGCTCGTAGGGACCGTTGCCCCTGAGCCCACGGGCAGCCATTTGCGCTGGGGCGACGTTTCGGGAGTCCGGCTGATCGATCCTAGCGGACATGTCCTGCGCCAGTATCAAGTTCCCTTGGTCGTTAGCGGTGTGCCCTTCGGATCATTGCGCATCGCGGTCGCCGAACCCAGTCTCTGGGGAACTATTGCCGACACGGCCCACATCGCTCCCTTCGCCATTCTCGTACCCATCGCGCTCGTCGGCGTTGGGGCCATTGTCCTCTCTCGACTCACCAGCCCCGTTGCCAGCGTCGATCAGCAGCTGCGCCAGCTGGCCCTCGCCCCCACCGGCGCCGAACTGACAATCACCCCCCTGCCTGCCCGCAATGCGACCACCCTGGGTTGGAATCGATTGGCAGACCTCGTCGAAAATCTGCGCCGTAATACCGACGGCAACGATCTCGAAACTCGGCTGGCAAAAGCCGCTTCTTCTCGAAAACATTCCGAACTCAGTACAATCCTCCAAAGCATGTCCGACGGCATCGCCGTGACCGATATGGAAGGTCGCATCACGTTCGCCAATCGTGCCATTTCCGTACTGCTGGGCGAAGATCAAGCTCTAGAATCACTCCAAGGCGCCGAATTTCAAGATCGATTGCTCGAAGAGATGCCCAACCTCAGCACATCGGTCCTCTTCGACCCGCAATCCGTTCACCACTCGGTTGTCACCGAGTCGGAACCGCAGGGCGACAACAACGGCCGGGTGCTACGCATCGCCCGGCAACCGCTGCAGGGAGAACAACAATCAGGCCAGATTTGGACCCTGCGCGACGTGACCCAACAAAAGCTCGCCGAAAAAATGCGCGATCAATTCATCGATACCGCAACGCACGAGCTGCGCACTCCGCTGTCGAACATCAAAGCGTATGCCGAAACTCTTGCCACCTGCGAAAAAATCGACGTCGAAGAGCAAAAAGAGTTCTGCAATATCATCAACTCCGAAACCACTCGGCTGGCCCGCTTCGTCGACGATCTGCTTAGCATCAGCAGCATGGAGGTTGGCTCGCTCTCGGCCGATCGGCAGAAGGTCGAGACCGCCCGCCTCTTCGCCGAGGTCGAAGCCAAAGTCCTGCCCTTGATGCAGCAAAAGAACATCATCTTCGAGTCTCGCCTGCCCGAAAAACTGCCCGATCTTCAACTCGATAAAGAAAAGATGGTGGCCGTCCTGGTTAATCTCCTGGGCAATGCCGCCAAGTACACTCCCAACGGCGGTCACGTCTCGCTCAAAGTCAAAGTCGAGCAGCGGCAATTGCAAATCGCCATCGAAGATACCGGCGTCGGGAT
>JAGQOW010000355.1 GCA_020427155.1 Planctomycetales bacterium | reverse complement strand
TCACCAAGAAAGAGAAGGCCAAGCTCGTGAAGTTCGGCTCGCGGCTCGGCGGCGCCCTGGAAGACCTGGTCACGATCGTGCATCCCGACACGCTGCGCCGTTGGATTCGTGAGTCGAAGCAAGCGAAAAAGAAGCCGACATCGGCCGCCAAGAAGGGTCGGCCCAGAACCAAGGAAGAGATCCGCCAGTTGATCGTCAAACTCGCCCGCGAGAACAACTGGGGCTACACCCGCATTATGGGCGAACTCAAAAAACTCGGCATCACGCCTCCGTCTCGCAACACCGTCAAAAACATCCTCAAAGAGCACAACCTTGATCCGGGGCCGCAGCGCGGAGAGGGCACGTGGGATGAATTCCTCAAGGTCCATGCTGCCACCCTGTGGCAATGCGACTTCTACGCCAAACGTGTGCTCACCTCCAAAGGCTGGCGCGCTCCCCGTGCAGAACCCTCTTCATAACCATTCTCTGTTTTGCGAATGACGGAAGTCGAAGCAGCAGAGGGATTTGGCGATTCGGAGTTACCTTCCGTAGGCTTCGAACGAAAGCAACGCTTTACGGAAATCTGGTAGGGTTGCGTGCGGACCCCGAAGCCAACCGTTTCAAAACAGAGAGCGCGTCGCGGCATCCCAACATTGCCTAGCTAGGCTCCCGTTGCTCAGGAACCGCCATCCGAACCGCCTTGCTTGGCACTGATGCCGGGGTGCAAAAATGAAGTCATCGTTCAATCTACCAATGACTAACGCATTTTAGCCGCCGGAGGTCGCTTTACCATCGCCTGCTGCTGGTGATCGCCGGGGCCACGCAAAACAGCTTGCTGCGTATCTGCGTTATCTCAAGGCCGCACAGCTGATTCGTTGCCGCTCATTTGGCAAACGTCAACACAGTTGGACGGCGCGGCGGCCTTGAATGGCCCGTCGTCGCGCGCCTGACGTCTCCTCTGTACTGCACACCGGTTCATTGAACTTGTGCCGCAACGCCGGTCAATCGTCACTTTTGCTCGGTGTTGGCCTGTGGTTTCGCGAGATCTGTATTTTGCGCCTGACGGGCGACGTCGAGCCCCACGTAGTACGTAGCCATTTCCAAGCCTCCTTGGCGTACGAAACACGCGAAACATTATGATTCGCTATCGTACCTGAGGAGGCTTCCTACATGGCATCAGGACGGAGTCGCGCTTTTCAACTTGGCAGCGTCGCTGAGCTATTGATCACTATCACTTCCCTCGTCGGGTCCCTCAAGTCGCACGAGCAGCCAATTCTCGACTCGGTCTGGTCCGAAGTGGACCATGACGGGCGCCTCGTTCTGAGTGAGGTTATAGAGTCCGGTTTCAACGACAATGTCCTCGCTTTCTCCGACGCGTAATGCAACTCGTTGTGTCTCTTTGTCGACCTGCCCGAGCACGGTCTGCGTCACATCGGTGGCCTCGTCATACAGAGTACCACTGACGATACCATCCTTGTTGACGGCCAGCTGCACCAAGCGAGTCGGCTCAGTCTCCTTTTGATTCGAAGACACGGCAAACGTGCCCAAAGGCATCCATTCGGCCTCTTCGGCTTGTTGCTCGGACTCGGGGGGGGCGACCGTTGCCAGCTGAGCGGCGCTGGCGGCAAAGTCTGCTGGTGTGCCGACGGCCTGTCCGTCGACGTACACAGCGTTGTTTTCGTAATAGACATTGCCACCCGTACCATAGTCATAGTAGATGGGCTCCTGCCAAACAGCGGTCGGTGCCGACCATGTGAACCAATTAGTCAGGCCAACGAACGTTGGAACGGTCCACCAGTAGCTGGACGGATAGCTGTTGAAACAGTAGCCGTAGTGCCAACCTCCAATTCCGTGGTAGTGGTCGCCCCACCACCGTGGCGTGAAGTAGTTGTCGTAGACGTTGTAGTTGTTGAAGTTCAGTCGGACATTGTTGCCCCAGTTGTTCCAGCGCCCGTAGCGATCTGGGTGCCGGTCGACCCAATTGCCCATTCCATAACCTGGGCGGCCAGGACGAGGCCACCGATTGACCACATCACCGGCCCCTGGGCGATTTG
>JAGQOW010000354.1 GCA_020427155.1 Planctomycetales bacterium | reverse complement strand
AAGCCATGCCCGAGCAGGCGCGGAGTGCTGAACGTCCGAGTGAGCCGCAGGCGAACGGCTTGACCGCCTTGTTAGGCATTTCGCAGCCTATCTACGAGCACCTCACGCATTCGGTACATCGGGCAATTGCCTGGCGTAACATCTTCGATGTAGCCGAGATCTTCCAGGTACTTCGCTGCCGCCGGCAACTCGGGGTGAACATCTGTGTAGTACTCGAAATGTGGCTCCGGTGCGTTGAGCGTGGTGGACGCTGTTTTTAAAAAGAACTCCCGAATGTTCGCAGCTTCCGGTGATTGAACATCTTTCTTCATTTCTTCAATCACTGCCGGAAAACGCCGACAGATTTCCGCCCATTCATCATCTTTCGCTCGCCGAGCCTCCTTAGACCGCCGTTTGTCGGTGTACTTCTCACCTAGATACGCACCGGCTGCACCAGTGAAAGCGCCAACTACGAAACCCACGGAAAGTGAGAGAAGATCCATTTTCATTGCCTAACGCCCAGGTAAGCGGCGGCCCGTGCGGAGCGCCGTTTGCGCAATCATGGCGAAGCCATGCGCAAAAAGGCGCGGAGTACGGGACGTCCGAGTGAGCGAAGCGAACGGCTTGACCGCCTTGTTAGGTTTTTCTTCGCGCGTAGCCAACTCTGTGCTCCATGCGTTCGTTGCTTTGCGAGGCCAAAACCGGCCTCGTTCCTCTCTTAGCTGGCGCTTCTTCGAGCGCGCTGCCATTCATTTAGCCAAGCGTTCAACTCGGCCACAGCGCACCATTGAACCAAACCATATAAGCCTGCCAATGCGACACCGGTTAGTGAACCATCGGGGTGGCTGTACCAAGAGAGCAGCCCCAAGGGCAACCCAGTAACGGAAAGCCAGAATTGCGCTGACAAGCCATATTCACTATGCCCACTCAATATAGCGCCAAAGTACGTTACCGCTAACCAGACCAGGCACCAGATACCGTAGTAGAAGGCGACCTTTTTTGTTACGGGGCGCACTTTTAAAACCTAACGCCCAGGTAAGCGGCGCTCAGCTCGGAGCGTTTGCTCGGGCAAAAATGGCGTCGCCATGCCCGAGCGACCGCGGAGTGCTGAGCGTCCGAGTGAGCCGCAGGCGAACGGCTTGACCGAATTGTTAGGCGTGCCGGCCTTCATCGAACCCGAAATGCCGAATGGCAGGCGACACACGCTGCCGTAACTTCGGACAGAGCACCGTATGCTGCGAGGACCTCCCCTTCTTGCGCTTTCAGGGCGAAATTGCTCGCCGCCCTATGCATGCTCGTACCAACCCGTTGCATTTCTTCCGGCATCACTTTCGCCATGTGACTTGCTCCATGGCTTTCGAGCGAACTCATACCCAAGCGTGACTCGGCAATTTCTGCCGCTTCGTCGAGTTCTCCGGCGGCCAGCTTCGCCAGGATTTGATTCAAAGATGCAAGATGATCACGCATATTCGCGAGCATGTGTTCCTGCATCATTGTTGGCATCTTTACTAGCGCTCGCTCATCGTCAACCGCCAGCGCTGCGCTTGATGAAAAGAGCGCAAAGATTGGCCCGATTAAGCCGAGTTTCGATTTCATCTTCACAATCTTCTTACGCCTAACGCCCAGGTAAGCGGCGCTCGGCATGGAGCGAATGCACGGGCAAAAATGGCGAAGCCATGCCCGAGCAGGCGCGGAGTGCTGAGCGTCCGAGTGAGCCGCAGGCGAACGGCTTGACCGCCTTGTTAGGCCATTTTTTGCAGATGATGAAAATCCTCAATCGATGCCAGCTCTTCTGCTTCGGTGGCTTGAGCCCGAAAAAGATCCCACCGAACCTGAAGGTTCAGCCAAAAATCTGCAGACACACCAAAAAACTTCGCCAACCGAAGGGCAGTGCTTGGCGTAATGCCGCGCTTTTGGTTGACGAGCTCATTTACTCGCTGATACGGAACATGAATGGCATCTGCCAAATCACGTTGACTGATATTCATGGGCACGAGGAACTCTTCCCGAAGCATTTCGCCGGGATGAGTAGGCGCCCTATGCGTTGGAATTCGAACCATATTCGATACCCCT
>JAGQOW010000353.1 GCA_020427155.1 Planctomycetales bacterium | reverse complement strand
GGGACCCCGGCACAGCGGACAAAAACCCAGCAGTGGGGGGTGAATCGAAAGCGGAAAGGGGAAAGCGGAGAGCCGAAAGCCGTAGGGTGTGAGGCCCGACGCTAGGTGGATTAGGCACCTCAGCCTACGTGTTTTGGGGGGCTTCCTTTTGGATTGACCTAAGGCTATGCTTTCTTGTTAGCAGTTGTGCCTGTAAGTGGAGTCGACTCTTTCGGCGAAGGTTTCCTGGCTTGTTTGTACTCGCCTAGGGCGCTTTGGTCGATGGAGACCGAAGCAGTATCGTCGAGCCGCGGCTTCTAGATCGCTGCAGTACTTTTGCTTACAGGCATCTCATTTCGGGCCGTGGCGCAGTCTGGTAGCGCGTTTGACTGGGGGTCAAAAGGTCGCAGGTTCGAATCCTGTCGGCCCGACTTGTTGTAACTTCTTTGGCGTATGCGACTTAGCATAACCGGCGGGATTCGCCGAGCTGCCTGTGGTCACCAAAAACGGTTGTAATCGTACAACCAGAAAGGTGCATCCGATGGCAGCGAAAAAGCGCGTTCCGTCTTACTGTCTCCACAAGCCTAGTGGTCGGGCTATCGTCAAGGTGCGGGGCAAGATTCTCTATCTCGGCAAGCACGGCTCCGACGAAAGCCGCGAAGCCTACGCTCGCATCATTGCCGATCTTCTCGCAGATCGAGCAGTTACACCGCCAAAGGCTCTGGAGCTAGATTCGCCCAATACCAGCAGCATAACCTTGGGCGTCCTGGCAGGTCGCTATCTGGAGCACGCTCAAGGCTACTATCGCAAGGGTGGAAAGCCCACGAGCGAGGTCGCAGCAATTCGGTGGGTGCTCAAGTTCTTACTGGCCAACTACAGCGGGCTTGCGGCTGACGCTTTCAGCGTAGGCGACCTGCGCGCCGTACGGCAAACAATGGTAGAGGCGGGAATATCGCGGGGTGTCTGCAATCAGAATACTGGGCGAATCGTCCGCATGTTTCGATGGGCGGCATCGGTGGAGATTGTACCGGCAAGCGTCTGGTCGAGCTTGCAAACCTTACCGGGATTGAAGGCAGGCAGGACCGAAGCAAAAGAAACTAAGCCCGTCGAGCCTGTAGCTGATTCGATTATCGACGCTACTCTCCCTGAGATGCCTCCAGTAGTGCGGGCAATGGTCGAATTGCAGCGGGCAACCGGCATGCGACCTAGCGAAGTTTGCACCATGCGTCCGTGTGACATCGACCGTTCTGGCGAAGTCTGGAAGTACACCCCAGCGGAGCACAAAACCCAACACCACGGCAAGCGGCGGATCGTCTACATCGGCCCGCGAGGGCAATCAATCCTGATGCCGTACTTGCTCCGTGCGGACGATGAACACTGCTTTCAACCGAAGCGGCATATTGCCGTGCCGAGACTCCAGAAACGCTATCGAAGGGACAGTTACCGCCAAGCTATTGAGCGAGCCTGTGACCGCGCTTTCCCGGCTCCTGACGGTGTGATCGGGGAGAAGCTGAAGCAATGGCGGAGGGAGCATCGGTGGACACCGAATCGGCTGAGGCACTCGTTTGCCACTGAGGCCCGGGCGGCGTTTGGTCTGGAAGCTGCGCAAGTGCTTTTGGGGCATGCGTCAGCCAGCATCACAGAAATTTATGCTGAGCGTGACGCCACCAAAGGCATCGAAGTTGCGCGGGCAATAGGGTAATATCAGGTTAACTCGCCGGGTTGCGGATTGATCCCCGCGTTGACTGACAGCAGGTTGCGGTCGCACCTTACCGCACCTGCTGTCGGTCGGCCTGGCTCGATATAAGGTGCAATTTCATGGCGGCGAAGGACAAAGCCCTATGGCTTGAAGCATTGGAGCGATTCGACGGCTGGTGGTTACACGTAACCGAGTACGCAAATTTTGAAGGCGACCACGAGTTGCCCCAAGACTTTTACGAATTGGACGATGGCGTACAAAGCTTTATTCGTGAACGCACAGAATTGGATGAGACGCCATTCTTTGAGATCGGAGGTCTAGTGAAACGGCTTGCCGGGATTGTTTGTAGAGACCCCGAATTCCCCCGCAAACCAG
>JAGQOW010000352.1 GCA_020427155.1 Planctomycetales bacterium | reverse complement strand
GTCGGTCATCACCGAGACGTAGTCTTGTCCCTTCCCAAAGCTCTTTTCGTCGATCCCCACATGCTCCACCTCTTCGAGGTTCCGACGAATCAAGCCTCGCTCGACCGCCCGCTCCATGATGTCGTGAGTCGACTCCCAGTTGAGCCGCAAGAGCTGAGCCGCCTTGGCGACACTGCTGCATGCCGTGAGCACCTTGACGGCGAATGCCTCGAACATCAACGTGAATCGCCCGTGCTTGGAAGCCCAAGGGACCGCGATCGTCTTGACGCCGCACGTCTCACATCGAGAGCGAGGAGTGCTCGAAAGAATGCGAGTCTCGAACTGCATTACATCCAGATGCCGCCACTGGCGCTCGGGAGCGTGATCGGCGATCGAGCAGGCTCCTTGGCATTCGGGACAAGCAACCTTGCCACCAAGATGCCGGATGCGGATCTCAACTCGGTTATGCTCCGGCAGAAGATCCACGGAAACGACCTGCCAGGAATCGTCGAGTCCCAGCAACAAGCGGTAGTGATGATCGAGTGTGTCCATGCCGCCGATCGTACTCGGGCCCCCGCTTAGAGCCAATCACCGCCACGAAAATCCGAGAAGAGCCCAAGTCTTGTTGCGGATGGCGGTCTAGTTCGGTGGAATAGGAATAGGTTGCTGCGTGCGGGACGGGACGACTGCATTCGCCGTTGAGTTATAGATTTGCGCCGAGTCGAAATTCCTGGCCCAGCGGGTCAGTCGATGAGGCTTCAAGGTGGACCAGGCCAACACTCGCTGCTGCCTAGTTGAGGGGCCAGTGTCACTGGTTCTCTGGACCCAAGGCAAGCAAAATCCGCCCAGGACGAGCGCCACTGCCAAATTCGGAACGGCTCCTCTCACTCTGACGTGTTACGCGGCAACTGTGAAAGTCAAAGCGTTGTGGCCCGCATCAAGCCTCTGCCTTGGCCTCTTGCGACAGGTGATCGAAGGTTTGAGGTCGGATCTCAAATGGTGATCTGCCGCATTAACCATGGAATCATCCGGCCGAAGCCCTGGTCAGTCATTTTGTGCCGCGCGACCGCGCGCGTTTTCACACTTTTCTATCCCAGCGTGTCACCTAGCGAAACCGCGTTCATTCGATTCGCACCGCGCGGCAAAACGTGGAGTCGAGGTTTAGAGCCTTCGATCCAATCTAAGAGATTTGAATTCATCGTAATCAATTTCGAGTAAATCAAACTGTGTTAACAGGAAGTCAGGGGGGGAAGCGATGTTGTCACCGTAGTTCAAGTAGTTCAGGCATACCTCGTCGATTCGGGAATACTGAGGAACTCTCCAGTAGCGATATGACCAGCAGCACAAGTGCCAGTGTTGGCTCGGCTTAGTTACCCAAAAGGAAAAACAGGAATCCCATCCATTAGGCTCGGACCGGGCGCAAATAACACTATGAGGCCACTCTTTTACGTTTCTGTGTTTGGCGAAGTAGCCTCTAACGCTTAAATGTCGAATCAAGGCATTGGCTATATCGTTATCCGAGTTCACTTTCGCCTCCTAATCACTCACGGAGCAGCACGATATTTAAACCGCTGGTCCCTAGACTGCTGGATAGTCGTTCCCATCTTCCGGTCAAAAGGCCCAGCGTGCCTCGAGGACTCATGGATGCCCACGCGGCTTGTTTGGCCGCTTCGACAAGAACTTGCAGGTTCTCAGTCTCCCAAAGCTTCAAAGCCCAGGTCAAGCAGGAAGCGGTGTAGCCTGGGATCGGCGACAGGTCTCCGTGTGAACCAGCAGGCATGCCGGAGGGGATCTCGAGCAGGCGCGACGACGTTGAATGTCCTAGGGAGCTGGCCCGCGTGATCAAGTCGATGCATCGCAAGGCGGCTTGAGATTGCCAGTGATCAGCGTTTGGTTGGTCGATTCTCCGCGGTCGCGGTACGCGCCCACTGTGAAAATCAGCGTGGTCCTGTCCGCATCAGGACCCTGCACCCGTTCTCCGCCGTGGGCGAATGGAAGTTTGGGATCAGTTTTCAGCTGCCGTCTTGCTGTTCCGACCCTGGCCTTTGCCTGTCAAAAACATGTTCAGTCGTTATATACCGCGCGCAA
>JAGQOW010000351.1 GCA_020427155.1 Planctomycetales bacterium | reverse complement strand
CTCTCAATGAGATCTGTGGGATTGGGAGGGATCCGGCCTCCAACGAGTACGTCCAAGGTCGGTTGTTCTTCAGTCGGAGATCCGATGGTGGGCGCGCCTAGAGCCACGGGCTGCACGGCCTCTGCGATTGTCGTTTGATGCGTCAGTACTTCAGCCATTCCAGGCGTGACCGCCATTCCCGTTCGTGAAGCGATGCTGGACCTGCGAAGGTCCGTCTCCAACAGGAGCGTTCGCGAAGTTGAGGCCGCGGCCTTGGCAAGACCCAGCGCGATTGTTGTCTTCCCTTCGCCAGATAGCGCAGACGTAACTAGTACTGTAGAAATTGCTCTATCTACGTTGAAGTAGCGGAGTGACGAGCGCAGAGTCAGAAATGCTTCTTGGGCTTCAAAAGGAAGCGCGGCCTCTTCTGAAGCCTGGCTGCCGACTTCCAGGGAAGCGCTGTAGGGAATAGTCGCCAGAACGGGTATCTCGAAAAGCTCAGACACCTCGCCTGGGCTTCTCAGTTTGCGGTTCATTCGCTCGAGCGCAAAGGCAAGTCCCAGGCCTAGAAATAATCCGAGTAGGCCACCAATAACGCTGTTCCTTAGGGGGCGCGGTGAAGATGGCGAGAGGGGCGGAATTGCGGGCTGAACAAACTCCGCATTTCCGGTTTGTAGCGATGCGATGATGCCCAGTCGCTGCCCAGCCCTCGCGAGTGCTTCGCCACGTGGACTGGCCTTTTCACTTGCCGAAAGACTCTCGTATTCGCGATCGGCCAACCCTTTGGCATCCTCAAGTTTGGATCGATCAGCCTCAGCGCGGAAAGAAATGAACTGCTTAGAAAAAGTGTTCGCGACGAGTGCCGCAAGCTCTGGGGTCGGGCCGGTTGCGCTGACTTCAACTATGTCTGACTCACCAGCTGCCGCAGTGGCCACCATGCCAGAGATGTCGCCGGCACGAAGTTTCGCCGCCTCTGCTTCCGGGCTGTTCTTTAGAGCTTGAGCAGTCCGTTCGGCGACCACCTCAAGCTCGACGAGTCGAATATTCGTAGCAGCCTGTCTAGTTGGGTCACCAGTTGGGACTAGAGCGCTAGATCCAAAGAGATCTCTAGCCAGAGCAGGATCACGGAATAGCAATGATGCTGATGCTGTGTACTTCTTCTCCTGAAGCAGCGAAAAACCAGCAGCGGAAGAAGCAGCAACCAAGATGCACGCAAGGATCAGGACGATGTGGTGGCGTACCGCGGAAAGCAGGCCAACCGAGTAGGACTTAGATTGGCCCTCTAGGTCTTGTTGTGCGTCTATTTGGTGCTCCCTGCGTGTCAAATCGCCATTAAGAACCTAAAATACCGAGCATGACGTTGTTACGAGCCGCCCGCTTTTCTTCGGTGAAGGCCATGCTACTGATTCGCTTCAACAACGGCACTTTCCTCGAGAGCTTAAGAGACGTCCCGCGCAACCTAGTAGCTATCAACCCCTCTTGATATCCGTGAGGAAGAATTTTACCTGGCTCGCAGCTGCGACTTTCGCTGGCCAATTGATCGGCTTCGCGGTCCTTGCGGTAGCCGCCCGAAAGCTAGGACCTGAGCTAATCGGCGCCTACGGGTTCGCCGTTGGAGTGGCGACCTACATTGGAGTCATCACGAACCTTGGAATCGGAATCCTCGGCTCGAGGGAGGTGTCAAAGGATGAAGACCGCTCCTCCGTCATATTTGCAGAGGTCTTGGCACTGCAGGTAATGCTGGTAATCGCGGCCGTCGCGCTAATGATCGCTGGTCGAAGCTTTCTCGCTACGTCAAGTCTCACGGCAACCCTCATGACAATTGCCGTACTACAAATCGGGCTACAGGCTCTCAACGCTGGTTGGCTGCTGCAGGCCTTGGGACGGTCCGCAATGTTTGGTCTGTCACTGCTCTTGGGTCAGATCGCCTACGGCTTACTTGCGGTGCTATATCTGACTTCCGGAACGAGCGGAATCATCGGTTTCGCCTGGATGAACGTAGCCGGAGCTGCCGTCGCAACGTCGTGTTCGATTGTTTTCGCTTGGAAGTTGGGGGCGTTGAGGCTCGTTCGCCCAAGGCTAGTAACGGTGAAGC
>JAGQOW010000350.1 GCA_020427155.1 Planctomycetales bacterium | reverse complement strand
TCTTCGCGCGCTTGTTGGCCATAACTCTGTGTTGCATGGTCGTTCAAAGTCACGTGCTAGCCTGGACCTGACAAATCAGTTGCCTTGCGTTAAACGCCGCATATGGCCCCGTAGCTCAGCTGGATAGAGCAACGGACTTCTAATCCGTAGGTCGCAGGTTCGAATCCTGCCGGGCGCGCCATCTGTCCTTGTGACCAATCTGTGACACGTTCTGTGACAGCACCCGTCGCGGAACCCTCCCAAATGACCGCTACCTGCCTTCGGTCACAAGCCCGTTGTTCGGCCCCGAAAACCGGCATGCTCGTACACCGTCTCACCACCTGAGCCGCTGAGAATCCACGCTTGGTTTATGTTGCCCAACGTTCTGATGCGTGTGCAAGGAGGAGCCAAACTATGAAGAAGCCATCCCCTGAACTTGTGGACGCTCTGGCTAAGCTTCGGCAGGCCAGACAACAGGTGAGCCAAGCAGAACAACTGGTCTGGTGGCACTTGCTCAACACCTTCCCCGAAATCCGCGACACCTTGGCCTATCTGGAGATTCCCGTGGGTCAGTCGGCCTCATGGTTTTGCACCCCGCGATTCGACGAGCAAACCCTGAGTGCTGCCGACCTCTATTTAGCTGGAAGAGGAATCGAGGTAGTACGTCTACTGAATAAATTGGCACTTGGCGTTTATCGGTAGAAGCTAACCGGGCATGTCGCTTCATCCGATTGGGACCGAATTTCACTTAGTAGGAGACCCAATACACCGAGATGGAGCCGTTCACGGAAGTCGAACTGGTTGATCCGAAGGCAGTCACTAGCTACGCGAACAACGCGTCGAGACAACTGTTCGGCTTTGGGCTAGCTAGAGAAGGTTCAACAAGATATACACTGCTGTGCCACCCCCCCGGACAGCGAGTAATTGCCCATGGATATCGCACTGCATCGACCGGGCCAAGCGGGCGTGCTCGCCGACCACTATCGCCGTGCTTTCCGAGACGCCGTGGAGCTCTACGTCGTTTCGGCGTATCTCACGGAGTGGAACACGGACTTGAAATTGAACGCTGAGTGCAGGTCGTTCCGATTGATAGTGGGTAAGGACTTTGGCATTACGCGCAAGGACGCCTGTCGAGCGGTGCTCAATTGGCTCCCGGCTGGCAGAAAAGCAGACTTCTTGGTTGCTGACCAGCTCAGCGGCTTTCATCCGAAGGCTGTGTTCTGGAAGTCCGCCGCCGGGCAGTGCTTCATGGTGATCGGATCTTCGAACCTCAGCCGAGCAGCGTTCCACTCTAACGTCGAGGCGAATGTCTTCTCTTTGATCTCAGAAGATGCGTTTGAAGTCGCCAACCGATGGATCGACTGGATCGCCGACAGGTGTGTGCCTGTCTCCCAAGACTGGCTGGATCGCTATGTCGAGGCCGACCAGCGCGCAACGCCCGATGGAAGAAAGCAGCGCGCGAAGCCGACACAGCGCGCGGTGGTGACGTTCAAGCTTCCACGGCCTCGCGGCCTACAACGCCTGCTGCTTCGGCGTCGCGAGCAGCTCATGGCATACAGAAAGAGTCGACCCGCGATCCTGAGGGTCTTCCGCGACTGCGCTGAAAAAAGAATCGACAGCGAGACATTCTATGGACGAATCGCGAGGCTGTGGAGCTGGGATGCGGGAAACCGGCTGCAGGGGCCCGGGTGGGAAAGACAGGGCAGAGTCGCCAACTTCCACGAACTCGCGATAGCGTTCGTCGCCATTCTAGACGCCAAAAAGCGGGAGCGCGACGATGTTGTTCGAACTCAGCTCGACCGCCTCAAAGCATCTGGCAATAGCGCCCGCCGAGCCTTTCTGTCCGAGATGCTCTGCCTACGTTTCCCGAGCGAGTATCCCATTCTGAACAAGCCGGTGACTGAATTTCTGTCAAAAATCCACTTCTCCGCGCCTAGGGGCGCGAGCGAAGGTGCGAAGTACATCGACCTTGCCAAAAAACTTCGTGCGGCACTCAGGACCAACCCGGGCTACCCGGCAAGAAACTTAGGGCAACGCTGAACAAGTCATCCCGATCGGCGAAGATATCGCTTTCAGTCCATAGCGCATGAACCATGAAACAG
>JAGQOW010000349.1 GCA_020427155.1 Planctomycetales bacterium | reverse complement strand
AATTGTAAGTCTTGCCGCCGGCTTCAGTAAAATAGCCGCGGTTTTCCTGGTTTATTTCTTCGAGTGTCTCCAGGCAGTCACCCGTAAATCCCGGGCACATAATATCAATCGACGAAATCCCTTGGCCCGGAAGCGACTTGAGTGTCGCATCGGTATACGGCTTAATCCACTCCTCCTTGCCGAAGAGCGACTGGAACGTAACCATGTACTCGTCGCTGCCGATCCCCAGGTGTTCAGCGACAAGTCGTGCAGTCTTCTGACAGTGGCAGTGGTAGGGATCTCCTCCGGAGAAGTAGCGCTTGGGAATTCCGTGAAAAGACATCACCAGTAGCTGGCCTCTTCCATGCTTCTCCCAGCTCTCGCGAACATTGCGGCAAATCGACTCGATGTAAAGCGGATGATCGTGATAGCTCATCACCATTCTAAACTCGGGAATCCAGCGCCAGGACTGAAATTCCTTCGTGACCGCATCAAAAACTGACGCAGTTGTTGTGCCGGAATATTGTGGATATAGCGGCAGCACTAGCACTTTGCGCATACCTTTCTGCTTAAGTTCGTCGAGTGCCGAAGCGACGGAGGGATTCCCGTACGTCATTCCAAGCGCAACATGCACCCTGCTGCCGAAGCGGTTCTGCAGCTGCTGCTGGAGTAGATCACGCTGCTTCTCACTCGTGAGCAGCAAGGGCGAGCCTTGCTCGGTCCAAACAGCTTCGTAAGCCTCTGCCGATTTCTTGGGGCGGGTTGTTAGGATGAATAGATTGAGAATGATCTGCCATTTCCATTTGGGAACTTCGATCACTCGGGGGTCGCTCAAGAACTGGCGCAAATAAGGACGAAGAGCTCCGGCTGTCGGCGCCTCCGGTGTGCCTAGGTTGACCAGAAGAACGCCGAGCGAACTGGCTTCGCCGTGTTGAAAATCTGTAGTGCCTTTATACGTGTTCGTCATAACTGTCGCTTTTTCGCTTTAGCAGCAGGCTCTGTTCAACTTCAAGACGCGATGCAGAACTGTGCGCTGCGATCAACGAAGCGAGCCCCTGCGCATCTTCCATGGTACTGTCAGTGCCGAACGATACCCTGATCGTAGACAAGGCTTGCGCCGTGCTGAGTCCAAGAGCCAACAATACTCTCGAGGGCTCGGCCGTTTCTGAACGGCAAGCTGCGCCAGAAGAAATGTAAACTTCTTTCCGGGCCAGTTCTTCGACCAAATCCTGCGCGAGAACCCCTGGCAGCGTGACAGCCGAGGTGTTTGGAAGACGCCGCTCGTTGCTTGCGATTACGTGTGCCTGCGGAAATTCGGCGGCAAGTGATTGTTCAAAAGTGTTGCGGATTTCGGCAAGGCGCTCACTCTCTCCAGCGCGCAATCGAGCCAGGGCTAGGCCTGCAGCCTCACCAAGACCAACGATTAGTGAAACTGCCTGAGTGCCGCCTCTGCGCCCACCCTCCTGGCCGCCGCCTCGCGCCACGGGCTGCCAATCGGCGTCTTTTCTCACCACCAGCACACCGATACCCTTGGGGCCGCCAAGTTTGTGTCCAGAAAAGCTAAGTAAATCGACCCCGAGTGTGCGAAACGAAACCGGGATGCGGCCAACTGCCTGGGTCGCGTCGGTGTGCACCGTGGCTCCAGCGCCACGCGCAGCTACAACAACAGAAGACAGGTCGTAGATTTGGCCCACTTCGTTGTTCGCCAGCATGGAGCTTACCACCGAAGTATGCCCACAGATTGAGCTAGCGATATCGGCAATCGGCAACTCGTCTGCGGTTCGACCGATTAGCGGTCCAGCAGCAAAAATCGCAGTCTCCCTTACTGCCGGATGCTCGACATTGGAGTAAATAAGCCGCCTGCGCTGCGGGCGGTCGGCCACAGCACCTAGTATCGCGTGATTGCAGGATTCTGTTCCGCCGCTGACAAAAACGACTTCTGCTGGGTCGGCGTCGACCAACTCAGCTACCTTACGGCGCGCAGCCTCTATAGCCAGCCTGGCTTCGGTCGGCATCTCTCCCGAAACGCGGGAGGCATTGCCAAAGTTGCGCAAAACGAATGGCTCCATCTCACGCACAACCTGCTCGGATACGGGCGAAGTTGCATTGTAATCAGCATAAATCA
>JAGQOW010000348.1 GCA_020427155.1 Planctomycetales bacterium | reverse complement strand
CGCAAGCAGCCGCAGCCCCGCTGCCATTCCGACCTCGCAAGAGACCTACGAAGCCAAATGCGGGCCGCGCAGAAGATCGGCGACTCCCGACGTAGGCGAGAGGCTATTCGCGTCTTACGGAACGTCTGGGGTGATCTGATGCCGGAGTGGGAGGATGCTGAGTGATGGCAGGGGAAGCAACTAATTCATCCAAGGGGAGAAGATTGTGATTCACACGGCACGGCAGTCCGGGAAATTCATCAAGCTCGTGCGGGCCTTGCGCGTACTGCTCCCAGACTTACCCGTAGATGTAGAAACCGTCGCCGTGGGCATCCTGGAGCGGCTCTGGCACGTCACGATTGCGTCGACGCCGCGTGGTGATATCGGCCGCCTGAGCGACGAAATCATCGCCGAATCAGTCGGCTGGTTTGGCGAGCCTAAATTGCTCATTGAGACGTTATGCGACGCGAACTGGCTCGATCGAGACGTTCAGCACCGGCTGCTGGTCCACGGCTGGGAGGACCATGCCCCCGGCTACGTCAAGAAAAACATCGCCCGCAAGGGTGGCTTTGTGAGCCAGAACGCGGCGCAAGTTGGCTCAAGTGAGGAAGGATGCGACACCAAACTGGCTCAACTGAGCCAGAATGCGCGCACACCTAACCAAACCAAACCCAACCAAACAAAACCCCCTCCCCCTACCCCCTCCGAAAACGCAGGCACCGCCAGCACTCGCTCGTGGGGGGGGGTGGGGGGAGATTTGCTTGCGAAGGGGGTGAAGCAGGCTCAGGCCGCAATCGATTCGGCTCAGCGGTTCGGCTGCTCGATTGCCCAGGTCGATGCCTGCATCGCTCACCATGCCGCCCATCCCGAGTGGGGGCCGGGGGTGCTCTACAACCGCCTGGTCAACCTACGCCCGGACCAGGACCCGCTCCACCCGAACCTCTGGCCGAATCCCGGCCCAGCGCCGCCGCAGACACCCGCTGAGCATCGCGCCGAGGTCGAACGGCAGCAGCAGGCCCTGAAGGCGGAACGAGAGCGTATCGAGGCGGAGCAGGCGGCATCGGAGCAGCGCTACCAACAGCTCGAAGCTCGGCACGGTGATGTGCTCGACGCGCTCGACCAGCAGGGCATCATCGAGCTGATCAAGCAGGCTCAGCCCGACGGGCCGGAGTTCCTGATCCGTCGCTACCGGCAGCAGGGGCTCACGGCGACGCTGCGGCTGACGCTGCTCGACGCGCTCGAGGCAGAATGCCAATCCACCGTGATTGAGGAAAACGCACTATGACCGACGAACAAGCTAAAGAACTGGCGACGCAAGAGATCATCAGCGAGGCTTTACCGGCGCTGCGAGCAACGTTCTACGATTGGGTGAAAAACAAATTGCGTGCTGGTTCCATACTGACGGGCGCAGAGATGATTGCAGCAATCGGCAAAGCGTCGATCAGCTACGGCATGATAGCCGTCCTTAAGCCGCACGGCTTCTCCAAAGAGCAAGTCAAGACAATTGCTGTCGATTGTCTCAACGAACTCGACCGGCTGATTGAGGAGCACAAACAGCTATGACCCAACCAGCCAAAATCAGCTTTACGATTCCCGCTGTGCCAATCGCCCAACCGCGCCATCGTATTGGCAAGGTCGATGGTAAGGCGATGGCGTTCGGCGCAAAAATGACGCATCCGATCCATGCCTTCAAGGCAACAGTGATACTGGCGGCGCGTGAAGCCTACGACGGGCCTCCGCTGCAAGGACCACTGCGAGTTGATTTGCTATTCGCCATGCCCAGACCGAAAGTCAAAGTCTGGAAGAGCAAACCGATGCCCCGTGAGTGGCACGCCAAGAAGCCAGACAAGGATAACCTGGAGAAGGGCGTTGTCGATGCACTGACCAAGCTGCTCTGGAAGGACGATTCGCAGATCAGCATGGGGACCACGATCAAAGTGATTTGCAGCGGCGATGAACAGCCGTTTGTGAGGGTTGAGGTTTTTACCCAGTTGCCTGAGGTTGCGGTGATTTTAGAAAGGGCCACCCCATGACCACCATCCACCACCCAGACGGCACAACCCAAGAGATCGGCGGCGTTTGCGTGTGGGAGACGACTGAATGTTTAGTGCGCTATAGCGGTTGCGGT
>JAGQOW010000033.1 GCA_020427155.1 Planctomycetales bacterium | reverse complement strand
CAACCAACGAGCGAAATAAAGCCGCAAGTTATGCCTGAAAACGCCAGGCAGCGCTTGATCGTCGAGCCAGGTGGCATCTGGTGCGAGCGGACCGACGAACTCGACGTTGCATGCGGCAACTAGTGCCTCGGCTTGGGCATCGGCAATGGCGAAGGTCTCGACCGCGCGGTCCAGAAGCTCGGCTGCGCCAATTTGCCTCACTTCTACCGAAGGCCAAAGTGCGAGTGCCGCTGCACGGTCTGCTTCCTCGACCTGAGTGCCTTCTAGCCAAGTGAGAATCTGTAAGCGAATTTCGCCATAATCGGGCAGTTGCCAGCTAGGCTCGAACGTGAGTTGAGCATAGGTGGTGCCCAGCGATAAGCTGGCTACCATCAAGCAACTCAAGCTCCAGCAGTTAATCGTTCGAATGGTTCGCATGATAAAGATATCTTAATCGCCAGTAGCCGCAGGACCGAGGCCTATTGGTTACGCTGAGTATCAAGGTCGTGAGTTGCCTGAAAAACCCGCTCTTGGCGCAGGGCAAGCTGATCGAGCGCTTCGAGCAGTTCTTGTTCTAATGCCTGCTCGCCTTCGATCATTTCGCCGTACCGCTTGGTGCGAAGGTTGATGCGGTTCTGCAATGCCCGAATCATACGCAATTCGGCCAGTTGGTCCACCAGAGGTTGTTCGTCAGGTTGGCCCTCGCCTTGCTGTTGCTGAGCCTTTTGTTCTCTCAGTTCCTTAATCGCCTGCTGTAAAGCCGCAAGAATCTCTTCGAGAGTTGCGACAATGTCTTCTTCGAGCCCTTGAGTGAGCAGTCCCAGTTGCACATTTGCCAGCCGCTCGACCACGGTATGCATATCTTCGATGGCTTGCTCGAGTGCTTCAGGAAATGCAACTGAGGTGCCATCTTCGCGGAGCAAGATCAGCGCGCGGTCGGCATCGCGGGCAATCTGCTGCTCTTTTCGACTAAGCCGACCGCTAGCGATTTCGAGTTCGTGGGCCTGGGCATTGGCTTGGGTTGATTCCAGTTTTTGAGTTTCTTCATAAACGGCCACCTGTTCATCGAGCATTTTGCGAAAGCGGGCTTCTAGCAGGACGAGCATCCGTTCGAGTTCTTCTTCGCGCAGCTGGCGCAGGATACGCTCAAGCTCTGCCTTGGCTTGCTCCAATTCGCGTAGCGCCTGTTCTTGTTGTTCGACGGCATTGGAGCGCTGTGCTTGTTCGAGTTGCTCACGTGCCTGCTGCATGCGTTGTCGCGCTTGTTGAAGACGTTCGGTGGATCGCTGTGCCGGAGTTTGCTCGGGGGGCTGTTCGGCAGGATTCGAATTAGACGGATTTCCGCTCGGCTCACCTTCGCTGGGTTGAGCAGGACTGGGCTTTCCCGAGTTACCTTCGTTGGGCTGACTTTCCTTGGATTCGCCGGGCGTGGGCTCACTGCTATCACCTTCCTGCGCTGGCCGGGACGAACTCTGCTTGTCCTCTGCGTCTTCTGGCTGGTCTTCACTGTCTGGAGCATCTTGACCCTGTGACGACTGCTTCTCGTCGCCAGATTCTTCGGGAGATTCGTCAGCAGACTCTTTTGCAGCTTTGTGCTGTGATTGCTCTGGGTTTTGAGGGCCTTCAGTCTCCGAAATCTGATCGCTCAGCTTGCCCGTGGCATCGGCAGCGCGCTGTTGGTCTTTGCCCAGACGCTCTGCCTCGTCGCCACCTTCGGTACGCGCCTTGATCCCTCGCTGGAGCCGAATCAGTTTTTTCAGTTCGGCCAAGTATTTGTTGATGCGATTACGTTCCGATTCGATTTGTCGATCGCGATCTTCTTGCAATAGCAGTTCGAGGAGGCGTTGCAGCTCAGTTCGCAGTTGTCCCTGGTCTTCGGCGGCATTGGCCAAGCGATCTTCTTCGAGTGCTTTGATCACCAGCTCAAAGCGACCGGCGATATCCTGTTCGCGGGAATTGGTAATCAACTCGCGCAACAGGCGGGCGCGTCGGGGTTGGGTGGAGCCCGAGAGTTCGGCCAGGCGGCTGGCAAGCATCTCGAGTCGATCGAACCGTTCGGCAATGCGCGACTCCTGTTCAGCCAATGTGGAAATCGACTCCTGAGGCGGGGGAGCAGATTGAGGGTCTTGAGCAAAGGAACGGCTACCGACGACCATGACGAGCGCCAGGACCATCCAGTCGAATTGCCACAGTAGGTTTTTCGGAAGTAGGTTCATCGTCAAAATCTTAGCGAGCTTCCCTGCCATGTCCTAAAGTTTATTCGTCGTCCAGAAGGCCTTTCAGTTTTTCTCGACGCAACTCTTTGGTCTTATCTTCGAGTTGCTGTTGTTCGTCGAGAATGCCACGCAGAAGTTCGACAAGTTCATTATAGCTTTCTAATTCCAGCATTCGGTCGAGCACCTCTTTCATTGCCTCAGAGACCGCCTCGGCTTGAGCCCTTGCGGGGGCAAGAGGTAGTTTTGTGTCGCCCTGTTCGGCAAAACTTGATTCGAGCTGCTGGAGAAGCGATTCGAGCTTAGTCATCTGCTGGGTAGCGATTTCTCGCAGCGGATCGGCAATTCCTCCTTCTAGACGTTGTCTGAGCTCTTCGGTGTCGACACGGTTGTTCATCAGTTCCAAGACAATGTCTCCGAATCCATCGGCGACGCCCAAAGTTTCGAACGAAAGTTGGGTAACGTTTTGCAGTGCGCCGCTAAGGCGTAGTCGGTCGCGCTCTCGACGCCTCTCCTGTTCGTCTTCCTCGCTAGTATCAGCTTGGGGAGTCGCGGGCTCCGTTTCAATGCGAGTGAGCAATTCCGCCGTTCCGACCATCTTTTCGTAAATTGCTTCGAAGCGCTGTCTCAGCCCCAATTCCCGCTTTTCCAACAACGCTCTCAGTTCGGAAGTCGTGACTATGTCGAGTGAGAAACGCTGGCTAGAGCCAATGTGCGGCTCTGCCTGAAGATTATACGCATCTCGTGCCTTGACGGAGAGAGTAAGTTGCTGTCCTGGCTGCAGGGAGAGCAATCGTTGGTTCGACACACTGTCGGTTTCGGCAAGATCAAAACGGTCGATTTCTGTTACCCGTCGTCGACCTGCGGGTTGCGAGGCAAAGGTTCGGCGTTCGGGAGGGGCCTGATCTATCTGGTATTCAAACCAGGTTTCTTCCATGCCATACTCATCCAGCATTTCGCCCCCGAAAGGAATTGTCGCCTGAGGAGTTACTGCCGTGCTAATTCCTCGTGGCAACACTGACACTTCGGGGGGCTGATCGACAATAGCGGAGACGACGACCCGGTAGGGCTCACGGTTTTGAATCGCGTCGGAGTCGCGCATCGTGATCAAGAGTACCTGGTCAGCCAGCCCCGACTGAAGTTCAAAAGTGAACTGGTCGGGGGGGGCTTGAGAGACGGTTACAGGCAACTCCTGTTGGCTTACAGGATCGTAGATACTCACCTCTTTAAGCGGCTTGTTTGCCCTGGCCAGGCAGAGCGCGGTTGACCCTTCAGGTAGCTCGATACGGCCACTGACAGGAATTGATTGCGCGGAGCGCTGCATATATTCAGGGAATTCACATTCAAATAACATGCTTACGATTTGGGGCCGCTCGACGACTTGCAGTTTGAGATTTCGCAGGCGGTCGTCGCCGCCGATCAAATCGAATTCAAGGTCGGCGGCCACGTTTCTGAACGAGTAGGTAAAGCGTTGGCCGTCGTCGCGTCCCACGAGGCCTTCGCCAACTTTGGTCATGGTGTCACGCCCTCGGCGACCATCGGCGAGGCGGTAACGAATCTCCACTTGTTCTGGAGCGACGTGCCCTTGAAGTATCGAAGCGTTGACTTGAAGTTCAAAATCATCATCCCGGGCAACTTTAATGATGCGCTGGTTTGGGTTCTCTAGGCCGAGCACTGCCAACTGCACACGGCGAGGCCAAGGAACTTCGCTGAGTGCCATGCGATTGATCCAAAAGCCAAAGGCATCTTTCTGCAAAAATGCAAAAGCCAAGATCGAAAACAGTAGTGTTGCGGCAAGACCCGTCTTCCACAGCAGGGGGTGGAAACGAAAGATACGTCGCAGCTTGATTTGGCGAACCTGTAGAGCAGCGACCTCGCCGGTGCGTTGCAGCAACTGTGGGTTTCCGAGAGAAGACGATCGCCGGCGATCAGCAGCTTCTAGCGTGGTGATCAAGCTTTCGTCCAATTCGGGACAATTGCGCTCCAGAAGCAGTGCCAGGCTCGAATCGGGAAGTCGCCTGAAAGTTCGCGAAACAAGAAACCGAACGGCTACATAAAGAGTCAGCGCCATGACGAATGTCCAAATAGCAACGCGTATCGCTGGTACAGGCTCAAAGGTCCAATCGACGGCCAAACCGATCCAAAATGCGCAACCGAGGACAAGCAGGATCGATGCGATTCCTTCGACCAGGACGTAGAGCCGAATGAGCCAGCGCAGCAAAGAGACCTTGCGGGTTACGGGCTTCGGTATCGGTATTGGCAATGAAGCGGTCGACATGGTCAGGCAAGTTTCATCAATCGGCGTAAGAGCCATTCGAGGCACAACGCTCCGCAAATGACGGCCAACAGGTACTTGTTCAAGAGTTCGGTAAAACTCTGGTCGGGAGTGCCACGAAGCGTTCTGATTTCGGCACGGCTTTCAATTTGCTGGGCGACGGGTGGCAATGATTGAGAGCCGGCAACGGCAGCATTGATGCTGGGATAGAATTGTCCGCCGGTTTGGGAGGCAATCGCTGTCAGCAAAGCGTCGTTGCGACGCGTCTGATCGAATTCGAGATTGGGGACGGAAACCTGGATGCGTCTTACGAGTTGTTCATCCGGCACATCGGGAACTGGCAGCTCGATACGGTAGGAGCCTTCCTTCCGCACATTGAACTGGCCGACGAAACTTCCCGGGCGGTCGACGTCGGCGAGCATTGCGACGTTTTGACTCGCACCGAGAGGATCAACAATACGCGCGGTCGCGCGATCGACTCTTAAAGGTTCACGGCTGGCATTGGTCAGCTGAGCTCGCAGGATGACTTCATCTCCTACGGAGTAGCGATCTCTTTCGACGAGCAGTTGACCGTGGGAGGAACCGCGCAGTAGTCTGCCCTGGCTGACGTGGCGGATCAGTCGTGTGGTGAGTACTTCGAAGTAACTAAGGTCCATACTTCGCAGCCGCCACAATTCGCCACTGCCCATGTAGAACACGCGGCCAGCGCCGTAGAAATGTTCGGCCCAATAGACAGGACGTTCGACGGATAAGCCGGCGTCGGGGTCGCTGTAGCGTGCTAAAACGCGAGCCCCGGGTTTGGCATCCTTTACGGCATAGCAGCCGAATACACCCTTGAACTGCGACCAGAGCGAGCGGCTTTCAGCTGCCGTATCTGCCAGCCAAAGATGATCGGATTCCTCTCCTTCGCGAGTAAACAAGAGCGGCCAGGGGTTTTTCGAACCATAGAGTCCATCGTCGAGAAGGGTCAGCCGACGCTGAAACTCAACTGGATAGAGGGCGCGAATCTTACTTAGTTCGGGGTTCTGAACCCAACTGGCGGTGTACACCGGGCCAGCGACCACGATCAAACCGCCTGCCTCTTCGGCAACCCACGCTTCAAGCAACTCGGCCTGCTGGGCGTCGAGCAGGGCCCAGTTGGGATCGAAGGCTACGATACAGTCGTATGGATAGAGTTCCTCTTTGGTGCGGGGAAAACTGTCGAGTATCTGGTCGGCGTCTTGCGAAATTCCTGATTGAGCATCTTGAAGCAACACGTCAACCGTCGCGTGTCGGTCGCGCCGCAGTTGATTCCGCAAGAACCTGTAGTCGCGCGTAGCGCCGCCCGCTATCAAGAGCACACGAGTTTGTGTGTCGACAACTTCCATTTCGGCTTCTCGGGAATTGTCGTCAGGGTACTGGTCGTCGGTCGGCGCCTGGATGCGAACTTGTAACCGCAGCCGGCCGACTTCGGCAGGCTCGACCTGAAACTGCACCGGAATCGCTTGCTCCTCAGCATCGAAGGCGACTTCCAGCCGGCCAACCTGGACGGCAGCCGAAGTGGCGTCGCCTGTCGCCTGACTGAGCAGTTCAACCTGAACCGAGCGGCCTGTAAACCCTTCGCCACGAATCACTGAGCTGATAGTCGCTTTGTCTTCGGGATAGACGCGGGCCGGGACGTTCAATTCCTGGACTCGCAAGTTTCGTCTTGGCTCAGGAGAGCCTACTCCCAGCGTAAAGAGCGGCACTTCAGGAGGCTGCGAACCCTCGAAAAGCGAGAGCGGTTCGGCGCCCATGTTCTGTCCTCCATCGGAGATAATGATTACTCCTGCCAGGGGATGAACATCGTCGCGTTCCAGAGCTTCTTTGATCGCGTCGCCCAGCCGGGTTTCTACGCCTTGTGCCTGCAATTGCTCAGGCCAGTCGGTATCAGAATCTGCAGCGCCAACCGCCTCCAAGCCTTGATCTTCGTTTTTAATGTCACTCAAAGATCTAAGACGCTTCCAACTGGCAAGGTGCTGTGTCTTTTGATCGAAGGTCACGAGTGAAACATCATGCCGTTGCCTGAGGTCATTGATGAGCGAGGAGTCGGTAAGTACTTGCCTCACAACTTCGTGTCGAGGGATTCTGTCGGCTCGCTGAGGTGACTCATCATTAACCGACATGCTCTGACTGGTGTCGACGAGGATCGTCACCTGCGAGTCGGTTACAACCTGTTGATCGACGCGCCGTTCCAGCCCAAGGAAGAATAGCAGGGCGCCCGAAAGAGCAATTAACCGCAAAGTTGGCAGTAAGAAACGCAATAGGCGAGAGAGCGGACCGCGTTCGCGACGATAGACCCAGACAATGTACGAGACGACCAAGGCCAGCAGAGCGCCCAACGCCGTCCAGAACAGGCGAGGATCGTCGAATTGTCCCAGCCGACTGAGCTCGTAGGCGACAAGTTCGCGCAGCTCGCCTCCTTCAGTGGAAATGTCCACTGCCGCGAGTAACCAGGATGCGGAAAGAGCAACGGGCATTTATGCTTGGTGGATAGGGACCGTATGATAACTGGCTCGGTAGGCGAGCCACTGTTCTGCAATAAGCGCGATCAGCAGTAGGTACAACAAAGTATCGCCAAGTCGAAAACCGGCCAGTTGATCGTTGTTGGCGACGATTTGCGAGGCTAGCGCAAACTCGTAGTCGATGCCGCGCAAATGTTGGGCAAGGCTTTCTCGATCGAGATGGTGTAGGTCTCCTTCGCCAGCAGGCACGTTGACGGCCAAATAGCGCTGCTCGGCAGTTCCGTCCTTTGGTTGCAACTCGAATTGCCAGATGCCGCTCACTTCGCCGCGTCCGGTGTTGACGAGGTAATTACTGGAGTCGAGTGGCGGCGTAAGCGTGAGTTCCCGGCTCTCTTGGGTGCGCGGCATGCGAATGCGAACTTCCGGTTGGTAGTCGGCCACCGCCAGTTCAAGCTGCAGTTGGTCGCCGACCTCATGTTGCTCGAATTGCCGGCGCGAGGAGGAGAGATAGCCGACGAGTTCATTGGCATAGACGGGAAAAACGGGGTTGAGACTCCAATTGCTCCAACTACCCAACTCGGTCGTCTTGGGCGATAGTTTGCACAGCTGCGCGACCACACGGCCTTTGCCAAATTTCTTGTCGATTACAAAAGGAGCGCCGTTTCTCAGTTTAGCGAGGATAGTCGTCTCGCCACTTTCTGGTAGTTGCCAGGAAGGCTCGAGGGCGTAGTAGAAGTTGACATCAACCACCGACAAAAAGCTGTTGCGCTGACCGCCAAAAACTCGAAAGACGGGATGTCCGGTCACTACTACGTCGGCCAGCGATTGATCGGGATCGCTCAGCAGCTGGGCAGGAACTTCTAACGGAGCGGCAAGCAGGCCGGTACCATCGCGATAGAGTCGCTCATTGTAAAACGGCCGTTGAACTTCGGGCCCAAGGAAGATGCCAATGCCTCCTCCTTGCTCGACATAGGCTTCCAGGGCAGCCACTTCCGATTCATCGAGGCGAGCGACATCCAGCAAGCAAATCGCTGCAAAGTTGTCGAGTTGATCGTGTTTTCTGAGAAAGCTGGGAGGCTCGACCTGGGGATCCCAGCCAGGTTTGCTTGGACCCCCAGGAGCAAGTGCCGTGCGCAGATAAAACCCGTCGTCGCCTGCGGGTGACCCGTCGATCAGTAAGACCGGAAAGCTACCAGGCACCTGGCAAGCGAAGTAGACGACATTGTCTGTCTCGATCGCATCGCTTTCCAAAGACGCCTGCAATTGGTGAGCACCTGCTGAAGGAAAAGTAATACGGATGCGCCGAGTGACTTCTTCTCCGGGCCTCACCTCGTCAAAGAGCACGGCGGGCAATTTGTGGCCATCTTGAGTCACGCCAACAGTCACTCCCAGGACGGACTGATCGCCGAAGTTAGTTACGCCAACCTGAAACCACGATTCTACGCCGGCTGCTCGGATGCCTGCTTCGGGCTGCAAGCGAGTGACAGCCAGATTAGGGCGAGTTTGGTCGACACACTGCACCAAATGGAGACTTGCCGACTGATCGCGCAATTGGCCGAGTAGCTGGCGGGTTTCTGTGTTGGCTTCCCATTGGTGAGAGCGGAAATCGGATATCAAATAGACGATTCGGGTTTCGTCTTCGCGAGCCTCGGGAAGTGAAAGTGCTGCCTGGATCGCCTCAAGCGGACCGGCATCGGATTCGGCGATTTGCATTTTGGCAAGCAACGATTGCATTTCCTCGACAAGCTGCTTGTCCAGCGGTCGGGCTCCGAGATCAGGTTGAGCCCCCGCCGAAAGCTTTTTAGCTTGAGAAAACCGGAGGAGCGTAAGTTGCTGCGGATCGGGGCGAGCTGCCGATTGTTCCACGATCAAGCTGACCACGCGTTTGGCCTCTTTCAGGGCGCTCGTTTCTCTCCAGCGATCGGCCATCGAGTAGCTATCGTCGAGCAGGAGGAAGTGATGGGTCGTGCCTTGGCCAAACAATCGCCCCCAATGCGAACGGAGAATGGGGCCAGCCAACATGAACACAACCAATGCCACGGCCGTAGTACGCAGCAGCAGAAGCAGCAGTTGCCGGAGTAGAATCCACTTCTTGTTCTTCCGCTGGCTTTCCAGCAGAAAATCCATGGCAGCCCACTGGACACGCCGATGCCTGCGCAGGTTGATCAAGTGGATCACAAGCGGCAGGGCAATCAGCGGCAATCCAATCGCCAGTAGCGATTGAAACAGGAACGACACGGCAAAAGATCCTCAGTTAAATGAACTTGGTGATGTATTGTTCTTTGGTTGAAGGGATTTGAATTGTTAGTGCATCCTTGCTGAGTCAATGCGACGAGACAAGAAAGCCGCCAACGCTGCGTCGAGTGGTTCGCTCGTCCTGACCAATGCGTAGTCGACGGCGTCGCGGGCACAGCCTCGCCGAAGCGTAGCCAGAAAACGTCCGAGGGCATCTAAATAACCATCGCGAAGCGCCCTGGGGTTGCAGGTCATGTGGTCAGGGATTTCCATGCCTTCAAATCGTGTAGGACCCTCGAACGGGAAGTCGAGTTCGTCGTCGTCCATGACGTGGATCACCAGCACGTCGTGGCCTCGTTGGCGCAGGAGCCGCAAGCCGCGCAAAACAGATTCGACATCGCCTAGGAGATCGGAAATCAAAACCATCATTCCGCGTCGTGGGCTTACTTCGACAATTTCGCGGAGTATGGCGCCGGCATCAGTTTTGTTTTGCGGCTCGCTTGCGTCGAGGGTTTTGATGATCGCTTTCAAATGCCTTTGACTGCTTTGCAGCGGAGTACGGGCACGTATGATCTGGTCGAAAGCAATGCAACCGACCGAATCGTGCTGCTTCAAAAGCAAGTAGGCGAGAGAGGTCGCAACGGTTGCGGCGTACTCGTACTTATTGAGCGGACCAGAGCCGTACTGCATGCTAGCCGAAACGTCTACCAGCAAAGTGCAGCGCATGTTAGTGTCTTCTTCAAACTGCTTGACATAGAGTCGATCTTGCTTGGCCCAGACTTTCCAGTCGACGTGTCGTAGGTCGTCGCCAGGGGCGTACTGGCGGTGCTGGAGGAACTCGACCGACTGCCCGAAGTAGGGACTTCGGTGCATACCGCTGAGCAGCCCTTCGACGATATGCCGAGCGCGTAGTTCCAGTCGACCAATTCGCCGAATCGCTTCAGGATGCAAAAATCGCTTGGAATCGGGCGTCATTTGCCAACTCATCCTCCTGTGTTGGCGTGGACTGGAGTAACGCGTCGATGATGCTGTCGGAGGTGATGCCGTCGCTCTCCGCGGCAAAATTGACGAGGATACGGTGACGTAGCACGGGCTTGGCCAGTGCTTGAATGTCCTGCACCGTGACGTGGGGACGGCCTTGCATCAAGGCCCGTGCTTTGGCGCCGATGATGAGAAACTGAACTGCGCGAGGTCCGGCTCCCCATGCCAATTGCTCGGCGACAAGGTCAGGGACCCCAGGCTCGCCGACGCGAGTTTGTCGGACGAGAGACAGCGTGTAGCGAATCACGTGATCGCTGACGGGAACCTCGCGCACTAGTTTCTGGAGGGCCAGGATCTCGTCTGGAGCAACGGTTGGAACCAGCTTTTCTGTTTGCGTGGCTGTCGTGCGTCGCGCGATTTCGAATTCTTGTTCAAAGTTAGGGTAAGTGACCAGGACTTTGAACATGAAACGGTCTTGTTGCGCTTCAGGTAGCGGATAGGTACCTTCTTGCTCGATCGGATTCTGAGTAGCCAGCACAAAGAAAGGATCGGAAAGTTGATGGCGCACGCGGCCAACGGTCACCTGCCGTTCTTGCATAGCTTCGAGCAGCGCCGCCTGAGTTTTCGGAGGCGTGCGATTGATCTCGTCGGCTAGGATGATGTGCGAGAACAAGGGCCCTTCGAGAAAGCGGACCTCGCGTCCTCCGGTCGAGCGGTTTTCCTCGATGATGTCAGTGCCGGTAATATCGGCGGGCATCAGATCGGGGGTGAATTGAATTCGACTAAACGAAAGATTGAGTGAACGAGCAAGCGTGCTGATCAAGAGCGTCTTGGCCAGGCCAGGCACGCCTTCGAGCATACAATGGCCACGACTGAACAAGCTAATCAGCAATTGCTCAATGACATCATCCTGTCCGACAATGACCTGGCTCAACTGCTGACGAATGCCTTCGACCGCTTTTGCCAAACGGGCAATGACTTGATCGTCCGGTACATTTGCCTCGGTGTTATTCATATTCAAATAGAGCCTTGGAAACGGGGAATCGATTGGAGGCAGCTACAGATGAAGGGGGGTGGGCCTGAGAGCGTGCTGATCTCCCATTTTTACTAACGTTGGTACACAGGCAAACAGGCCCGTTCTAGTTGCAGAATGATAAGGTTTAGAGCCGTGGTGTAAACTGGTCCGACGTAACCCTGTTTCCAGACTGCGACAAGCTCGTCGCCGATCGGCAGCTTATCTGCTTCGCCAAGCAGTCTTTTGGTCACTTCGTCGCGATAGGTTTCCCATTGCTCACCTCCTTCTCGATACATAACCTGAGCGTAGTAGAAGTGGGCATAGTGCCAATGGCCAAAGCTGTCGCGACTGCCAGGCTTAAGGTGTTGTTTACAATACTCCAGCATTTTCGGTACATAGTTGTCGTCATATTCGCCGGCATTGTAGAGACAAGCGATGGCCGCCGCACTGATGGCGGGTCGACTTCCACCGCCCTTGGAACTGTACTGGACTCCGCCATCGGTGTGCGTGCACTTATGAATGTAGTCGACCGCCTTATCGATAATCTCTTTGGGGACGGGAATGCCCGCATTGCGACAGCTTCGTAGTCCTTGGACTTGCGTAATTGTCGTCGAGCCCTCATCAAACCCGTTGCCATCTTTGGCGCTGACATACCCCCAGCCCCCGGCATGAGTTTGCGCCATCCCGGTAAACTCGACCGCCTTGGTGAGAACATTGGTCAGCTCGATGCGACGATCGAGATCTTCCTCTTCTCCCAAGACTTGAGACAAAAAGAGCATGGCAAAGCCATGGCCATAGGTATACCGTTCGTCGTCTTGATCTCCTATCAGACCGTTGTTTCGACTGCGGCGAGTGAGAAAATCGACAGCCCGACGGACATTCGGAGCGTACTTTCCTTGCGTCGTGGTAGAACCCTCGCAGAGAAAGGCCAGCCCAGCTAGCGAAGTCATCGCCGTGGGATATCTTCCTTGGGCCGTCCAGTGTCCCGCCTTATGTTGCTGGTAGGCGAGCCAATCGAGTCCTTGTGAGACGGTTTCTTCTGTTTCCGCATCGAGCGAAGCGAGTGCGGCGCCTGACGATGCGGATGCAATTGTTGCCACGAGAAAAGCCCGTAACGTCTGAGACGCGTGGAATCGACAACGATCTGTCCACGCAAGCGTACGCGAAAACCGAGTGTTTTTCATGTTGTTCTTACCAGCCAGAGTTAGAGTGGCGTCGAAAACACAGGCTAGCTGCCGCGCTCGATCAGTTTGCGAATGATTCCCTGCAGTCCTTCTTTACCATTCTTAAGATCGGCTTCCATGATTTCCATCGCTGGCGGTTCTGGAGGTCGTTTCAGGTCAGTAAACGAAAGTTGAATGAACTGTCCTGATGTTTTGACGATGACTTCATGTGGGTTGGAATCTGATACCTCGACTGAGCAATAATTACTGCGGGAGGGGGGCAAGGCGTCATCCTGGAATAGGAGTCGGCCAGAAGCCTTTTCCAGGAGCAGCATACTGATTCTTTGCTGACTCCCCCGGTTGTCGCGGTGAGACAGGTTGCCAACAAAAGCAATGATTGGGGCATCCACGGGCTGAGTAAGGAGCAGTGCTTGTTCACGAACCTCGGCAGGGCTTTTCCAGGCAGGCTTACCCGAATGCCTATCGAAAACGTAAATCAAACCATCGATCAGTGCATAATCGAACTGGTTGAGGCCGCCGATGCGGCGACTTGTTCGTGCGCTCACAGGCTTGTGGATGGCAAGGACCAATCGGTCTGAACCTGCGAGCAAATGGACGTCCTTGGAACTTAGCGAAGAGGCGATAGGTTGATCGACAAGGCGCCGGCCGTCACTGGCATCGACGATTGTGCAATGGCCCGAGGTTTCCACCACGGCAACCAGAGAACCGGCTGCGACATCGATCTCGGCAGTCTTCTCGAAATCGTACTTCCAGAGGGTTTTTTCGGCGAAGGCGTCGAAACAAGAGAGTTCGCGTCGCCCGTCGGGACGACTTCGCCAGCGAATCACGTTACGGCCGAGGGTCGCAAGTTGCTCATTCCACCCAGGAACGGATACTTGTCCCAGGCTACGGCCATCGATTGTGCTATAGACGAAGGCGCTTTTGCTCGAGCGCGGCACGGCAAAGACGTAGCGATGGTCGCCATAAAGGTCGCAGCCCGGGGGCACATCACTACGGGTCCAACGAAGTTCGCCTGTCTGAGAGTCGACACAAATCAGCTTTCGCTGATCTTGGAAGACACAACTGTCGTGTGTTACCGGCCCAATGACGCCAACCCACTTTCCATCGATTTGAGATCGGGCGACGCGGTTGGTGCCCGGCCTGTCGTTGTGCTGCGATGCGATCGCCCCCTGGTACCCGGCTGCCAGAGCGCTTGTCACATCCCGTTGCCAGAGAGGCTCCACCGATTCCTGATCTGATTGGCTGAGGGTATTGTAGGCAACCAGCTGGGGACCGGTAGAGATGACGAGCAGATTGCCATTGCCGACCGCGTGCATCAGATGGAAGCCATGGCCTTGTCTTCGCGACGGGTCCGACATGAGTGTGCGGAAGAACTCCTTGCCGAAACTGTCGCGAAGTCCAATCTCGCCTTTGGCCGTTGAAAACATGATTTCGCAATGGGCGAGAACCTTATCCGATCGCTCCATAAGGATGCTCGATTGATGACCGACCGAGCTAGGACTCACCGAATTCAGAGGCGAGGTTTTGTGGACCTCGACTTTGCCATAAGGCCATGGCAAGTCAAACTTAGCAGCAGCGTCATTCCATTGACTCAAGAATTCGCGCCCCGTTTTACCGTCGAGACAAACAACGTCAGCCAGGCTGGTTCGCAGGATCGCGTCGAATGGGCGCGCTAGTTGCGGGAGATTTGCTTGATGCAGTACAAGCGAGCAACCGGCGATCGCCTCGGAGCGAACCGTCGGATCAGTCGATTCGGCCAGTTGCAAGTACAGCTGCTGGGCAGCCAGAAGTTCTTGATCGGCAAGGTACTGCCTGGCCAACCGGAGCTTGACTGGAGCGATCCCATCAAGCTCAGCGAAACCCTGCATTAGTCGTAAGTACTCTGCCCCGCCAGGCTGCTCGGGAAGCTGCTGAACCAATTCCTGCAGTAGAGCAGAGATCTGCTCTCTTGCTGTCTCGTCTGCTTGCTCCCAAATGGCAGTGGATTGTTCGCGAATCCAGCGCAGCACTTCTACCTGATGGTGCCTTCCGATCGTCAGAAGTTCGCTGACTGCAGGTTCTTCAGCATAGAGAGCCAAGCAGACCCGAAATGCCCCGACCGGGTCTCCCACTACCAGAAGGCCATGCGCTTCGAGCCTTAGCAGGGTCAGAGGTCCTACACCAGGAGCTTCATGCAATTCTTGCAGCAGCGGAAGCCGGTTGCGGTAGCTGGCAAAGTCTTCGTCCAATGCGATCACCAACGCTTCGGCCAGCACCTCTCGCGTGCGTAAGTCTTCTGGAGCAGAATTGTAGGCTTGATGCAACAAGTCGATGGCCTGCGATAGTTGTCCCTCGTTGTAAGCGATCTCGCCAAGAGTGCGCAAGGCTTCCGCATTGGTGCGGTCGTCTGCCAAAAGTTCCTGAGACTCCTCACGCAAAACATCGATCTGGTCGAAGCGGTCGAGAGATGAGCCGCTCTGCGAGAGTACCGCACCATGATGGCAAATAAGGTTCCCCAGCACCTGACCGTCGCGGGAAACCGAGCGGTCGACGATCGCTCCTTGTTCAAGATCAATGGCAACGACTTCTGCAGTCGTCAGAGGCAAGAAGTACTGCCCTTTGCTGAAGAAGCCGCGACCTGAGGGCAAGGCATCTTCGGGAAGTATGAGATGGGGGTCTTGCCACACAGGTTGTCCGTCTTCGAGGCGGATTGCAGTGAGTTGGTTATTCCCGACAAGCAGAGCGCGGCTTTGATAGATGCCTGCAACAAAGAGGTATTCTTCCCTGGGGCGTTTCCAAAGCAGCTTGCCGGACACGAGGTCGAGGCAATGCAAGGAGTCTGATTCGGGGGGCGTGAGCAAGATGCGGCCATCGGCGATCGAGACGAAACTGTCGATCCAGCGAGAAGTAAAAGCGGACTCCCGATCTGACCTCGCGCGAAAGCTTCGACGCGGATCCTGAGCGGTGTCGTATCGGTATGCCCAAGCCAGCGAGTTTTTTGCCAGATCTAACCCAACGACAACCCCCGCGCCCGTCGGACATACCAGTATCCCTCCGTCGTAAGAGGGCACCGAGGCCTGGAGTCGCCGCTGCGGGTCTAAAACAATTCCAGTCTCGAGATTGGCCAATTGCTGCCGCCACATCAATTGGCCCGAATGCTGATCGATTGCGGCAAGATAGACGGCGCTTTTCATCTCAACGATAGCGTAAAGTGCGTCTCCGACCGCTAAGGGGGCGCCAAGGAAGAACGCCCCTTCGAACTGATCTTTGGCAGCGGCTCCGTCGATTTCCCAGACTAGTTTTCCCTGCGTCGCAAGGTCAAAGGCGCAGAGCCGGTTAGTGCTAGCAGGCCCTTCCGCCATGAACTGGCCGTTCATAAACGGCATCGCCATGAGATCATTGGCGTTCTGGGTGGCGAGGGGCAGGTCGCGGATTGCATAGACGCGCTGGCCGTCGCTGCTCAGGCTGTTGTACAGATGGTCTTCCCAGATTCTGTTCGAAAAGGCCCGGACGGGTTCGACCGACGATTGATCTCGGCTGGCTTCGTTACCGCCGTTGCAGAGTTCGTCAAACTCTGGAACCCGCTGAGGCTCTGCCTGCCAGATCAACTTTCCGGTTCTGAAATCGACTGCCACCAGATTGTGAGCAGAGCGAGTAATAATGTGGTTGCCGACAGCCAATGGGGCAGCTGCCACAGGAAGGGTCTTCTTGCCGCGCAACAAGTCTGCGGTGAGGTCGTCGTGTAGCGATTCGAGCTTGTGATGCGATAGCAGGCGAACTTGCCAATGCACGCGCATGTGAGGCAACCCGCCCTCGACCTGACCATTTCGCGCTGCATTGCCCCGTAGCGTCAGCCACTGATCTTCCGTTGCAGCCGCTTGAACCTCCGGAGATCCAACAATCTGCTGCAGCCATTCGAGCGGATTCTTTCCCATCGAATCGAGTCGAAACTCTTCGCCCGCGATCGACACCGACCGGTAGCCAGCATCGCGCAAGTCTTCGATCAGCTTGAGGGCGTGTGCTTGATCGCCAAGTGCCATCCAACTTGAGGCCGCCAGCAACGAAAGTTGGGGCTGAAATCTGTCGGCAGCCTCAGGAGTGTCGATCAGCTGTTGATAAGTCAACGCTGCGGCGAAGTGTCGTCCCATGTCGGCCTCATGGGTGGCAAGCAGCAAAGCTGCCTCGTAGCCAGCCGGGGTATAGAAGTAGCGTTGGGAAACTTGCCGCAAAACATCGAAATCACCGCTTTCGATGCCGTCAAGCAATTCGCGATGGGCGATCGGAGCAAAGCTGGTTTCGTAGGCCTGTCGCCCTTCGAGAGGCAAATCCCGAAGAATCTGTCGACTGGTCGCTTTCAATCCGGCGAACTCTTCAGCATTGCCTACGTTGATAAACGAGTCTTCTTTAGAAGGGTCCAACAGTTCGTCGAGGAACCGAACAGCACGAGTGTATTCACCTTCAGAGATGCGCTTTCGCGCTTGCTGTACGCCACGCGAAAGCGTCCGGTCTGAAGGAAGATAGACACCGCCGTAATTCTGATCGACGTCGTCTCCGTTGCCCGGCAGAATAATCTGTGACCAGCAGGGCAAGCAGGCGGTACACCAGATGAGGAGCAGGGCGAGCACCCGAATGCGACGAAATGACGCGGACATACACTGGACCGTCCTTTCTCCTGCTGACAGCGTCCTAAAACCACCAGACCCCCGGAAATCGCGGCAATCCGATAGGAATGAGACAGCACAGCCTTACCATCCACCGCCCAACTGCGGCTACCAAATTCAATCCACCGGCAGGCTGTGAAACCTCAATTGGAAGCTAGACGGCCGAGCAAAGTTCCCCAGCAGCTATCAAATCTGACACTGGAAAACAGGCCAGGGGATGGCGAAAGTGGCGTAACACATTAGCCATTCTAAGTTTACATCTCATGTCAAAATAGATCAATCCGGCAGAGATTATCACCTTGCCCCCCTGAACTAGGGGTCTGACTGGTGGTATTTTCCCTAGTTTGCTGAAGCCCCCACTTCTCGCCATTCGCCGCCGTGGAAGGGCTTTTTCCAGGCAATACCCTATTTTTGCGGGTATTTAGGCCAATACGGCTTGTAATTTCGTGCCAGCAGTCTTAAAAGTCAGCACAGAGCGTCCGTGAGATGCTAGATTTCGAGGTAATCCCAATCATCCTGACCACTCGCATGCACTAAGGAGGGTTTTCAAAGATGGCGAAAGCCGAGACCAATAAGCCGCCCACAAAGACTGAAATCTACAACAACATCGCTGAAAGCACTGGGCTGGCCAAAAAGGACGTTAGCGCCGTGTTCGATGCATTGAACGACGAAATCGCAAAGTCTCTGAGCAAGAAGGGCCCACAGACGTTCACCTTGCCTGGCTTGTGCAAGATCGTTGTCCAGAACAAGCCAGCCACCCCAGCCCGTGAGGGAACCAACCCATTTACTGGCGAGAAGACGGTTTTTAAGGCAAAACCAGCCCGTAACGTCGTCAAAGTAAGGCCTCTCAAGAAGCTCAAGGACATGGTCTAGGTCGAGCTTTCAAATACAACTCGATTACGACCAGAGAAGCGCAATCCAGCCGCTCGATGACGCCGCAGAAGGCCGCCGATGAAGCCGCCCTCTCGTGTCAAAGAGCGGTTTTTTCTGCGCCTGGCAATCCCCTAATCTGAGTTCGACCACTAGCCGACGGGGGAGGCGACCGAAGCAGCCGGCAAGGCGATTCGGTCCATGCGATCAGAGAAACCCAAGCAGAAAAGTGGAAGTGGTCAGGGCCGGGATCGAACCGGCGACACATGGATTTTCAGTCCATTGCTCTACCAACTGAGCTACCTGACCCGTTTTGCACGACTCTTTCGCGCGAGTGGGAGCCCCACATCGTAAGTTGCCTTGCACTGGATGTCAATTCGGCGTCTCAAGGTGGTTTGCTTGACACTCGGTGAAGAGCCGGTCTAACATGCGAAACTGGTGCAAGCAGCACGATCGCGCGACCATTTACAGCACTTTTTTTGAGCGATTGCCTCGGGTCGAGTCACGGGCCGGTTGGCTTGCTCAAACGGGATCAACGGCTTGTTGCGCATGGCTTGCCGCTATCCTCACTGGAACACGAGTTGAGAACTGAGAGTCGTTTATGGCCGGCATTTTCGGATGCACGCTTAGCTCCTGCGCATGCTTAGTCCGCCCCGGGGTGGCCAGTCGTTGCAAGCAGTCGACGTATTCACTGCTTCTCTGCCGGGTTGTGTTGTTTTGCTTGGGACTGCTTCTGGCTTGTGGCAGAGCATCGGCTGTGACTCCTGAGAGTCCCGAGGTACGTAGTCTAATCGAAAAGGGCCTCAAGTACCTTGAGGCGACGCCTGATGATCGGTTGGGGGGGAAATGCTTGGTAGCTTTGGCATTCTTAAAGGAGGGGACTGCTCCGGAGCATCCTCGGGTTGTTGATGCCTTGAAGGCCTGTCGTGATACCGACCCCAGCCAACTAGGCGTTGAAGGGAACTACCACTGCGGCCTGGCATTGATATTCCTCGCCGAATTAGATCCTGTCCAACATCGAAAACTGATTGACGGGTATTTGGCAGCGATGACCAATCGCCAGAAACCCCACGGTGGCTGGGGCTATCATAACCGGCGCGAAGGAGACACCTCGCAATCGCAGTATGCGGCGTTGAGCTATTGGAGCCTGGTGCAGGCAGGTATTTCACCGCAGGTCGAATCGGTCGAGAAAGGTCTCAATTGGCTCTTACGAACGCAGGATCCCACCGGTGTGTGGGGGTACCAAGGAAAGGACTCCGACGGAGGCGCTCTTGTTGACCAGACGGAAAAATCTCTAAGCATGTTGGCCGCAGGACTAGGAAGTACATTGATTCTCGGGAATGTGTTGGGCCTCACTCAGAATCCTGTCGAACTCGACTCGGCCACAGCAGCAGATCAAGGGCCCCCCTCAGCCCTGCGGCGCGTAGACGATTCGAAGGATAGCAAGTCGATGCGAACGCTTCATGGCACCGGAGTCGATCCACGTCAACTGGCTGAGGCAATCGCGCGAGGAAGGGAGTGGTATGAGAAGAATTCCCAACTCAGTGTTGTGAAAGATTGGCCCTATCCCTGTTACCTCCTTTACTCGATGGAGCGGTTTAAGAGTTTTGACGAACTGCTGACAGGCGACATCGTAGAAGAGCCAGACTGGTACCAGGACGGTTACCAATACCTCAAAGCTAGCCAAGCGGACGACGGCAGTTGGAACAGCCGTTCGGGCAAGCCGTGCGCGACGGCATTTGCTATCTTATTTCTTGCGAGGTCCACGCAAAAAAGCATCCGCGCCAGCCTTGGCGAAGGAACTCTGGTCGGCGGACGAGGCTTGCAGGCCGATCTGGCGAGAATGAAACTGCGAGGTGGCCGGCTCGTTGCCGAGCAGCGTCCTACTGAGATGAACCAGTTGCTCCATATGCTTGAAGAGACTGGCGATCAAGGCTTTGATGCTCTGCTGAACGATCCTGATTCGCTGCAACTTGGCCAGGCAGGTCCAGAGGAGGCGCGCCGCTTGCAGCAGATCGTCAAGAGCGGAGTGCCTGGGGCGCGACAGCTATCGGTGCGGGCGCTGGCTCAATTGCGAGACTTGGATTATGTACCGACCTTGCTGTATGCGATGACCGATCCTGACAAGCGCGTGGTGCGCGAAGCGCGCGATGGACTGCGATTTGTAAGTCGCCGGTTCGCAGGCTTTGGCTTACCAGATGAATTTGATGATACCCAACGCTACGACGCAATCGAGAAATGGAAGATTTGGTATCGCCGCATACGCCCAGACGCTCCGCTGCTGCCCTAAGACTCTGATCGCACCTTTTTTTATGACGTCTCCCGACATCCTGGTTCCACTCCATGCCGATCTTCCCATCCCCGACTTCGTCAGAGCAAAAGTACCGCTTGACGGTCAATCTGTACGATCGCACCTCGACGCTGCTAATCGCGCTATTAGTGTTGGTGGGATGCACCGTTTTGGGAGTGTTGGTCGTTTTTTTTGCCAACCGGAGATATCCGACAATTCAGGCGATTCCCGTGGTACCCGTCGAAGCGACATCGGCCAGCGCCAACCAGGGCTTGGCCGAAGAGCCCGACCCCCCGGGTGTTGAAGAGGCTCCTGACCTGTCGGAACCCCAGTTGCAGGACACTTTGGACGCTCTGACAAGCGCGGCTTCAACAAAACACGCAATACTCTCAGACGAAACGATCGAGGCCGAGCAAGAGGCGGGTAAGGGCAAAGGCCTTGGCGATGCGCGTATGGCTGGCGCTGGAGGCGACGGCGTTGTAGAACGAGTGCCACGTTGGCAGCGTTGGAAGATCCGATTCGATCCGGATAGCGAGGGAGAATTTTCCAGGTGGCTCGATTTCCATAAGATCGAGCTCGGCGTGCTCGGGCGCGACAATCTGGTTCACTATGCATACGAGTTAAGTAGTGAAGCCAAGCAACGCGAAGGCGAGCCCACGAAGGAGACGCGGGGGTATACATCGGCCGCAGATGGTCCAATGCCCGCGCTCACCGATCGCTTGGCCCGCAAGGCCGATATTGCTAAACACGGTTCGATTGTGCTGCTTTTCTATCCGTTCGAGTTGGAGAGTATCCTTTGGACTCTTGAGCAAGAGCATGCCAAGGGGCGCAATGTCAACACGATTCGCGAAACAGTCTTTACAGTCGTCCGCGACCGTAACCAATTTGCCTTTCAGGTCCTCGATCAGAAGTTTTTTTAGAATCTCAGCACTCAAGACAGAGAACAAGAAACTGCGATGGAAACACTATTCGTTGCCCTCGGCTATGGTATCTATGCGCTACTGGCCGTCCTAGCGTTGTGGGGAGCTTTTTCGGTCATCATGGTTTGGCGGCGTGTGGCACATACCCGCTTTGCCAGTGAATTCGACCAGGATGAATTTCTGAATGAGCTGGAACAAGCTCTGGTTGCGAAGAACTTTAGCGGTGCGATGGAACTCTGCGACGACGATCGCCGCGCTATGCCTCAATTGGCGCTCTATGCAATCACTAATCGCGAGTTGGGCGTCACCAAGCTGCAACGACGCGTCGCCGAACGCTTCCAACAAGATGTGTTGGCTGATATCGACCACCGCTTGAGTTGGGTGAACACGGTGATCAAGAGTGCGCCGATGATCGGCCTGCTAGGCACAGTAATCGGCATGATGGGGGCTTTTGCCAATCTCAGCAGCGGCGACAAGGTCGATACGGTCAAAATGGCCGAAGACATCCAGTTTGCGCTGATTACGACTGCCTGCGGCCTGGCGATTGCGGTGCCATTGGTGCTGTGCACCGCCAGTATCAACATCCGACTGAGCAAGACGGAAGACCTCGTAGGTCTTGGCTTGGGGCGGTTGTTCGAGCAATTGAAATCGGTGCTTCCGGGTTCCTAGCTCACAGAGTTTGATGAACGTTTTGCATCCAGCACCTTCGTGTGTCTTCGAGAAGTGATTATGTCCGACTCCTTAGTGCACGCCGACGATTTGTTTCGAGCGAATTTGCTGCGGAGACGCAACCGGCGCGACGATGCCGAGATGGATATCACGCCGATGATTGATATCACCTTTTTGCTGCTGATTTTCTTTCTTGTCTGTTCGACCCCGGACCAAAAGTCGGCGATCGAGTTGCCTTCGGCGAAGCACGGCAAGGGCGTGGGGCAGAGAAACTCGGTGATTATTACGTTAAGCGACGAAGGGGTTGACTCGGCGCCGGTGTATCTGGCGGATGGCAAGATCGAGACGGAACGTTTGGTCGACGACCTAGAGCAACAGCGGGCATTGATCCAGGCAGCCGTCGAAAAAGGACGGCGCGAAGAAGGGAAGGAAGATGTGCTGATTAAGGCAGATCGCAACGTTGCCTCGCGGGAGGTTGCCCGAGTCATCAGGGCCGTTTCGGCTGTGGAAGGTTCAAAGATCCATTTGGCCGTGATTGAATCCGACTGATCCGTCAACTCAGGAACTGAATTCCATGGATACAATTTCCAAAAACTTGCCGAGCGAACATGGCGGCTCCGACCGGCTGCGCACTCGCGATCGGGAAGACGAGCTCGATTTGACTCCGATGGTGGACGTTACGTTTTTGCTGCTCATCTTTTTTATGATTACCGCCGCGTTTGCGCTGCAGAAGTCGATCGAAGTCCCTCCGGTTGGCGATGAAGTCGCGGCTGCCCAGACGGTGGAGGACCTCGAACAGGATTCGGTTGTCATCCGCATCGACGGCGACAATGTGTATTGGATAGGCGCACCCGTGTGGGAAGCTGAGCAAAAGGTGCTGAGCAAGCAAGACTTGCTGGTCAAGTTGCGTGAAGCACGCGGAGGGGGCGACAGCGGCACCGCCAGGCTTTTGGTGCAGGCGAATGGCGACTCGCGCCATGAGTATGTGGTAGCGGCTCTGGATGCCGGCTCGGGCGTGGGGATGGAAGAGATTCGCTTAATGAATTACGAAGATGGCGATTTAGACTTGTAGACGATTACGGGTGGCGCACTCGCTGGTCTGCCCTGCAACAGAACTGAACCGCGATGAATACAGAAGAATTCCTGGACATCTTAGAACAGCGCGATCTAGTGCCGCCAGCAATCGTTGCCGACATTCGCGAAAAGGTACAACAGGGCAATCACCGGATTACCGCTAAATCGGTATTGAAGTTTCTTGTCAAACGAGAGGTCATCACACGTCGCCAGGCCAAGCAGTTGCTGGATACTACGCTGACAGTTGGCAGCAATGCCGAGTCGAGCATCTTGGGTTTCTTTCCAGCACCGAAGTTTCTGACGGAGACTCCAGATTCGCCGGAACCTGCGACGATTGAATCCATAGATGAAGATATTCCTACGTTATCTCCTATTGAAACTTCGGCAGACGAGGACGCCGATACAGGAGCGTCTGGCTGGACGATTCAGGCGGAAGAGCCACAAGACGAGTCCGGGAGCTTCATCGCAGAGTCGATGCCGGCTACGAGCAGTCCTACGGCCGGCGAGTCGTTTGTCAGCGCCTCAGCAATTATAGAAGAAGCTAAGGAACCAAAGAAACCCAAGAAGAAGAAAGCAAAGAAGAAGAGTGAGTGGGACTCTCCCTTGTTGCTTCTGGGTGGCGGAGGATTGATCATCCTCCTGGTAACCGGCGTTGTCTTTACTTTTCTGATAAGCCGCGAGAATTCCGACGCCATTCTCGCCGAAGCAGGCGAGTTTTTTGATGCTGGCTCTTATACGCAAGCGATCAATCAATACGAAAAGTTTGTGGAGGACTTTCCTCGCCACCCTCAGTTCAGCACCGCAAAAGTGCGTCTTGGAATGGCCCAGCTATGGAAAGCCACTAGTGGTGTCTCGAAATATGAAGACGCTTTGAAGACGGCTCAAGAGGTTTTGCAAGAGCTTGAGGACGAACCGGACTTTCAGTCTGGCCAAAGGGATCTGGCATCGCTGCTTCCGAAGATTGCACAGGGTTTGGCCAATCAGGCTGAGAGCGAGGAGAGTTCGGAAGCGGTCGTCGCCCTGCTGGGCCAAACAGAAATTGCTCTCTCGCTCTGCGCCAATACGAAATACATTCCCAAGACGTTTCGCGACGATGTCGTGCTCGAAGGCATCCAGGCGACGGTTGCCCGCGTCGAGCGAGGGCAGCTGCAAAAAAGCCAACTTGGAGCAGCGCTCATCGAGATTCAATCGGCCATTGATAAGAGCGACACGGCCTCGGCCTACCGCATTCATCGAAACTTGCTGGAATCGTCTCCCGGGCTTTTGAACGATGAGACATTGGCAGCCAAGGTGAAGGAGATCTCAGCAGCCGAGAAACTGGAAGTTCACTACGTCGCGGAGGCGAAGGCTGCCGAGACCTCACCGCGGCCGAGCCAGGTAGTTGCAGAGTTTGCGTTTGCTCAACGTCGCGGCAGCCCTGCAACTTCTACGGCTGATGCGTCTGTCGTGGTGCGCATCGACGGGGCGGCGTACGGATTGAATGCGCGGGACGGAGCCCTATTGTGGCGAAGCTTTGTGGGCTTCGGTTCGGATCTAGCGCCACTGCAGTTGGCCAATCGCGATGTAGTGGTCGTCGATACGACGAATCATGAATTGCTACGTCTCACAGGCGACGCCGGCAAACTCGTATGGCGTCAGGACTTCGAAGGGCCGATCCTGCAGCCCGTCGTAGCCGAGGGGCGCCTGCTGGTGGCAGAAAGCACAGGGAAGCTCCACGTCGTCGATGCAGAAAGCGGCGAACGCACTGGCTATGTCGCGTTCGGTCAGGGATTGGCAGTTCCTCCCGCTGTCAGCAAGGATGCCACAAACATTTACGTGGTCGGCAACCAGTCGAGTCTGTTCACACTGTCAGGCAAAGACTTCTCTTGCCAGGGGGTTTTCTACCTTGGTCATGAGTACGGGAGTATAGCGGTGCCGCCGACGACAAGTCTTGACAAGGTGCTGGTCGCCGTGAATACGGGTATCCAGACCAGTCAGTTTTATGTACTAGCAACAAACCCTGCGGGTCACTTGACCGAGGTCGCAACAGTGCGCCGTCAAAATGGTCTGGTCAACACAGACCTGCTGGTCGAGGGGCGTCGAGTGGTCGTGTTGACCAGTAGCGGGCAAATATCGGTGTATGAAGTCGGGGCAGGTTCGGGAGACGGGGCTTTGACCCAATTGGCCAGCCGAGATGAAGAGAGTGGCTTGCCGGTTGCTCGCTTCGGAGCTTTGGAGGATGGTCATCTCTGGGTTGCAGGACCGCGCCTCAATAAACTCGAGATTCTTCCCACTGGCAATCGGCTCCCTGTGATGAACATAGATCAGGATTATCTCGGCGATAGTTTTGACCATCGCTTGCAGCAGGTAGGTGGGATACTAGTGCATGTTCGCCGACCGGCAGGGAAGGCCGGGGCGATCGTGGCTGCCATGGATCGTAAAGCAGGACAAGCGCTCTGGGAAACCGAGTTGGGGGTGCCTTCGGCCGGAGCCGCCGTGGTTGACCCTGGCGGAAAGCGGATGGTAACGGCTACGGCTTCGGGGACCGTCTATCTCCTCAACCGTGACGCGCTGAGCCGTCGCGTGCAAGATGAGGCAACGAGCCCCCCCACAGGAAACTCAACCGGACAGTCCTACTCGTATTCTGTGGATCTCGCTGAAGGGCGTATGGCGCTCGCATCGGCAGAAGCAGCCAAGCTGCTGCACTATCTTCCCGACGCCTCGAATAGCCCGTTACAAGAGATACCAATTCCAGGTCCGGTTAGTGGTTCGCCAGTGATCTGGGGAGAGGGTTTCGTTGTACCGACGAATGTCGGCCAGGTGTATCTGTTTGACAGCATAAGTGGTGAGGCCTTGGGAAGTCCCTTTCAACCGCCGCTGGTACCAGGAAGGACCTATCAATGGCTGACTCCCGCGGTGATCGGAGAGGGCGACAGTTCGCGGCTGCTTTTGAGCGACGGAGTCGAGAGTATCTATCTCGTCGCGCGGCTTGCTTCTCCTCAGCCTCACCTCGAAGCTGAAGCAGTTTCCGAAGTAGGCCCCGATGCATTGGTAACAAGACTTGCGGCAACAAGTGATTTTGTTTGTGCGGGCACCTCGAGCGGACGGCTTGCGAGATACGAATTGCCCAACCTGCAGGCCATGCCTGCGGTGGAGCTCGGAGCCCAAGTCGAGTGGGGTCCTTATGCGGCGGAAGAGCAAATCTTCTTTGCAACCGACGCGGACGAGATGGTATGTATCGACTCCCAGGGTCAATTCGCCTGGCGGCAACCGTTGCCACACGGCCAGCCGACCGGCAAGCCTCTGGCTGACGATGGAGCCTTTTTTGTTTCCTGGCGAACCGGTGGGCTATCGCGGCTGGCTCTCGAAGACGGAACCGAATCTGAATACGTCCAACTTGATCAACCCGTTGTGGCGGGTCCCGTGGCTTTTGGACGTCGAGCCGTGTTGACGGCGTTCGATGGCACGCTGCTAATTGTTGACCTCCCCTAGCATCTTTGCTTCGCGTTTCATGGTTGCTCCAACCACTACTTTCGGTCGTTTGAGGCCTTTGTCAAAAGGAATGCTGGCTTGCGCGATCGTAGTAGCCGTCCTGGGAGAATCGTATTCTGCCGCAGCCCAAGAAGTGGCAGTGCGACTGCTCGACCAGCAGCCGTTCGATCGAATCACGCTGAAGCAATCTTTCCAGGGCGAAGTGATAGATACTCTTATACTTGATTTGCCCAGTCGGCCTTTCAGAGGCCCTTATCCGAGCGAGGGCAAGCTGACATTGAAACGAGTAAGTGAACCTTCGGTGCTTTATGAGATCGATTGGAGTGCCATCGAAAAGATCGAGGTGTACGAGCAACTGCTGCTCTCGAAGGCAAATGAGTTGACGAATAAAAAGGAATTCAGCGAAGCCTATGCCTATCTCGATCTTCTCCAAACCTACTATCCCCAACTTCCAGGCCTTCAAACCGCAATCGAACGGTACCTCAAAAGCGATGCTTTCGACGCCTTCGCAGCGGAACGGTTTGACGAATCGCTTTCGACATTACTATCGCTTTACGACTTCAATTCTTCGGCCAGTGGCCTGGCTGAAGCTGTCCAAGCGGTGACCGATCGGTTGCTAGCAATGCATTTGGCCAGGCGGGATTATTCTGCTGCCCGCAACGTGCTCGATTCGGTAGAGGAAGCCTTCCCACGACTCAAGATTAAGTCGATCAATTCGTGGCGCACGAAATTTCGCGGCGGGGCAGAGAAGCAGTTGGAGATGGCACGGGGTTATCTCGAAGAGGGCAAGTTTCGCCAGGCTCGGCAAGCGATCCGCGAAGCGCTGGCAATTCTTCCCTCGGTTGCCAATGTTAAGCAACTGGCCGAAAAGATCAACCAGTTGTCACCTCAAATTAGTGTCGGGGTAACACAACTCAGCACGCCGCCTGACTCGGCAGGGTTGCCAGATGTGGCCGCCAGCCGCGTTGCAAGGCTCTGTGATCCCCAATTTGTCGAGTTGATTGACTTCGGCGGCGAAGGGGGCATTTACGTATGTCCTTGGGGAAAATTGACAACTGCCGAATCGGGGCTCCAGTTTGATGTGCAACTCAACGAGCAGGCGCTGGCTGCTGGCATCACTCCAGAAGGATTGGCTCTAGAACTTATTAAGCAAGCGAATTCTGCGGAAACTGGCTATCGGGAGGACTTCGGTCGTTTGCTGCAGGATGTTGCAATTCGAGACGGTCGAGTTGTCAATCTGCATTGGCAACGGCCTCATGTTCATCCGGATGCTCTGCTTCAGTTTCCTCTGCGTAAAGTGGTTTCCGAAGAGAACCGCTCCAGTTTTTATCTGGCGGCTGCTGACAAAGAGAACCGTGACCTCGTGGTGTACGACCGCCGTCAACTACCAGCCGACCGAACTCGCCCGCCAGTGATCGTTGAGCAGGTTTTTTCCAGCGAAGAACACGCACTGACAGCACTGGTACGTGGCGAAGTTGATATTCTCGAACGCGTCGCTCCCTGGCAAGTTGAACGACTTCGGCAAACGAAAGGAGTTGCTGTCGGTTCCTATCGATTGCCAACGATTCATGTTTTGGCGCCGAATTACTCTAAACCGTTGATGCGCAGGCGCGAGTTCCGTCGAGCACTCTGTTTTGGGATTGATCGGTCCAGGATTCTCCACGACATCGTGTTGGGTGGCGAAGATCGGCCCGGTTTTCAAGTTCTCAGCGGACCGTTGCCTGCAGGTGTTTCTTTGACCGACCCCTTGAGTTATGCCTATCAGCAGTCCATCAAGCCGCGTCCCTACGAGCCTCGACTGGCTGCCGTATTGGCGACGGTGGCTAGAATGACTCTCAAGACTCCAGAAGAAGAGGAAACACTTAGCAATCCGGATGGTGAACCGACCGAGGCTCAGGAGCCCTTAGATCGGGAGTCCAGCGTTGATCCCCTGGTATTGGCTCATCCTCCCGAGGCACTTGCGCGTGCAGTTTGTCAAACGATCAAGCTGCAGCTGGATGCGATCGGGATACCGATCCAGCTGGCAGAGCAATCTGCGACGCTCGACGCTGCTTCTGTGGATTACGATCTGCGATACACCGAGTATCCTCTTTGGGAGCCTTTGGTAGATTTGCGCAGGCTGCTGGGGCCAGCGGGAAGTGCCGGTAATTGCAGTCCTGCCATGAACCTCGCCCTTACGGCGGTCGACGAAGCGAGCAACTGGAAGGAAGCGCGCGCACAATTGCAATATGTCCACGAGGTCGCCTTTTACGATTTGCCTCTGATTCCGCTATGGCAAACTGTGAATTACTTTGCTCATCGCGATACGCTCGACGGAGTAGGTTCTTCGCCAGTCGCGCTTTACCAGAACGTTGCCAATTGGAAGTCTTCTTCTCTGGGGGCGGAGGAATAGGGCGTGCAAGATCAAGACAATTTGGTAGTTTTTCGAGGTTTCCATTCCACGCGCCGGCGCGTTGCGCTGGTCATGCTACAGATGGCCGCGTGGTGGGCCTTGCCAGGGTTGGGCGCGGCGGGAGACGAGCGGGAATGGGAACTTTCTAATTATCGCATCAGGATTCATCTCGCAATCGATACGGCGACCCGTCCCGAAGGCAGCCTGACTGCGACAATAGCGGAACACGTCGAGCAACGCATTTTCGCCACTCTTTACCCGCTGTGGTCGGCGGAGGTTCTGCCGGCTTCAGGCCCCTTCGAGCACTTGCTTCTCCGTAAGCTTGATTCTCTGGAAGAGCAATCAAGCCTGGAGCCGCCATTGGGAATAGATAAGGAAATGTTCTTGTCGATCATCTCAAATACGAAAGGTCATCTCGTGGCGTGTCGCGAGGTGGATCACTCTACGGGCACTTGGGGCCCTGTGCTACGGCGAGAAGTTCGCCAAACGAGAATGCTCTCCGAGAAGTGCTTTGAATTGCTGAGAGCGACCTTTGCCCCCCTGGCCAAGATTCGTAGAGAAACAGAATCTGAAGACGAGAGCTACGTGGCGCTGCTTTATAAGGGAAGCAGTTTGCCGCAACGCTCTGGGGGCGGGCAATTCGCCCGACTGGGAACCGTGTATCGGCCACTAAAGATCCGCGCAGGCCGAAGCGGCGACCTTCAATCAGACGCAACCAGTGAGATTCCCTGGACCTATCTCTTGCTGGAAGAGATGCAGGAGGACGTCGGCCGCTGCCGTGTACACTCCGGATTGCGCAAGCCATTCGGCGTACGGCGGCGCGGTAGTGTCGAACATCTTGCCATCGCCCTGCCAAACTCAGAAATGCCCACGCGAGTACGATTTCACGCCCGCCATGATCGATCCCAATCGTTGGCTGGCTACGAAGTGTTTCAGCGTGTATCGGACGACCTGCCAAGTCAACCGATTGGGTTGACTGATGCCCAGGGCGAAATTGAGGTGCCTGCTGAAGGCGCCGCCGTGACAACGTTGTTCTTGCGAAGCGATGGAAGATTGCTTGCCAAAGTGCCGATTGCCTCCGGTGTGTCTCCTTTGATCCAAGTTCCGATTGCTGATGATACAGCTCGGCTTCGAGCCGAAGCGACCCTGACCTCATTGCGGGAGCAATTAATCGACTTGGTGGCACGGCGCAACATACTTGTTTCTCGCGTGCGCAATCACATACAGGAAGGTAACTACGATGACGCACGTCAACTTCTCAGTCAGTTGGACGACTTGCCGACTCGAGCGCATTTTGCCCAGTTACTCTCTGCAGCCGAGCGAAGCGAGCGGAATCGTTCTCGCGAGCCTCAGGTACAGGCGACCATTGAAGGCCTGTTTGCCGAAACACGAAAGCTGCTAGGACGATTTCTGAACGCTCGTCAGATTACCGATCTTCAAAACGAATTGAGTGCAGCGCGGCAGGGAGACGCGAGTTAATTCACCAATTCGCCCTTAAAAGCTCACCTCTAGACGGTTGCTCCCAGATTGCGACGTAAGAAGCATTTGCTGTTCTGGTACGCAACAAGCGGAGTATTTGAGACACTTAGCCCAGGCAAGAAGCTGAAATCCCGGATTTTTTGCTGCTGCATGACCGGTGTGAATGATTACAATTGCAGGATAAACCAGTAGATGGACTATTCGCGACTATTCAGCATGTAGGATGTTCGAGGATGTTGCTACGATCGGTGCTAAAGAACTTCTCACTTGGATTTGCCGTTGCTATTGCCGCGGCACTCGGGTCTGACATGATCTCGGCAGAGGAGACACCTGCCGGGCCAGGTACAGTCAGTTTTCATAAAGAGGTTTTTCCACTGCTTCAGGCAAAATGCCTAGGTTGCCATCAGCCGGCCAAATCGAGTGGTGGTTACCTGATGACTTCGTTTGACGCGTTATTGCGTGGCGGTGATTCCGAGAGCCCGGCTGTGGTGGCCGGCAAACCGGACGAGAGTTATCTGGTGGAACTTATAACTCCCACCGATGGCTCAGCTGAAATGCCTAAGGAGGCGGCGCCACTGGCGGAGAGCGAGATTGCCCTCATCCGCAGCTGGATCGAGCAGGGAGCCGAAGATGATTCCCCACTCGACCCTGCGCTGCAGTACAGCACAGAGAATCCTCCCAGGTATTCTGCTGCTCCAGTCATAACTTCTTTAGATTTCTCTCCCGACGGTAAGCTACTTGCTGTGGCAGGCTTTCACGAAGTGCTACTTCACCAAGCTGACGGCTCAGGATTAGTCGCCCGTCTGATTGGCATGGCGGCAAGAATCGAATCGGTGCGTTTTTCTCCCGACGGCTCGCAACTGGCTGTTGCCGGCGGTCGGCCAGGTCGCATGGGGGAGATCCAGGTTTGGAATGTTGCGAAGCGCAAGCTTACGCTTTCCTTGCCGATTACTTTCGATACCGTTTACGGGGCCAATTGGTCGCCAGACGGCAAGTTGATTTCCTTTGGCTGCAGTGACAATACAGTTCGTGTCATCGAGGCGAATACGGGCAAGCAAGTATTGTTCCAAGGTTCTCATAATGATTGGGTATTTGACACGACCTTTTCAGTTCAAGGCGATCATGTCGTCTCAGTTGGCCGCGATCGCACCGCGAAACTCACCGAATTGGCTACTCAACGTTTCGTGGACAATATCACCACAATTACTCCGGGAATCTCCAAAGGAGGGATTGGTTCGGTTGACCGCCATCCTTCGAGCGATGCGATCGTGGTAGGCGGCGCAGACGGGGTACCTAAGATTTACCGTGTGCACCGTGAGTCGAAACGCGTTATCGGAGACGATGCGAATCTGATCAAGAAGCTGCCACCGCTCGACGGGCCTGTGTATAGCGTCGCTTTCAGTCCAGATGGGTCGCGTATTGCTGCCTGCAGCGGATACGACGGCAACGGCCAGCTTGCCGTTTACTCGGTGGACTTTGAGGTCGCCCTTCCCGAGGAACTCAAAGTCATTTGCGAGAAAGTGGGAAGCAGCCGCTCTGCCGAGGAAAACCAAAAACTCGAAACAGCCCGAACTTCGGATGTGGCAATTGTTGCTCAGACGACGTTGCACGAGGGGGCATTTTACGCTGTCGCGTTCAGTCCGGATGGCAAAACCATCGCCACCGCAGGTGCGCGGGGGCTGGTTCGTCTATTCAATGCAGAGACTGCCTCGGAAGCAAAGAGCTTTGTCCCGGTGGAAATAACTCCTTCCGAGCAAGGCCCCCATTTGGCAGCAGATGGCCAGGAGCCGACGGCTACGATCGAACCTACCTTAGGCTCGGTCGCCGAGCAACTCCCTGACGGGACGAGTATTGTTGGTCTTGAAATCGAGCCGAGTTCCGTCGTGCTCGACAACCGATTTGACACGGTCCAATTGGTGGTAACCGCCAAGCTCGGGTCAGGCGACACCATTGACGTCACACGCATTGCAACGCGCGAGCTATCTGCCGACGTTGTCGGCATCTCGCCACGAGGCCTAATTCGTCCCAAGCTTAACGGCCAGGCGCGGCTTCAACTGACAGTCGGTGAGCATACGGCTGTGCTTCCGATAGACATTTCTGGATTCAACAGTGATGCACGAGTGAGCTTTATACGAGATGTTGCTCCCGTCATATCAGCACTGGGTTGCAATGCTGGCACTTGCCACGGCTCGAAGGACGGTCAGAACGGATTCAAGCTGTCGTTGCGGGGCTACGATCCGCAGTTCGATGTTCGCGCATTGACTGAAGACTTGGCGTCTCGCCGAATCAACCTGGCTTCACCTACAGACAGTCTAGCGTTGTTGAAAGCTACGGGTGTCGTTCCGCACGTAGGAGGTCAAGTGGTTAGACCGACCGAGCCGTACTACGATATTTTGCGGCGCTGGATCCAGGCCGGTGCGGCGCTCGACGCGAATGCTGCCGAGGTTACTGGAATTGAGATATCTCCCAAAAATCCGGTCGTCCAGCAGATTGGCGGTATGCAGCAAGTTCGCGTGGTAGCGACCTATTCTGACGGCAGCCGTAGGGATGTAACCGCCGAGAGCTTTGTCGAGAGCAGCAACACCGATGTCGCCAGTGTCGATTCCGACGGATTAATCACGACGCACCGCCGGGGCGAAGCCGCGATGCTTGCGCGCTTCGAAGGTTCGTATGCCGCCACAACGGTAACCGTTATGGGAGACCGGACGGGCTTTGTCTGGCAACAGCCCGTTGCCAACAATCCGATTGATGAGCTGGTTGCTGCCAAATGGCAGCGGATGAAAATCTTGCCGTCTCCAGAGTGCACCGACGACGAGTTCCTGCGTCGTATTTATCTCGATTTGACAGGCTTGCCACCCACGGCAGAGCAAGTGCTTGGTTTCTTGGAAGATGGGCGTCCCTCCCGTGTGAAACGAGATGAAGTGATTGACAAGTTGGTTGGTAGCGAGGCTTACATCGAGCACTGGACCAACAAATGGGCTGACTTGCTGCAGGTGAATCGCAAGTATCTCGGCATCGAAGGCTCGCAGGGATTTCGCAACTGGATCCGAGAGCAAGTTACGCAGGATACTCCCTACGACAAATTTGCCTATTCTCTGCTGACAGCAACTGGCTCAAATCGCGAAAACCCCGCGGCATCCTACTTCAAGATTTTGCGGACCCCAGCCGAAACGATGGAGAACACAACGCACTTGTTCATGGCAGTACGGTTCAATTGCAACAAGTGCCACGATCACCCCTTCGAGCGTTGGACGCAGGATCAGTACTACGAAACGGCCGCCTTCTTTGCCCAATACGATCTCAAAGCTGACCCAGAGAGCAAGGATAAACGGATCGAAGGTACCGCCGTCGAGGGTGGCAAACCACTGTACGAAGAAGTGTTTGATCGCAGTGAAGGAGAGATCCAGCACGAACGGACTGGGCAGGTGACCCCTCCAAAATTCCCCTTCCTGTCGAGCCACACAGCGCCGGAAAATGCCACCCGGAGAGAACGCTTGGCGAGCTGGATCACCTCGGCAGACAATCAGTATTTTGCTCGGAGTTACGTCAACCGCATGTGGGGCTACTTGCTGGGAGTAGGATTGATTGATCCGCTCGACGACATCCGGGCGGGCAATCCGCCCAGCAATCCGGAACTCCTTCAGTGGCTAACCGACCAATTCGTCGAGAGCGGGTTTTCGGTGCAAGAACTCGTGCGAACTATTTGCAAATCTCGGACTTATCAGCTTTCGATCGCAACGAATACGTGGAATGAAGATGACAAGCTGAACTACTCCCACGCGCTGGCGCGACGCCTCCCAGCTGAGGTGCTGTTCGATGCAATTCATCAAGTCACTGGTTCGGTTAGCAAGATCCCGGGGGTGCCAGCCGGGACACGTGCTGCCGCGTTGCCGGATGCTGGGATCAAGATTGCGAGCGGATTCCTGCAAAACTTTGGACGCCCCCCGCGAGAGAGTGCCTGTGAGTGTGAGCGATCCGCAGGCATGCAGTTGGGGCCTGTGATGGCGCTGGTAAGCGGGCCTACGCTCAATGGCGCGATCAGCGACCCCGAGAACGAGTTGGCAAAGATTGCCGCTTCGGACATCAATGATGCGGAGCTAGTGAACAAGCTCTTTTTGCAGATTCTCAATCGACCTCCTACTGCCGAAGAGGTAACTGCTGGAGTAGGGACACTCCAATCGGTGACCCGAGACCACGAAGCTCTGGTAGCTGAGTTGCAGGATTATCAAGAACAGCTGAAACCAATTATGGCTCAGAAAGAGCAAGCGCGTTCGAAAGCTATCGAGGTGGCTCAAGCAGAGCTTGCCGCTTATCAGGCGGAGCTTGCTCCGCGACTGGCTGAAATGGAGAAGCAAAAAGAAGAGAAGACGAAAGAACTCGAGTCGGAGCTTGCACAGTATGAAACAACTCTTCCCGGCCTACTGGTCAAATGGGAAAAGGAACAAGCAGCAAGTCTGACGGTTTGGAGAACATTGGATCCTCAGGAGTATACTTGTTCGTTCGGAATTGAATTGACCAAGCAGCCAGACTTCTCACTGTTTGCAAAGGGCGAGAAGGGAGTTGGCACTTACAACGTCACGGCAAAGACCGATCTGGTGGGCATTACGGCCATGCGGCTCGAAGTGCTGGCGGATGAGCGGCTCCCCCAGAACGGGCCAGGACTTGCTTCGGACGGCAATTTTGTACTTACCGAATTGAAACTTCGCAGCGCGTCGGCAAGTACCCCTGACGCGCTAGCAGAGGTCGTATTGCAAAACGCGAAGTCCGATTTTGACCAGAACGGTTACGATGTGAAGGAAGCAATTGACGGAAAACTTGAAAAAGAGGGAGATGGCTGGGCCATATCGCCTGAGCGCGGCGTAGATCACGTCGCGACGTTCGAATTCAAGGAGCCGCTTGGTGATCAAGAGGGAACCGTGCTGGCGTTCGAACTTCACCAGTTATTCCATCGAGAGACCTATGCCATAGGAAGATTTCGCCTGTCCGTTACGACATCACCCCACCCCGTTGACTTGAGAGGTGTTCCAGCAAATGTTTCGAACCTACTGGCAATACCTGCCGACAAGCGAAATGAGAAGCAGCAGGCGTACTTGATAGCCTTTTACCGAAACATTGACGAGGGCATTGCGAATCGGCTGTCCGCCATTGCCGACAGCAAAGCCCCGTTGCCAATCGATCCTAAACTTAAAGAGTTACAAGACAATCTGGCATATCTGAAGGAGCCTTTGCCTGCGGACGGCAAACTGGTTCAGCTTCAGCGTGCTATAGAACTCAGTAGCAAACAAATCGAAAACGGGCGTCTGACAGGTGCTCAAGATATTGCCTGGGCCTTGATCAACAGCCCAGCGTTTCTCTTTAATAGGTAACCTAGGAAAACTTCCTCTAAAGGTAACGAATCATGCTGATTATTCCTGGCCAGCTTGGCAAAGACTTGTGTGATCGCCAACTAGGAGTCACGAGACGAGACATTCTGCGAATTGGCGGCTCAGGAGCCCTCGGGCTGAGCCTGGCAGGTTTGCTGAAGTTGCGTTCGGCCACGGCCAATACTGCATCTGCCAATGGAGTCATCTCGGGGGGCCCTGGTTGGGACAAGGCGAAAAGTGTGATTATGGTCTATCTCCAGGGAGGCCCCAGCCACCTGGACCTTTGGGATCCGAAGGAAAATGTTCCGGACAACGTTCGAAGTGTTTTCAAACCGATTTCCACGAAGTTGCCCGGCGTGGCCTTTACCGAGCTACTGCCCAAGCTCGCACAGGTGAACGACAAGTTCACGATGATCCGCTCGATGAGCTACTCACCGAACGGTCTGTTTAATCACACGGCTGCGATTTACCAGATGATGACAGGCTATACGACCGACAAGGTCAGCCCGTCCGGACAGTTGGAACCTCCGAGCCCTAAAGACTTTCCGAACTTTGGTTCGAACATCGTCCGGCTCAAGCCGGTAACCGAGCCGATGTTGCCGTTCGTCATGCTCCCCCGGCCCTTGCAAGAAAGCAACGTTGTGGGCAAAGGCGGCACTGCCGGCTTCCTAGGACGTGCCTATGACCCCTATACGCTCTATCCAGATGCCGATGACATGGATATGAGCAAGATGGACAAGATCAAGATCGACAATCTCCAGTTGCAGCCCGACATTTATGCCCAACGACTGCAAAGACGAGCTCGCTTGCGTGAGGTCATCGATGCGGGCATGCCTGCCGTAGATAAGGCCGTAAAAGACTATAAGCTTGATGAATACTACGACCAAGCTCTGAATCTGGTTGTCTCAGGCAGAGCGCGCGAGGCCTTCGATCTGAAGAGCGAGCCCAAGTCGGTTCGTGACAAGTACGGACAGAATACCTTTGGCCAAAGTTGTTTGCTGGCCCGACGCCTGATTGAAGCCGGCACACGGGTCGTCGAAGTCATTTGGCCGAAAATTGCCAATTCTGACAACCACTCTTGGGATGTTCACACTGGTTTGACTAAAAGAATGCAAACGCAGTCTGCACCGATGCTCGACGCGGGACTTTCTGGTTTGATTGCCGATCTTGATCAGCGAGGATTGCTAGACGAAACGCTTGTGGTTGCCATTGGCGAATTTGGCCGAAGCCCTCAGAGGGGCGTCAGCACTTCGGGTAACGGCAATAGCGACGACGGTCGCGACCATTGGCCCTACTGTTACACGGGAATCGTAGCTGGTGCGGGAACCAGGCGAGGCCACGTTCATGGCGAAAGCGATGAGACAGGCTCCGGGCCACTGACCGATCCGGTCCATCCCACGGAACTTCTGGCAACCATTTATCACGCACTTGGCATTGCCCCAGATACGATTGTCTACAACCACCTGAACCAACCGCGAGAGTTGGTGAAAGCGGCGGCGCTGACATCGTTATTTGCCTGACATGGTTTATCTGAGATGGCGTCAGGAACCTTCTCAGCGCATGGAGCCCTCGGAAGCATTGGGCCGCAATCGGCGCTGCTCTCAGGTCTTGAAGAGCACCAGGTAGATCGCGGCTACGATGGCGGCGATCGCCAGCCCCAAGGTAATGCGCGTCGCGCGGTCCAAAGGAGTAGCATGGGACTCCGTCGGCGCTGCTGGGATGGCTGCTGAAGACTGGGATTTGTTCTCAACCGATTGGGGATGGCGCGCCGGGTGTTCGGTTGCCTGTCGATTCTGGGAGTAGGTTTCTTCAGATTCGATGGCCACTGGTTTGGTGTCGGCTAGCGACGCGTCGCGGAACACTTGTTTGCTGGGCAACTTAGCCAGATTACCAATTGTCTGCCTGGCGCCCGACTCTTCGGAAATCACCCAGGGGCGTAGCAATTCGACGACTTCCGCAGCTGTGGCGACGCGGTCGGAGGGACGCTTCTGCATCATTGCTCCGATCACCCCCATTAGCTTGTTATCCACTCTCGAATTGAGCCAAATTGCCGGGATCGGAACTTCGTCCAGGTGACGGCGCAGTTTGTCGGCAGTCTTTCCTCCAGGGTAAGGCACTTTGCCGGTCACGGCGTAATACAAAGTGCAACCAAGCGAGTAGATATCGCTGATGGGGCGCACTTCACTCGGAGTAACAATGATCTCTGGAGCGAGGAAATCGGCGGTCCCCACAATGTGTTTCGGTCTGGTTTGCGAGAGCTTGCTCTCTTCAGGGAAGCAGTCAGACGAGAAAAAAGCAAGCCCCAAATCTGCCAGCTTTGTATGGCCCTCGGGTGTGATCAACAAGTTTCCTGGTTTGACGTCGCGGTGGATCAAACCCTGGGCATGGACATAGCACAACGCTTCTGCCGTCTGTGAAATGATCAGAGCAGCTTGTGCAGGGGAAACAGGACCGTGTTCTCGAACTAACCGGCGAAGATCGGAACCAGGTACATATTCCGTGACCAAGAAGTACGTGTCGCCATCAGTATCGGCATACGTGAGGCGGACAAGATGGGGGTGGTCGAGTCGAGCCTGGGCGCGTATTTCCTTCCGGAAGTTGCTTATCGAATTCGCATCGGTTTGGCTTTTAGGAAGGACTTTGATGGCTTCAATACGCCCCAGTAGCTCGTGCTCGCCCTTGAAGACCCAGCCCATGCCTCCCTGGCCAATTGCATCCAGGATGCGATAAGCGCCAAGTGTGAACTTAGTACGGCCTTGGCACAGCTGCTCAGCCTGCCATTGGTTGATATGCCCCAACTCTACAAGTTGCACGGCTAATTGCCGGTCGGAGACTTCCTCCAGCGACAAATCGTTGTCAGGCAAGCTCTCGGCAAGCATATGCCAAGCAAGATCAATCTGGTCTTCAGTCAACAGGCCGCTAGCCAGTCCTGCTTGCTCGAATATGGACCGCTCGGTACGCACCAAATCTTGTTGCCTCGAAGGATACTTAAAATGCTCGATGTCCCCAAGGAAAGTTTAGTACGCCAAGGGCAACCGCGCCAAGTTTCGGGCAGGAAAACTGTTACAGCAGTGCTGCCACCCCAGCATGCTTCTGCCAACTAGCAGGCAAATGAGCTTCAAAAGATATCGTTTCTCTGCGTACCGGGTGTTCCAGTTCCAGGCTCCGGGCATGGAGCGCCAGACCGAGAGGAAACTTCTCGCAACTGCCGTATTTCAAGTCCCCTAGAATTGGATGGCCAGTTTTTGCCAGTTGCACACGTATCTGATGCTTGCGGCCAGTTTCTAACATGATCTCCAATAGTGCTAATTCCTGGTGCTGACGCAAGACACGGTATTGCAGCCTTGCTAACTGAGCGTCAGGACAATCTGCGTGAGTAACATGAACACGCCGATGCCGTTCGTCTTTGCGCAGGTAATGCTCCAGTGTCGCTTCAGGCATATCGAGCGAGCCCTCAACAACGGCCCAGTAACACTTTTTCACCCTGTGAAGCCTGAATGCCTCAGAAAGCCGGGCGGCAGCTTTCGATGTCCGTGCGAGAAGCACAACGCCCGTCACCGGCGCGTCAAGCCGGCTTACAATCCCAAGATAGACGTTGCCGGGTTTGTTATAAGTGTGGCGAATGTACTCCTTGGCGTGTCCCAGCAGGCTCGGCTTGTCACTGGCAACCCCCATTGTGGGCAGCATCGCAGGCTTGTTGACCACTAACAGGTGATTGTCTTCATAGATCACTTCGAGTGGACCGAAAGATAGCGACATGAAATCGTACCGTTGCCAATTCCGCGGCGAGCATGTTAGGCTTCAGCATAACTTTTGCCGTCAGCACGGCCTAGGTGGTCTTGTCGCCCTGTGTCAATGTGGCCGGTACAGACAATTCCCTGCAGCGTCTCGGAGTCTTGCGTTTTTTCTTCCCAGCAGGTTTGATGTCGCAATCTCGAATGATTCTGGCTAGTGGATCTCCACAGCGTAAACGGCTGCTGAGCGACGCAGGTTATCGATTCGAGGTGGTGGCTCCGCGAGATTCTGCAGAGTGTGGCATCTGCAGCACGGGTGGCCCTGCGGCCATGGTTTGCGAACTCGCTCAGCGCAAGGCCGCGGATGTCATCGACCAGTTGCTTGAGTCGAATTTGGACGGCACGCCCAAAGTTTTGGTCGCCTGCGACACGCTCGCGGAATGCGAGGGAGCCATACTTGGCAAGCCTGTGGATGAGGAGCATGCTCGCATTATGCTCGAGCAGTTGCGCGGGAAAGTGCATCGTGTCTACAGTGGCCTATGCGTGTGGCCTTTTTCCTCGGCACAGTCTGCTGGCGCACCTATGACACGACTCGCCGTGACGCAACTCAAGATGGACAAGTTCAGCGATGAGCAGCTAGACGAATACCTAGCCAGCGGCTTATGGCATGGCAAGGCGGGTGCATTTGGCTATCAAGACCGGGTTGGCTGGCTTCATATCGTGGAAGGAAGTGAGTCGAATGTTATCGGTTTGCCTATGGAGTTGCTCGAAGAAATGCTTGAGTTGACTTAAGACGCCGACTCG
>JAGQOW010000347.1 GCA_020427155.1 Planctomycetales bacterium | reverse complement strand
GGAAGCAGGAGAGCGGTTCAGTTCGTTTCAGCCGGTGGCTGCTCCGTGCCGCCCAGCGATGGAGCGACAGACTACGCCGCCGATTTCATCACCGGCGGTTCGAGCAAGCGAATCAGGTCTTGCGACGTGCCGAGCACTTCCTGCACGTCGCGATGCACGAGCTTCCAATTGTAAACGGGCAAGACTTCGCCGCTGCTGACCACCGAGAAGACGCCCAGCAAGTAAGCAATGCCCCGCTCAAACTGTAGGGCCAGACCGGCAAGCTTCGGTTGCCCGCCCTGACGGCCTCCAAAACTCTCGTCCATATCGCGTATCGCACGAATGTCCTCCACCACCAGGCCCAACAGGCCCGAATACTCGGCGAGCATGGCGACCGCCCGTTCGCGGTCGACGCTTAGTTGCCCGTCCAATTGGTCGAGCATTTCGGCGACTTCCAATGCCCGCTTGAGGAGCCGCTCTTGCTGCTCTTGCCTGCAGTGCTCGCTGGCGATTTCGCCCAGGCGGCTGCCGAACAAATTGATGACTTCTGCTTGCGGTTGTTTATTCTCAGGTGTTTGTGTCTGTCGCATATTGTTCCTCCCTATGCTGCTAATTGATAAATCGGTTCGGCGAACGGTTTCACGGCTCGACGTTTGACACGAACGCAACTCGGCGGCACCGGCGGCAGACCGGCTGTCTTTCGCTGTCGGTTGACGGCTCGCAGCACGGCGAACATTTGCCGTGTCACGCCGCCGTATGGCTCAAAAGGGGACCGGCGGAACTCTTGTTCCAGCCGGTCGGTCGTCCGGTATGCCTGAGCTAGTTGGAGAAAATGGTCTTTGAGTTCGCGGTACGCCTGCCGACTGATACGCACGGAGAGTTTATTGCAATGGCCAATGGAGTATCCGCCGAACACCAGCGGCGTCCGGCGAACATCCTTGTACTGTCGCACCGCATCGACGCCTTCTGAGGTCGCTTGCGTATGCTCTTGAAAGAAACGGTGATGACCGGCGGTCGCCAAGAGAACCCAAAAGTCGCGAAAGCGAAGATACTGCACGTTGCCCAGCGGCCTGCCGTCCGGGCCTTGCCGTTTCGTGCGGCGATACCGCGACCACTTGCTGCGGGCCACGTCGAACTTGTTGAGCAGTCGTGTGTCGTGTTCCCCCGGAGCGAGTCGCCGAGGGACGCGACCACTTACATAGAAGAAGTAGCGGCGTGCTACGTAGCCGACCGCCAATTGTTGGATGAAGCCCTCTAGCGTAGTGGCTTCGCACTTGTACTTCAGACCACGGTTTTGCACGCTCCCTTTTCCCGCTGATGCCAAGATGGCATTTGGCATGTTATGGGCAATCGCCAGCGGATGTTGCACAACGCGTGGCAGCCGCTCCCAATCGTCGTGAGTCATCGGTGCGTATCGCTCGCTGCGTGTATGTTCTTATTTGGAAGTAGCCTAGTAAGAAAGAGTAGCGGCTTATCAAGCCGACGCTTTACTGAAACGAAATCGAAGAGGATGATTTGTTTGAGGCACAAACCATCCGAAAAGCCCTGCTAACCTTGAAGACGAACCGTTCGAGAGCCACTTCCTTGGGAAGTCGCCCCAAGCACTGCCTTCAATCCTTAGCAGCGTCGCTGCACACGCGTCACACCAGCAGCGGCCAAGCCACTCGTGTGACGGTAGCACCTTGAGCTTCCACCCAAGGAAGTAGCGATTGCCCGCTTTCGCGGGCAATCGCCGCAACGTTCTTGGACAGGCACAAAACCCGTCGCCGCTTTCGTCGTTGGCTGCGGTTTGACAACAAACCGCCCAGTGGTTACCAGCCACCATGCACCAAACGAGCCCGCACTGCCTTGCACGGCAGGTCGCCATCGGCAACCTGGAAGGGCGTTGGCCCTTCGCATCGCTCCGCCCGAGGGCGGACTACCTACTTGCGGCACACTCCCACTCTTGCGGAATTCAATCACCTGAGTGACGACTCAGGCACCGGGAGCTTATCTCCGGCCCCGCAAGAGCTTCCCTCTTTAGCTACAGACATCGATTGACAGAGTCACGTTGGTAAGCGGCCCCGAGGCCGCGACTTCTCAAAGCTACGTGCCCGCCGCCAAGCGGGTCGCAGTTTCCGGCTACTTCTTAGCAGTAGCCGATTTCCCCTT
>JAGQOW010000346.1 GCA_020427155.1 Planctomycetales bacterium | reverse complement strand
AAAGTGACGATTCGGTAACGACTTAGACCGCAGCGCCTATCTCTCTCGCCTGCTGCACGCCGACATATCCCGCATGGGCTTTCAGGCAGGTAATCCGGAAAGCTTCGGGGTGCGGCACGCCCGCGAGACGGAAGGTCTCGATCGGACCATTCCGAAAAATCAAGTCGCCGGCAGGATACCACTCCTGCCCCGGCAATACCTTGGTCTCGATAGTATCAAACCGGTCGAGCGAAACGCTCTGCTGCTCGCCCCCGTCGAAGGCCTGTTCGACCAGCACCCGCCGGTTGGTCAGCCGATAACGACGACAACTAGGGTTTGAAACGCCGAACACCACAAACGGCAACTTCGGCAAGAGCATATGAAAGTACACAGGCAGAATGAACGGAATCGAAACCAGCGCCAAGATCCGACCGACGGTGATCGGCAGTCCGAACAGCGTGATGCCAATCTGGTTGGCATAACGCCGCCCCCACCAGCGACCATAGGCCGTGGCGGCGATCGACGGCCATACGGTCATCACCGTCACTTCTTTTTCTGTAGCAGGTACGACGCCAGCAATGGCTTGGGCCATGTTTCTGATCCGCAGAGTACTAAGGGCTAGGGGGCAAGGAACAACCGTCCTGAAGCCGCGTAGACTACCATAGCAACCACGACCTGGCTAGGGAGCCGCCAAGCCCAGCAGGTGTTCCGCAGCAGATCGATCAGAGCAGGAAACGAATCCCCCCTGCGCTAAATACGCCTGCGGACCTAGGCGAGCGGTGCTTCGTGACGCTCGACCAGTGCGCTCAGATAAAGCAGCGACGAACCCTCGGCTCGGCTGGACGGCTTCCGCAGCAATCCAAGCGACGCCTTGATCACGTCGCGCCGGCTTACCTGACCGACAAGCTTGCCGTGCTCGACCACAGGAAGTCGTCGATAGCCGGTCAGCAAGAATACCTGGGCGATCGATAGCAGGTGGGTGTCGGGTTCGATCGTCTGCGCGTCAGTATCCATAAACAGTTGCACTTTATTGCTCGGCAACTGATCGTAGGCGGCATCGAGTATCACATGCATCGAACACTTTTCAGAAAACACACCCAAAAATGTTCCGTCGGTATCGACTACCGGTGCGCCAGAAATGCGATTCTTCAACAATCGCTGCACCGCTTCGATCACGTCCATCTCTGGAGAAAGCGTAACGAGCCGGGTCACCATAAAATCGCGCGCAGAAATCTGAGACATAACTTCACCTTCCGCCAAAGGCCTCGCCTTCCTTCTTGGAACACACGAGGCACTTTCGAATACTGAACAGCAAAACAGAAAAGCAACCGTCTTCCGATGACTTGCGAGTCAGTTACCTGACCACGACTTGGTACCAGGATAACACCAACAACTGTCCAATCGCTAGTTGATATTTAAGAAAAAACCCTTGTGAAAAGTTTCACAAGCCAATAGTTCGTGAAACTTTTCACGTACTCCAATTACACCACGAACCTAAAGCACTTGAACCATCTCTTGCATGGCAACCAACCTAACCGCCGGGCGAGTCGATTCATGCATGATCGAGATGGAGTTTCGAGCAAGCACATCCCCGACAGGCAGTCGAACGAAGAGATTGCCCACTGGGCACGACTCGAAGCCAAGAGCGCAGCTATGGCCGACGATCTCATCCAGCAGTTGGAACCCAAACATCCAAGTCGTACCACACACAGCAAACAAGGCTGTCTCAGGCTGGTCGCGTTCGCTTCCCTAATCGTCCTAGGCTTGCTGAGCTTGGTGCTTTTGTACTCAGGATGATTCTTCTCGCCCTCCCAAACTTCTTGCCTGCATCGACGACATCATCGGCTTTTGGGGCCGGACGGCCAAAGTACGGAATCTCGTCCGCTACCGCATCGGCAACCTCGAAGGCCAAACGCCCGCCAAACGCGCCGGCGACCGACTCGAACTCGGTTTCGCCGATTTGTTTGTTGCCCAGGCGGCGGGCGAGGCTGTTCAATCAATTAGATTGTGCTAAGAAATGGCTGCTTGAAAATCCCGACACTCAAACCACAGGATGCGTGATTGCTCGGGGTCTCTGTGCGATAGCCCACGACTTTCGGACAGCGGCGGGCCAGTCTTTTTACGCCGCTATTGCCGGGGCGTGTTCGGCTTC
>JAGQOW010000345.1 GCA_020427155.1 Planctomycetales bacterium | reverse complement strand
TAACGCCGCATTGAGCGGCCGATGGCCGATATCATCTCAGGAAACTCAAAGCACGTCCCATCGGTCCGCTCTAATGCGTAGTTAGGCGTCATTTGTCGGAATCGCGCGGAGTGACCGACCCGCCCGAGTATGCACCTAGAACGCCACTTGGGTTCGCTCCATAGGCCTTCTCTAACGCTTTGTCGGTTCGATGCACTCGGGCCCGGAGTTCTGCTACCTCAGCCCGCAGCTTCGCGACGGTTTCTCGCTCAGAATCCAGTGATTGCTTCAGACGGAGAGCAGTGACGGTGGCCTCGTGCGCACGTGCGGCGTGGCTCTGACTATTGCGCTGTTCGGCGAGAAGGCGTTGAGCGATGTCAAGCGTAGGATCAGTTGCGATGTCGAGGTATGAACGTGCCTCGCAAACAACTCCTAGCAGAGCGGAGAGCGCTCGCTCGAACGCAGCCCGCTGTTCGTCGCTAGCGATGTGTGGGTCGTCGGGAATGCTACTAGCGACGAACAGCGCCTCATTCAGGCGCTCTGTGATCGCCTCGAGCGTTGATGCGTATCCCATGCGACGCCTCCTGCTATGACGCCTAACGCCGCATTGAGCAGCCGATGGCCGACATCATCTCAGGAAACTCGAAGCACGTCCCATCGGTCCGCTCTAATGCGTAGTTAGGCCACGCCTCGACAACACACAAATCAGAAACGGTTATTGCCCGACACCCCGAGATTGTTGATCTTGGTCTTGCCCAGAGCCTTCAAGAGCAGATTCCGACACGCCCGAAGAATGGGATAGAGCACTCGGGAAACTGCCGCGGAGCGGAAAGACCAATAGGCCAACCGATTGAAGAAGCCGCGATTGGTGCCCATGAGCGCTAGGACATGAATCGCATCGGGGCCGTAATAGAGCCGCTCGCCAACCTTTACAACCATGCCTTGATCAATGTCGAGACCAGCAGAAGTGATCTCCTCCATCACGGGACCAGCCTCTCTAGCATCGAGAAGGACGAGACGCCCAACAGATTCGCGGATTTGGACCATGTGGCAGTAGTAGTCACAAGCAGGACACTGCTTGTCGTAGACAACAACCACCTCGCGATCTTCCATGCCGGGGCCTAACGCCGCATTGAGCGGCCGATGGCCGATATCGTCTCAGAAAACATCGAAGCCTGTCCCATCGGTCCGCTCTAATGCGTAGTTAGATACCGGCACGAACTCACGCGGCACCGGATGCGGCTTGAAGTGGGTAGACATGCTCGAAATCGACCCAGTCGGAAACAGGCTGATCATCGATGATGCGTTGCGGCTTGGGAAGGAAGCCGGCGAAGCACTCAGCAAGCTCAAGCTCCTCCGCACTCTTCCGGGCGTACTCGGCACCGCCAGAGCTCCATAGGTAGAGCACGTGCCCAGACGCGTGAAGCTCACGTACGTGTGCGACCACGCTCGTCATGGGAATACGCTTCGACCCCACGGAGCGAACCAGCGTGTCGTCGACGTCGACAAAAACTACGCGAGCCATAGAAACCGGAATCTAACGCCGCATTGAGCGGCCGATGGCCGGAATCGTCTCAGGAAACATCGAGGCCTGTCCCATCGGTCCGCTCTAATGCGTAGTTAGATGATGCCACTCTTGCGCTGACGTAGCGGAATACCAGACGCGAGCGTAGCCGCAAGGCCAGCAACTAAGCCAAGCGCTCCTCCTGTGGCTACAGCGCGGAGCAGCTCAAGCGGGCTTGGGCCGGGATTACCGTGGGCGCCACCCATGACAAGGGCAAGGAGGACAACGAGGCACGAACCAACGCCACCCGCACCGAGCCACACCATAGGCGCAGTGAGAGCTCGAAGCCGTCTTAGGAGAACCATGTAGGGAAGCCCGAAACCAAACGAGATCGCAACGCTAGGCGCAGCGATAGTCAGCCAAACAAACGAATCGACGGACAGCTCACCGGCGCTATGAAACCGTGCCGCTTGGGCCAGTACCAAGAACACCAGCACCGGCGCCATGGCACCCGCCAACGCGCCGAGAAGGAGTGACCTACGGTGTGCCACGAGTTCGAGAGCCATCATCTAACGCCGCATTGAGCGGCCGATGGCCGACATCATCTCAGGAAACATCGAAGCACGTCCCATCGGTCCGCTCTAATGC
>JAGQOW010000344.1 GCA_020427155.1 Planctomycetales bacterium | reverse complement strand
CACTCGTGCGCGCACTCGGGGCAAACGAACATCCCGCCGTCTTCATAGGTGTATTCGGAATTGCATTGGGGGCAGTTGGGCAAGGCGGTCATATATCCTGAAGGCACTGGCACGGGCCGATATGCGCACTCGCTGGCCCGCAGTTGGGACTGCTGTGGAAGTGTTCTTGGTGGCGGGAAGTTTACTACCGAACTACTCGCTATTGGGGCCAGAGAGCATTGGAGCGTGCTTCCGCGGGGTGTTTATCAATCTGCTGCAGAGACTTTCCGGGGCTGCGCAGGTTGGCGCACCTAATCAGGTAAGCGAGTTGGGCAGATGGCCAGGCATCCACCCCACAACGACCTGCTCGGACTCCTCGTCCCAAAAAAAGTACATGCGCAGAAAGTACCGCTCGTCGCGCCCGCCACCTTTTTCCAGGTGCAGTTCAAGTGTGCGTTTTTCCCCTTTGTTTCCCCATGGGACTTCGTAGTCCGACGAGAACTTGGTGAACGTCGTTTCCCCGCCGGAGCGCGATATCGGCTTGATGCCCAGCGCCTCACGTTGCCGTTCAAACGCTTCTTTCGCTTCGGCGGTTCCCGTGATGCGCATATTCCTGTACTCGTTGGCGAGTAGCAGCAATGCCTTATAGATCAGAGCGGGCTCGCTGTAGTTGCTCCGCTTGGCAGCATTGATGGCCCGCGGCAGCACATGCGCGTACCCGCTGAGATGCTTGTCGCACCAAGCTTCAAGGTCGTCGAACACATCCGGGATATCGGGCGCCTCTGCTGCCATTCCACTTGCCTTGGCACGACGCAGGCTGCTGATCGTCTGTTTCAGGCCAAAAACCTGGCCCTCCAGATCCTCGACTCGACTTTTGAGTTCATCCCGCTCTTTGCCGTATTCGTTACCAATGTCGGTTGCCATCTGCTTCTCGTCGCGAAGCGCCTCGACCTGTAGTCGCATGGCTGCAACCTCACCGGCCAGGTTCCCCGCCTTCGATGCACGCTGGATGGCATCCTCGATGGAGCGCGAGCGGACGTCCAGGAATGAGGCAAATCGTTCGCGATACTCCGGCGACAGTTGGTAAGACCAGCAACGCCTCTCCAACCATCTCGTAAAAACGCTGATGCCCTCTTCAGTTCCATCGGGGGAAGGCCACTGCGCCATCCGATCCGGGAAGAAAAGCCCATGCCGGGCACGATCCTCCTCCGTGAGTTGCGCATTGGGCCAGTACATGCGCGCTGCGCCACCATACACGGACCACAGGTCGCCAATCTGCTCTTGCCACTCGTATCCCATCGCAAATGAGAGCCGAACGACATGGACTGCAAATCGAAGCCTTCTGGCCAGAGCTTCGCAATCGACAAGGTACTGATCCGTTTCGCCAAACCATCGCCGCGGGAGTTCGCTCACCACCAGTACCGGCAGGCTCCGCTCCGGATTGAACACCAGGCGATGCAGGGCATCGACCTCCGGGTTGCTCGTCACGTTGAACACGGATCCGTCGAGCAAGCGCCCGGCATCACGCAACCCCATCTGCTCTGTGATCGCTCGGAGTACGCCGGGTTTGGAGAACTGAATCGGCGCATCCACGCCCGGCAACGAGCTTGCACTCATTCGATATCCGAATATGGCCTTGTCGGCAACGAGGGCCACGTTGGTTTCGACTGTCCATGTTCGGCCGGGTACATCATCATCCGGATGCTGGAAACGTGCGGCCCAGATGTCTGCATTCCCCAACCCAAGCCTGACCGCCTGGAGCACCAATCCACCTTCTTCGACAGCGAATTCGGGCACCTCTTGGGCAGTAGCCGGTAGAAGCGCACCGAGCCGGCGGTGATTCTGAATCCAATTGAGTACGATCTGTCGGGCCTCGGCATAGCGCACTACCGCATCTCCTTTGCCAGCCAGTTCGCATACCAGTTGGCCTACCTGCATCGTCCTCGGTCGGGCGCCCACGACGCCTGCGGCCGGCTCTCTGGCAACCACGCTCGCAACATCAGCCATCTCTTCCCCCTATTTCAAAGAAGTGCCGTTTCCAACTGCTGCTTCCGCTGCTCCCAATCCGGCATCACCCGCCCAAGCAGTCGGAAAAAACTAGCGTCGTGATCACGGTGCCGAAAGTGGCATAGCTCATGGGTAACGACATATTCGATGCAGGCGCGTGGTGC
>JAGQOW010000343.1 GCA_020427155.1 Planctomycetales bacterium | reverse complement strand
CCGGGTGTACGGCGACAGCGCCTACGCCAGCCAGAAGCCGCTGATGCGTAGACACGCACCGCAGGCGAGAGACTTCACCAACGAACGAACGCGCAAGGGCGGGCAGGTCGACGAAGCGGCGCGCTCACGTAATCGCAACAAATCGAGAATCCGGGCGCGGGTTGAACACGTCTTCGCCGTGATCAAGCGGCTGTGGGGCTTCAACAAGGTGCGTTATCGTGGCCTGGACAAAAATGCCAACCGGAGTTTCGTGCTGCTGGGTCTGGCCAACCTCTACCTCACCCGACCGCGAACCGCGGGATAACGGTGTCCGGAAGGCGCAACGGACGGCGAAAACGCCGTTCAAGACCGGAAAATCCCACCGCAGCCGACTTCATCAACACCAACCCGACCCTGCACAACCTGCCAAATCAACACCGCATATCACGGGATGACTTGTTCAGCGTTGCCTTAGCCGAGCTAGACACACTCATTTGGGCCAACTCCGAACAAAGTGCCAACTGAGATTACTCAGTGACTGCAATGGGTCGGACACCGTTGCCCGGCCAACAATTGTCGTTCGGAACGGGCTCAACGAGGGTCTGGTCTGCCTTCTTGGCTATCACTTCGGGTGCAGCTCTGCCGGGCGCTGAGAGCGAGCTGATTGTGCATCGGCTGGAACCTTCGTAGATTGGCAACGCGCCTGTCGTATGGTGATCGATGACGGACTGGGATTACGAGCCGTGCTTGTTTGTCTAGTCTGCAAAGATTGATGAATCTGGCAGACTAGCTCTGCCGGCAGTTCACCAATTCCCGGCATACGCACTGGTTGTAGCCACCACTTTCTTCGCCGAAAAGGCGCCAGGCAGGACCGGGAACTCGAAGCCCTTTTCCAACTGTCCGTGATTTCGGGATCGCTAACTGCTGCTTGGTGAGGATAGACACAGGAGGCAATGATGAGGGTAGATCCCGGACTATGGCGAGCAGTGTTCGAACGCGATCGAGGGATCTGTCGCTACTGCGGCGTGGATTTGCTGAATTCGTTCTCCGCATACTGGTCCGCCACAGTTGACCATGTTCATGCTGTCGCAGCAGGTGGGGCTGACACCCTTGAAAACCTCGTACTAAGTTGCCCTGCTTGTAACGGCATGCTTTGCCGCAGTGAGGCCCTGCTCTCAGTGGAAGAGCGACGGGCCTTCGTTGCTGCTCGCCGTGATGCCGAACGGAACGGCTACGAAGAGTGGGTGGCAGAGCTTCGCGGCAATTTTTCGTAACTTTCACGCTGGACACCCCTGCAAACCCACTGTGCGAGGAGGGGATTCCATGCCTGCCGAGCCGCCATCGACTTATCGTGCGTGTCACTCTCTCCAGGCGATGGATTGTTCACGTCGATGGCTCCTATCCTGCATGCGTGTTCATCGCATTCAAGATGGCATACAGGCGTGAGACAACATCGGCCTCGAATGCCGCGATAGTCTGGTCGGGCGGGTAGCCTCGTTCATTCAGCAGATTTGCCAGCGACCGGCCATCTGGAAGCCGGGCCGATTGAAGCAAGGCCTGAAACGAGGAATCCCCATCACGCAGTTGTATCGAAAGATTCTGGAGTACATGCGATTCCAGTCGGCAGAGCTGCGCGAGCAGTTGGAGCTGGAAATCCCAGAGCAACCACCCCTTGGAGAGGGCGAGGATGCCGTCGAGCAGAGGGTCTCGCGGGAACGCTCGCCGAAGGTGTGTCGGCCATGCATCCGATCCTCCGTCCTGGAGATGTCGCCAGTAGAACGTCCATCCGATCGCTATGGTGCTGATGTCCAGTGCTGGCTGCCGTTCCAGCCAACGGGCCAACGAATGCGACTTGTCCTTCATCTCCCGATTGACGGTTGCGTGCAACCGCTCATCCAACGGCAACCAGCCAATCAGCCTCGGGCGTTGGTCATGGCCCCACGCGAAGAGCTGTCCATACTGAGCCGTTCGACCCAACGGCACGCTCATTCCGAATTTGCCGAGTCGCTGTCCCAATCGGGCACTGTCGGCAATTCGCCAAGTGATGCCGAACCTGCATTCGTCAGAGTTGTTGCTCACGACTGCCAATGCGCCAGGCGCACCATCGCCAGAGTGTCGAGTTCACAGTAGGCGAGCAACTGCTGTTGCAACGCCTCTTGTTCTTGGGCCGGC
>JAGQOW010000342.1 GCA_020427155.1 Planctomycetales bacterium | reverse complement strand
TCTCAGAAACGAGCCGTCTTCGAGTTCCAGGACTGGAATCTGCCCCAACGGATTCCTTTGGAGGAACAGCTCGCTATGCGTATCGCCAGCGAGAATGTCCACGGGAACTACCTCGACCTCGACGCGTAGCAGGGACAGGGCCAACCGGATCTTGTACGAGTTACCTGAGAATCGATAGTCGAACAATCGTTTGGGGGAAGAGTCGCGCATCTATGAGCACCTTGTACCTTAACCAACGACCAGATAGATCATTGTTATCGTTCGCTCTGGTCCTGGGGAAGTCATAGGCGCCTGAAGCCTCCGAGCTTGTGTGTTAGACGGGCTCCCCACCCAATCTGATCCATGTCCTGGAGCATCCGGAGCCTGCGAGCTCGCGTTACAAGGTCGACGGATCTGTGCTCGTTGGTCGGGGAACCCAGGATCAGCCTACTTCAGCATTGAGAGGACTGACAAGTGAAAAACCTGATCCAGATCGGTATTGATGTCGACGCCGAGTATCTTGTCTGCCAGCGTCAAGTGAACGCAAAACAGACAGCAAAGACATTCGCGAATACCCCCGTGGGACACAAGAAGTTGGTCCAGTGGGCCACATCCCAAGGCACAGAGACACGCGTTTGCATGGAATCGACCGGCGTCTATTCGTTCTTGGTTGCACTGACGCTGCATCACACGCCCGGTGTTGAGGTTTCGGTCGTGAACCCGAGGCTCATCAAGAACTTTGCCGCCGCCAGATTGCAGCGCGGCAAGACCGATGCCATGGACGCGACCACCATCCTCGAGTACGCGATTCGCATGCCGTTTGTACCCTGGCATCCGCCACGTGCCGAAGTACTCGAATTGCAGCTACTCTGCCGCCGCATCCTGCAACTGACCACCGAGGAACGTCGAGAGCGGAGCCGTTGCCATGCCGCTCTGCGCATGGGTGACCAGGGCCAGTTCCTCGTCAACGATCTCGAAGTGAACATCCGGCACATCCGGCGACGTATTACCATCGTTGAGCAACGCATCGAGCAGCTCATCGAGGCCACCGGCGAACTGGAGGAACGCTATCGACAGCTGACTAGCATTACCGGGATAGCTCACAAGACAGGACCGCGAATCCTCGCCGAGCTTGTCGCATTACCCGCAGACATGAAGGCGAGACAATGGGTAGCGCATGCCGGTCTCGATCCCAGGCCGCACGAATCGGGAACGACCATCAAACCCAGGCGAGTATCCAAACAGGGGAATCGTTACTTGCGAGATGCACTGTATTTGCCTGCGCTTGTCGCAAGTCGTCGCGACAAACACGTCGCCGCGTACTACGAACAACTCATCGCCAGAGGCAAGAAACCCAAGCAGGCGCTCGTCGCCATCATGCGCAAACTACTACTGGCGATATGGGCGATGTTCCAAAACCGCCAGAACTGGGACCCGGAGAAGTTCTTCAAAATGGCTTGACGTCGAAGAGAGCATCTAACACCAAGTTAAGCTGCGTGGACGTTCTGGCGCGACGGTTGCGTAAGCAAGCGGCGCGACAGGTTGCCACGTCTGCTTCAACTTCATGTTAGGCGCCGACCTGGCCATGTTGATCTCCAAAATTGGCCGTACCACAATGAGCGAATAGTGCACACAACAGCGGTGCCTGAAGAGGAATACAATACTCCAGACGCACGCACGGGCCAACCATCAGTGCATCCGAGGCGCATTTGGGTGCTGAGGGAAATGTAGCCGACTGGACGTGATGCGATTGACCAAGGGCTTCCGTGCCACCAAGCCAGGAGAATGCTGGACTCTACCGTTGGCACCCGTTACCGGACAACGGGCCGACGCGATTCCACTGGAAAGTTCAGCGACAGTCGAATTGCAAGTTGGAACCATCCGTGCCCGGCTTTGGTTGGATCTGCGGGGGCCAGCCATGTATCTGCCAGCAGCGCACGAGGCCGATGTCTTCAGCGAATTGTGGGAAATCAGGATGCGTCCGGATCTTCTGCGCTGACTCATTTGGAGACCATAGATTGAGCAATGCACCCGAGAGATACGTGTTTGGTCGCTCGCGCACCTCGCGGAAATAGGCTTCGGCTTCACCCAGCATCAACAGTGAAGCCTTGAACGACAGGCTCGACACCTTTTTCGGATTACCAACATCGCCCTTCATGATTTTCCAAAGGAGCCATTTCGCCCAGCCAGTCTTTGTGGCGGCGAGGCTAACGAGCCACTG
>JAGQOW010000341.1 GCA_020427155.1 Planctomycetales bacterium | reverse complement strand
CGCGTGCGGAATTGTTGGTGTGGGCAGACCGAAATCGGCATCTGTGAGATGAAGATGTGGTATGGGAATACCGGATCGGCAGGACAAAATAAGTACAAAAGAGAGTATTGGCGGGTCTAGCGTAGCTTTTGTGCAAATAGGATCCGATTTGGCAAAAAATCGCCAAAAATGAACGACGCACTTTAACAATCGGCTCAGATGTGGTTGTCTCATGACCAAAGTCGAGAGGGGCAAAGGTCATGAGCGAACACGAAACATCTCCAAATACAGGTCGGGAACTGCTGACGCAGCATGCCATGTTGGTGCTTTGGGGCGTATATGCCCAACAAATCGGCCTGGTCGAGGCCCTGGAAGAAGTCAGTCTGAGCCAGAAGAGACGCGACCATCGTCCTCAGACCAAGATCATCGAGTTCCTGTTAGCGATTCTCGCCGGGCTTCCGCATCTGAAAGATCTGAGTCAGGCGGCGCATCCACTGGTGAAAGATCAGGCGGTAGCCGAGGCGTGGGACCAGCCAGGTTGGGCCGACCACAGTGGCGTGAGCCGTGCACTACACCATCTGAATGATGAAGAGACCCAAGCGATCATCGACGCGGTGACAAACATAGAGCAACCCTTCATCGACCAAGAATGTGAACGAGCGCTGGCAATGGGCGGGATGTTGGTCTACGATGCAGACCTTACTGGCCGTCCAGTCTCGAGCACGAGCACCACCTATCCGGCCGCAGCCTTCGGTTACATGGGCGATGGCGTGAGTCTTGGGTACCAAGCTGCCCTGGTGAGTATGCATAGCCCGACCTATGGCCGACTCTGGCTGGCGAACCAACTGCACCCTGGTGACACCGTAAGCTCAACCCAAGCCGAGGCACTGGTGATGGCGGCTGAAGCTCGCACCGGCTATCGACCAAGGCGCAGGACAGAACTGGTGTCCACTCGTCTGGCCAAAGCAGAAGCCGTCTTGGCTGCAGCCGAAGAGCCATACGAAGAGAGCTATCAGAAACAGCGCGAAGCGCAGGACAGACTGCATGACACCAAGCTCGAGCTCTCCGACTGGTCTCGTGAGTTGCGCAGCCTTGAAGCTGAGTATGCGCGCAGTGGTCGCGTGCCAACTGCCCACTGCAAACTGGCACAAGCCCGGCGCAAGGTTGCCACCTACGCAAAACGCATGCCGCGTGTCGAAGCGGCCATTGGGGTGGCAGACCGACGAGTGGCACGACATGAACGCAAGTTGGTCGAGGCCCAAGTTGAGGTCGACCGGCTACGTCAGCGTCTTCAGCAGCTAGAGGACGAGAATCAGAGCAACCTACATCCCATCCGTGCCCGTTTCCGTATCGATGGCGGTTTTGCCAGTGCAGAGAACATCACTTGGCTCATCGAAATGGGCTACACTCTGGATACCAAAGCTCGCAGCAGAGGCGTGCGTGACGGTCTGATTGCCGCACTTTCTCCAGAGACAGTTTGGCAACGAGTGGGTGGGAATGCCATGCTCACCGCCTGGACGGGCACAACCGCGAACGGCTACTTCACCTATCCGGTCGATTTGGCTCTCGCTCGTTATCAGACCGGCAAGAACGTGCGCCATTCCGTGCTCGTTCACTACAGCGATACTGATGATGCCCTCGACCTGGAGCAGTGGTTTCACCGGTATAATGGTCGTCAGACGATTGAGGCCGGCATCAAGGAAGGCAAAAACGTCTTCCAGATGCATCATCTCAAGGTCCGCTCCCCTCAGGCACTTCGCCTCCAGGAGCATTTTGCGTCCTTTGCTGCCAACTTCGTCCGCTTTGCCGCGCTCAGGCTTGGGCAACAGCAACTCCATTTGCCCTGCTTTGACACCGGTTCGGTCAAACAGATGGTTCAGGTCTGTGCCCACACTTCTGCCATGGTCAAGCGCTTCGGAGATGTTTGGTTGTTAACGTTCACTGAGCAGAGTCTCTTTGCTGGTCATTCGCTGCACATCGGCAACGGTACCTTTCAGTTGCCGTTGCCGCTATTTCGTGACGTTCATTTTTGCCATTTTTGAGCCGCTTCCGACTCTATTTGCACAAAACTTACGCTAAGGTTGTTCGAGAACAGTCAAATTGAGTAATTGCACAGCATCGGGCTTGCGTTTGCGCTTGATCAGGCCAAAGAGTTTGGCGTTTTCCGCGAGATAGAGAACCGGGTCATCGGCTTCGCCACGCTGGAAGGCGGTCGTACAGAAATAGAGGCTACGATAGACCATTTCCAACGAGACCTGGTTGAAAGGAACC
>JAGQOW010000340.1 GCA_020427155.1 Planctomycetales bacterium | reverse complement strand
TCCATCTTGCCGAAGGTGATGGTGACGGTGGTGGGGGCTTCTGCCGTGCCCGCGTTGGGTACGAAGCTGGTGTCCGCCGCCGTGGCAATGCGCTGCACCTTGGCGAGTTGTTCCACCTGCACCGAGTAGCTGCCTGCCGCCGCACCGCTCTTGGTGCTGGCGGTAAAGCCCGCGTCGCTACCGACGGTCGCCTTGGTGGCGGAAAATTTTGCCGCGTCGTTCAGCGCGTTGGCCGCAGTTTGCAGCGCGGACAGACTGCCCTTGATCTGCCCGAAGGCAGACAGCTTGGCCTGGAAGCTCGCTTCCTTTCTCGCCATCGCGGTCAGCGGCTGGCGCTCGACCGCCATCAGTTGCGAGACCAGGCTGTTGATGTCGAGCCCGGAGCCCAGTCCCGATGCACTCAATGCCATGATCTGCTCCTGTTCGTGTGTGTCTGTTCCGGTTGGCTCAGGCTTGCTGCTTGATCAGCAGGCCTTGCAGCTTGTCGATGGCTTTCGAGATCGCCAGCACTTCTTCCGAAGGCATCTGGCGGATGACCTCGTCGGTCTGCGAGTCGACGATCTTGACGATGGTGCGGCCAGTGTCGTCGTCGATGGAGAAAAGCAGGTTTTGTGCCACCGGCGCGATGGCCTTTTTCACTTCGTCGACCGCCTGCAGCAGGGTCTCACGGTCGGGTACTCCCGCCTCGTTGTTGGGCGGTTCCGGACGGGTGGTGTTCTGCGTGCCGCCGAGTTCGTTAACGCGTGCAGTCTGCGCCTGGGTGTTGCTGCCGCTGCTGCGCTGGCTGCTGGCTGCCGACTGCTGGCTGGCTACGCGCGCCAGTTGCGCGTCCATCGCGGCGTTGGACGATGCGATGCCTTGAATGCTCATGATTCGCCTCCTTCATGGGGCAACGGCGCGAAGCTCCGTGGGAGCTCCGCGCCGAACGCTGGTTACATCAACCGAGTTTAACCGCGGAGCAGCGACAGCACGTTCTGCGGCAGACCGTTCGCCTGAGCCAGCATCGCGGTGCCAGCCTGCTGGAGGATTTGGGCGCGGGTGAGGTTCGCGGTTTCGGTGGCGAAGTCAGCATCCACGATGCGACCACGGGAAGCTGAGAGATTTTCGCTAGTCGTATTCAAGCTCGATACCGTAAAGTCGAGTCGGTTCATCTGCGCGCCGAGTTCCGCTCGGTTGCCGCTCAGGTAATCCATCGCTACATCGACCGCGGACATTAGATCTCTCGCGCTATCACCAGTTTTGGCGCTGCCGAAGGCAGTCATCGCGGCGTCGAGAGCCTGCATTTCCGTGCTGGCCCCAGTCGTAGAGAGCTTTACGTTAGCGAAACTAAGAGTCATCTGACTTGAGTTTGTAGTTCCTTCTCCGATATGCAAGTTGATGCTATTTCCGGCGCTTTCAGTAACAACCGTGAGTGTGTCGAGGTCGGCTGACGTATCGGCGCCAGCGGAGGGGCCCGCTTCAGCATTCGTAAGAGTCAGCGAAACACCTGCCTTTGCGAACGTTATGGTCTTACTGGTGCCATTTCCACTTACAGCAAGATCAGCATAAGCAATTTCTTCGCTTACGGCTTGCCCATTCTCAGTCCACGAAAGTTTGAGTTTGGAATCGGTGGAGTTATCCTCCATCGTGAATGTTACGCCAGCTTTTGCCTTGCTAACATCAACGTCCGAAATAGCAACTTTTGCGGTACTCAGGTAGGCGCCTTCTTTCAATGTAGAGGAAGCCGCTTGTCTAGTTCCGGTGCTTCCATCTAGCAGCTTAACGCCATTGAAGTTGGTCTTATCGGCGAGGTTATTTATTTCCGTGCGAAGCTGGTCTAGCTCCTTGTAAATATTCTCGCGTTCTTTTGTTCCAATCGTGTCGCTTGCGGCTTGTGTTCCAAGTTCCTTCATTCGGAGGAGCATGTCTTGTGTCGAATTGATTGCTCCCTCCGCTGTCTGAATCATAGAAATGCCGTCGTTGGCATTTCGAGTTGCTTGGTTAATCGAGCGGATCTGGGAGTTCATTTTTTGCGAAATCGCGAGGCCTGCTGCGTCGTCCTTGGCACTGTTGATGCGTAGGCCAGAAGAGAGACGCTGCAGCGAAGTCGCGAGTGAGCCTTGCGAAGAGTTAAGTTGACGCTGCGCATTCAGCGAGGCAACGTTGGTGTTGATCGTCTGGGCCATGATGTTTCTCCTGGTAGGTCAGGTTGGTCATACACCCGTATCTGCATCGCTTGCCTTGGCGGGTGCGGAGCGTTTGTTTGTGCTCTTG
>JAGQOW010000339.1 GCA_020427155.1 Planctomycetales bacterium | reverse complement strand
AAGTAGAGACCGCGCATTGCCATGATCCGAGTCGCAAGTAAGGTGCGAATACGCCATTTTACACTTACACCCATAAGAAAGGACAAACCACATGCTATCCACATTGGAGCGAATGCTGCCGAAGCCAACCAAACCCGCGGATATTCCACCTTCTGAGAGCAGCTTTTCCCGAGCCGTGGAGACGTTGCGAGCAGCCCAGAGCATTGACCAGCAGAGGGTGGAGCTGCAGCAATTTGCCGACGAGGCCGATCGGGCGTTTGCGGAAGCACGGACTACTTTTGAAGCAGCCCGGACCGAATATGAAAAGCGTGCCCGAGACTTAGGCACGCTTGAAGCCGAAGCTAGGGAAGCTCGTGCGATCGTGCTTAGGGAAAGCAAACAGAGTGCTGAAGAGCTGCGGTTAGATGCCCGTGGTCGCGAGCTCCAAAAAGAGGTGGCCTCGCTGCGACTTCGAACGGGCGTGAATGCCGCCATCGTGTTGCCACCGAGCGAACAAAAGTGTGTGCAAGAGCTCGCGGGGCTAGAAGAAAAAATCACTGCTTGCCAAGCCGATATTCGGCGACTTGACAACAGCAGCCCCAACCGCTGGCCGGGACACGCAGCTTGCGAAATAGAACTGCGTAAGCTCCTGAGAAAGCGCGAACCGCTGGCAATCGAAGCGGCGCGAGCCGAGCAAAGGTACGCGGCCTGGCAGAAAATCGCTGCCACCATCCAAGAAGCAGAGGCGTGCTTTGCTGAGAGGGACGAATCGGCATCGAAACGCCAAAGACAATTCTTACACAAGGCACTTGAATCGCACAAAACCAAGTAGTTAGATCCTTGTCGGACGGGGGCGGCGGGGGTCTTTGAGTTTGCATGCCCCGCTGCCCCTTAACCGTACAAACACTTGAAGCAATCAGCATGAGCAAACCACACCAATACCAAATCAAACAACTGGCCGCGACGCTCGGCATTGCGCCCTGCTACATCGTCGACGCGGGCGACGTGTTTGGGCAACTCAGCGGGCCGGAAAGGCAGCTAATCAGCCTGCAGCAGAAGCAAAAGATCGTTGCCTTTACCGCGGCGGCGGCCGATCTGCTGTTCAAGAACTCACTTCAGTACCAGTGGCAGGGCCGCGGGTGCTGCATTGTGTTTTGTCGGGGGCTGCTGCAGCTGAGCGAAGCCGAAGCGCTGGGGGCGGCCATCCACGAAATGGGCCACTACCTGGCAGCCTGCGACAACTCGGCACGCAACGACACGAATCACGCGCGGGCGATTCAAAATGGTTGGGCCACCATGCGGCCGGAATCGCAACATCACGACCAGCGCTGGCTGCGGGCGACAACCCACTTGTGGTGGCGAGCCGGCGAAGCGGGCCATGAGATTCCGTTCGCGAACGTCGTCAATTTGAACCAGTACGGTTTTACCGCCTCAGACCTGCAACCGCTGCTGCTGGAGGCAGGCCAGCGGAACCACGAACCGGTCGAGCAAATCTTACGCCAGCCGGCGGCGGATTCTGTCCCGGTAAATTTTCCGGAACAAAGCACTTCCGGTAAAATTACCGGAAGTGTTGATAGCGATACCGGCGAGTCGAGCGGCAGCTACATGCTCATCCATGGCCGGGTAATACACACCCACAGCGACCAAACCTCGATCGACGGCACGCCCGTTTCGGAAGCGGAGTTTCGGCGGTTTAGCCGGACCGGGCGGCTGGGGGCTCGTGCCGAAAAAAAGGACCGCAAGCGGCGGCGGAAGCTCGAAAACCGACTCCATCGAATCGCCGGCATGCGCGCGGAGGTTCAATGCTGAACTTCAAAATCACCACGCAACTCCACAAAGAGCGCGTCGCCCGGGCCGTCCACAAGACGGGATTTCGCAACCTGTTCCATGCCGCGGCGTCCATCACGAAGGACGCCAAAGCGTCGATCGTACCGGGCCGCGGGCCGTCGGCAGCAGGTACGCCACCCCACACCGGGCGGCGTCGCAAGCTGCAGCGGGCGGTGCGGTTTGACGTCGACCGGGAAAACCAGATAGCCGTGATCGGGCCGCGAGCCAGTTTTGCCGGGACCTCGGGCGCAGCCCACGAGTTCGGCGGCACGTACAAGGCCGCGCGGTTCGACGAACGACCCTTCATGCAACCCGCGCTCGAGCGGGCGGCCCCGCGGTTTGCCGGCCAATGGCGAGGCGGCCTCGCCAAGTAAGAAAACACCTCAACGCAACAAGGAAAAAACGCATGGCAAGTTTTACCGACAACCAGGGACGCAGCTGGGCCGTCGACG
>JAGQOW010000338.1 GCA_020427155.1 Planctomycetales bacterium | reverse complement strand
TCTTGGCAACTGGAAGTATCTGAGAGCGGCTGACCGCGAGTATCTGTTCGATCTGGCTTCTGATCCGGGCGAGAAATGCAATCGATCTGCCGAAAATGCACATCTGATGGAAGGGTTGCGGCGCCGGTGGGAGGCGTGGAACGGCACACTCGCGCGTCCTACTGACGGCGATGGCAGCAAGATGGGTCCTCTCGAACAGGCCATGTTCGACAAGTACTTGCCGCGCAGCGCAGAGCTATCGTGCCCTCACGTTAAGGATTGATTGTTCGGAGTCCATTCCGTTGTCGGTACGTTAGCTTCATTGTCCGCGAGTTGCTGCCAGCAGCCCGTCACAAGCCGGGCTTGATCCCTGCACCAATTCTAGCGGGCGTGCGTCGGTCTCGTAAGCCAGGCACAAGTTCTGCAGGATGTCAGTTAAGTTGGGGTCGTGACGATAGTCTAGCGTGATTTGGAACTCCGAAAGCGGCGTGCCGTCAACGCCCGAACAGAGCTTTGTTTTTGCTGGGGAACTCCTTTTGTATTCGAAGCCTGCAGGCACGCGTGGTGAACCGACATATATGCGAAATCGGTTTGAAGCATCACCGATGAGACAGGCATTGATGTCGACCATGGTGCCAGATTGGCGAACCCTAAGGCGGCCTGAAGATCCGAACAGGAATGGGTTGTTGGTCGTGCGAGGTCGCATGGATACGACACCAACCAAGGTGTTGCCCGACCAAATCGGCCGGTTCGGTGTGTGCTGCAGCACTGGTGGCGGCACAAAAATTCCGCGTCTTATCGCTTCCTCGAGCATTGCTCCTGCCCTGCGTTTGTCCTCGAACGTAAGGAAGCGTGAGTCGCCGCTTTGAAGAAATGCCGCGAGGCCATCCGCGTTTGATTCCGACCAGTTCTGCACACGCGGCATGGTTGCGGCATAAAGCGAAACTGCCAGACCAATTGAGACCACGCTGAACAGCAGTTGCCACGCCCGCAGGTTGCCGTGTGCCTTGGTGCCCCAATATATCGTGGTCGCAAAAATGAGTTGCGATATGATCTGATAGCGCGGTGCGGCCGGATCGGCGAGTCCGGGTCGCGCGCTGGTAATTGCGATAGCGCTGGCGAACAAAAACAACAGGAATAGCGCCCAAGGTAGTGGCAAGTGTTCGTGTTGGAACATGGTCAGGTAACCGAGCAGCAGTATGGTTGCCGCGCCGGCCCAGGCGGCAATGCCAGGGTTGTGAAATCCGATCGCGGATCCAGTCACGATCAGCAGATAGTCTAGATTGGTTGCGATGTTAAATAAGCGGTCGAACACTCCAGGGGGCACGGGCACCGGATCTTGGTGGCCGTATAAGGCGCCGACGGCAAGTGCTACCAGTGTCGAGAAAATAGCGAGCAGCAATCGCTGGCGGGCCGGATCTCGTGCGAAGCGGTACCAAGCCGCCAAGACAAGCAACATAGCGATCAACATGCCGCTGGCGTTTGCTAGGACGCCGAGTATGGCGCAGACAAATGCGGCAATTTGGTGGCGTTGTCGATTACTGGCGAATAGGTGAAAAGCACCCAGCGCACAAACGATTACTAGGAAGCGCGATACTGAGCTCGTCGCCCATGTCGCTGTGGTGTACTTGGTCGGCGAGAACAGCAAAACGGTGGTCAAAGCAACCGAACCCCAAGCCGGCACCGGGCGCGAGATGGCGCGGTAATAGAACCAAAAGACGGCGACCAGGGCGGAGTTGCCGATGAGGATCAGGTCCTTGAAATCCAAGTGGCTTGTGATCAAGACCTGCAACAATGCCAGCCCGCGCAACAGCAGGAAGATGCTGTCGTTGTGCTTGTGTAGCAGTTCGGCGATCAGCGTATTCACCGAAACATCGTGCAACCCGAGGGCGAATGCGAGTAGGGTCTCGTAGTCGTCCATGACTGGCAGATTCCACGCGAACCGAAAAACAAACGCAAAGTAAGCTGCGATGCTCAAAAAGGTGGCGGTGTTACCGAGCAGTGGCTGCAGGAAGCGCAGTTTTGTCATGGCGAGCGAGGAGTCTAACAAAATACCAAGTATAACAGCCCGTATATTGAGCCCAGGGTGTCTTCGAAATCGCCTTGGCAAGCCCCGACTATCGTAGACACCCGGCAGCGTTAAACTAACGTAAACCAAAAGGTGTGGAAATGAGCGGGAAACGTGACCCGGAGGAATTCAAGATTGAGGCGGTGAAACAGGTCACCGAGCGCGGCTACAAGGTCAGCGAAGTGGCGCAGCGTCTCGGGGTAACCAGTAAGAGCCTGG
>JAGQOW010000032.1 GCA_020427155.1 Planctomycetales bacterium | reverse complement strand
TCTCGCCGGCCCAACGCGCGCCGGGATCGATTGCACGGGCCGCTTCGGCCAGCACAGGCCGCAGCTCGGCGGAGCTGATGTTGTAAACCACCAGCCGCGGCCGGGCCAACAAGACGGTCAGCCAAATCGAGAGCCAGTAGAAGACCAGCAGAAACACCCAGACGTAGCTGCCGTATTCGGCCGAGGCGGCTTCGGGACGAAACAACTCGATCGGCCCGACCAGCACCAGTCCCGAAAGTGCAGCACCGAGTGCGGCCAGATCGGCACCGCCGGTAGTCAAGAACGGTCGCCTGCGCGCATTAAGCAAACCAAGCAAAAAGCAATACGACGCCAAGGGGACGAAGGCAATGGCCAGCCGCAGTGGATCGGGCAGCATGGGCGATGTTTGCTGGGGATTGAGGATGTTTGATTGATTGCATTAGACACTGATGCGGTCGTTTATGGGAAGTGTCTCGCTGGATCGCTCATGAATTAGGGTTCAGTCCTGGCCAGACGATTACGAGGCCTTGCAAAACATCAACAGTCAAACATCACACATCACTTACCTTGGACTTAGCGTTTCGAGGCGAGCCAGGTCTGCATTACCAGGCCGACCTTGCCGAGCGAGTCGGCTGAGCAGCGGCCGGGGGCGTCGGCCGTCGTGTGCCAATAGCGGTTGCTGCGGTCGGGGTACTCGAAATCGATGATGTCGATCACCGGAATCTTGGCGATGTTGTGCAGCGGCAGATGATCGTCGCGGATTGCGGTCGGGTAGCCAATGCGAGGGATAAACTCCTTGACGCCAAGCTCTTTGGCGGTCGACCAGATTTCCTTGACCAGAGGTCGGGTGTCGCTCCAAGTGGCGCTGTGACGCTCTTGGTAGATGCTGAGCCTGGCATCGCCGACCATGTCGAGCAGCACTCCGGCGATATATCGGTGCGAAGGAGGGTCGTCGCGATACTGGCGGGCAAACCATTCGCTGCCGAGGAAGTAGCGGTCGCTTCGTTCCTCGAAAACAAACTCTTCGGCATCGAACAAGACGAAGTCGAGGCCATAGTGAGTGGGCAAGTCGCGCACATGGTGACCAAGTTCCATGAGTACGGCGACGCCGCTGGCGCCGTCGTTGGCCCCGAGGAAGACTCCCTCGCGAGCGCGGCGCGGGTCAGCCTCGCGATCGGGGTACGGCCGGGTGTCGTAATGGGCGCACAGCAGGATGCGTTCAGCGCTTTCGGGGTGCCACTGAATCACGAGATTGGCCATCGGCACGGGCTGGCCGGTGAGCGGGTGCTGGCGGATTTGAAACTGCTGGAACCCGACTGCTGCGCCCAGTTGGGCAAAGTGTTTTTCCAGCAACTGTTGCTGCTGCAACATACCGGGGGATCCGCTCATGCGATTGCCAAGTTGGCAAAGCTGCTTGAGATATTCGTAGGCCCGTTGGCCATCAAAGCGTTGTGTGGGAGTCTCTGACGATGTGACTTCAGCGCAGACCGGGCGCGGCGCGAGGGGCGCGGTGAAAAGCACGGTCACTAGCAGAATACGCAAAACCGAGCGACGGGGATTCTTGATCAGGGGATAGCTCATAGCTGCCATTGTAGGCAGGGTCGGGGTTGCCAGCGAGGCAGACTTGCAGAGCATCCCATATGTGTAGGTGCGGAGAACCGTCAGAGCGGAGAGGGGAGACAGTCGAAACTTGCCTAGCTTGCCTTGCTGAGAATGATCCTGGTTCCTAGAATCCGCCGCCCCTGGATTACCTATCTTGAGGCCCCCAACGCTTGCAAGGATCGACACGATGACCGCCAAACATGCATTCCAGCCTGCCGCCTTTGTCTCGGAGGTGACCTATTTGCAGGAAGAGACGGTTGAACGCTGGCACAGCTGCGAGCCCGACAATCCTTACACAGGCCTGCTCAGCACGGTATGCCAGCAACACCAGTTCAATTTTTTGCTCTGGCACGAAGAGGACATTGCTCGGAGCCACAACGTGAGCGACGAGCGAATCGCCCGCGTTAAGCGGGCGATCGACGGTTACAACCAACAGCGGAACGATTGGATCGAGCGGATTGACGAAGCGCTGATCGCCAAGTTCTCAGAGTTGGGAATCAAACCGGTAGTAGGCGCTCGGATTAACACCGAGACGCCGGGCAGCGCAATCGATCGGTTGTCGATTATGTCGCTGAGAGTCTATCACCTGAAAGAACAGTTGGATCGAGCCGATGTTGACCAGGAGCATCTCAATAAGGTGCGCGAGCGGTTGGCCCGTTGCAGCATTCAGCAGGAGGACCTTTCCGACTCGCTCGAGGAATTGCTCGAAGACCTGGTCGCAGGTCGGAAGCTGCTAAAGGTCTATCGACAGATGAAGATGTACAACGATCCTACGCTCAACCCGTATCTGTACGGCGAACAGCCACGCGAGGCCGCTTGAGTACTTCGGATTGTCCACGGCTACCGGCGAGTTCTGTTGAGCGAACCGGGCCCCGAATTGCAATTGCGCGATTGAGCGCTATCGGCGATGCGATCATGACCATGCCGCTGGCATGTGCGCTGCGCGAGCACTATCCCAACGCCTTCATCACCTGGATTGCGGAACCGGGCGCCGGAGCGGTGTTGAAAGGGCATGCTAGCATCGACGAGCTGGTGGTGCTGCCAAAGCGTTGGTTAAAGTCGCCACGAACTGTGTGGCAGCTGCGAGAACGCTTGCACGCACTGCAAATCGAAGTGGCCATCGATCCGCAGAGTCTGAGCAAGAGCGCGATTGCCGCCTGGCTGACAGGCGCCAGGCGGCGGATAGGATTTAAGTCGCCAAGGGGCCGTGAGCTTAGCCTGGCGCTCAACAACGTACGTCACAAGCTCGAACAGACGCATGTGGTCGACACCCAGCTTGAGCTGCTGCGTTACCTGGACATTGAGAATCCGCAAGTACGGTTCGACGTACCCCGAGATACGGAAGCCGAGAGATCGGTAGATCAGTTCTTCAAAGCGGCGGGCTTGTGTGAGCCGTTTATCACAATCAATCCTGGGGCCGGTTGGGGCTCGAAACAGTGGCCAGCAGACCGATTTGGCGAAGTGGCCGGGCGGCTCTGGGGGAAGCATGGAATTCGATCGCTGGTGGTTTGGGCTGGCGGAGAGGAGCGTGCCCGTGCAAGAGAAATCGCCGCGGTGGCAGGCGATCATGCGGTCGTTTCGCCTTCGACAAGTCTGCCGCAATTGGCCGGCGTATTGCGACTCACGAGCATGTTGGTAAGTGCTGACACGGGTCCCGCTCACCTGGCTGCAGCCGTGGGGACCCCAGTGGTGGGGCTCTTTGGCCCGACGCTACCGGAAGTGACAGGCCCCTACGGAGATCAGCACATCGCCATCCAGGCGTTTCATCAAAGCGGGAGAGCCGTCAAGCGGCGCAGGACGCCCAATACCGCGATGCTAGCAATCACCGTCGACCAAGTCTGCCTGGCTTGCGAGCAGGTACTCACGCGAGGCGACGCCAAGACCTGTGCAGCTTGACTGCCTTGGAAGTGTGACAAGCCTGCCGATTGCGAATCGTAGGTTTTACTCCTCTCGGGCAGGTTCGCGCTATCGTCAGATGAAACACTTGGTGCAGTTGTTGCAAAGTTCCAGCTGCTCCTGTTTTCCGTCGCGGTGCAGCTTGCGGATTTCGCGATAACGGGCGTTGTTCCAGATTTCGGCAATGCTGGTTTCGTTGCAATTGCCGAGGATTTCTTTACCCGAGTGATCGAGGCAGCAGAGGGCCACATCGCCGTTGACCAGCACGGTGAACGAGCGGTAGACGCGGACACAAGGCTTGCGGATCTTTCGATTGCCAAGCCATTTGCGTGATCCGGCCCAATTGTGGAGGCTTGCCCAGTCGATATGGTCGACAACGTCTTCGACTAGTTCCTCGGTCTTTTTCTTATCGGACGAGGTAACACAGGCGGCAACGACTGCGGGCTTGGAAAGTCCGCGATCATCGCGCATACGCCGAAAATTGCGAGTGTTCTCTACTACCGAGCCGTGATCGAGCCCGATGCGAAGTTGGTTGAACTCCTCGGCATCGGAGCCGTCGAGGCTGACTTTGATTTCATCAATTCCGGCATCGAGCAGTCCCTCGGCCATTTTCCCACGGAGTAGCGATCCGTTGCAGAAAAGTTTGACTCGAGGGATGCCTTTGTCTTTGGCATAGCGAATGCGCTCCGGCAGCTGCTTATCTAGCAGCGGCTCGCCGAAGTTGTGCATATGGATGAGTTTCGTTCCGCCTGCGGCGCATTGATCGATGATTTTCTCGAAGAGCTGCTGATCCATGAACTCTTTTTTGCGGCCGATTGTTTCTCTTGGACAAAAGGTGCAAGCGGCATTGCAGTGGTTGGTGGTCTCGATCCGCACAGTGCGCGGGAATTTCGTGCGAGTAAATTCCATGCTTTCGGCAAGGACGCGCGACATGAGGAAGGTGAGCATTTCGAATCCTTTCAAATTGCCAGCTTACGAGGGGCACTGTGGGGGGAGGACTGTAGAAGCCACTCGCAACTCGGTCAAGATCGAGTGATGCGATAGCGTTGGCGAGCCGCTAACGTAGGTGCCGGCACAGGAGAGCCGCAGTCAACCGAATGAACCTGGCTGGACAGTCGTTGGACTTAGACGCGATGGCAGCAAACCGATCTTGCTGTCACTGAAAGCGGCGGCAGAAGTACAGCACAGCCAAGCCACTAGCAAAGAGGCCAAAAGTGCTCGGCTCAGGGACTGTGAGCTGGGTGGGGACGCTCACTAAGGGCTGTCCAAAGCTGGCGTTGAAGATTGCCAAGTCGTCGTCATCTACGTCGCCATCGCCATCGGCGTCGCCGTTGCTGTGACTCGCGCCGGTCAACGTGCGGTAGCCACCTTGCCAGGCGAGATAGTCCAAGCCGTTAACTTTGCCATCGTTGTTGAAGTCGGCCGACGGGGTCGTGAATTGGGTTTCCATCCGCCAAGCCAGACCAAAATCGCGATTTCCGCCGAAGGTGAGATTGGTTACCTCCAAGGTATAAGTTCCTGCGGTCAGGCCGGTCAGATAGACATGCTCGACATTATCCACGGTACTGACACTCGCTTCGGAAACAATCTCGGTTCCGAGGAAAGACGTCGACGAGTCGTACCAATGCAGGTTGAGGTTGTCTAGCTTGACTACGGGCTGAAAACCGCTTGCCGCACCGTCGGTCACTTTGGCATTCCAAGTAAGTATGATTGAGAGCTCAGTCGCAGTACTGCCTGCGGGAACTTCGAAGTTGTAATAAAGCGGTGCGTTTTGCAACGAGGTGCGATAGTCCCAGCCATCGATACCAACTGGACTAGCCGGTTGCGTAAGGCTCCCAGGATACTTGCCTCCAGCCTGGATAACGTAGCTGTTGTAGATATTCATTTCGCCGGCCCCGTAGGTTTCGTCTAAGGGCTCGGTGGTTGTTTGGTCCCAGGAAGTCAATCCTGTCTTGACAGCGCCCGCCATCAAGATTGCTTTCATGGTCTCCGACTTCGCGGCATCAGTACCTGCGCCCGACTCATGCAACATGGTTGCTGCAGACGAGACGTGGGCGGTTGTTTCGCTGGGCGCTACTCCCGGAGAAATCAGGTCGGGCTTGTTTCTGCCAGGGTAGTAAAAGCTCTGGGTCGGATTGGTCGGGTTGGCGCCAGTCCGGATGCCGACGGCAATCGCATTCAGACTGTGGCTGAGCAAGGCGGGGGGGGTGTTGTCATATTTGTTGACGCCCACCAGGGCGGTAATGTTGTTGTTATCGATAAGATAGTCGAATCGCCCCAAAGCTTGGGCGTTGGCCGCATCATCGGGAACGGTTTCTGAGCCGAACGAGCCAATCCAACTGAAATTTGCTACCCGAAAATCATGGGGGTCGGGGGCAGGACCATTCATGTTCAAGACATTATCTAGCCAATGTTCAGTTTCATAAACCGTGACCGTATTTGCGCCGGGAGCAAAACTCGTTGTGTTGCCGTAGAAGAACTGACCCACACTATTGGTCGCATGGGTGGAAGTGCCGTTGGCCGCACCACCTGAGGCATCGTTAAACGTCACCGCCTGTGGCGGCGAACTGGGGTCGCTGCCTATTTGGAATTCGCCTGCAGTTGTGTTCGGGAAGTAGATGGGATTCGGAGCACCTGGGTTGCTCGGGGCTTCGACTTGGGTGATCGGAACGCCGCTTCCAATTGGCAAGTCGTCCCCAAGAACTGCTTTGAGTTGGTTGTAACCAACTTGCTCATGAATCGCGGCAATCTCAGCGGGAGTGAGTGCCTGAGCGACTATTCCCGACGAAACTATGGCGAAAGCGACAATCGCACCTAGCCAATACTTCATCCTCAACCCGCCTCGAAAGAAAGGAAGTCAACACGGCCCATATCGGTCCCAAAACCCACGGATGCCAAGGGGCGCCTGGAGGAGAGATAGATCTGTTCCTGCGGCGTCATTATAGTCGAATTCTGGCCCGGAAGACAAGCAAATTGGGCTGGTTCGATTGATTGACGACCCAGCTCAGTGAGAGGGGTGCGGTGAAAGGGGATGTGACGATTGGCCCGGTTTGCGGTCGTTTTCCGTTAGGAACTTGGTTGGGACCGTAGAGCATCTCGGGTCTGTCAAGTTTGAGTTGCAAGTCCATTCGGGCTAAAGGGATAGCACGCTCGGTGAACAACTGAGGGTTTCGTTGCGTCGAACGCTTGGGAGTGTTGGCAAAGCTGACGCTGGAGGTTTAACTTCCAAGGCCTACTGCCAGCGTGCGGGTGTCTAGCTTACGCCTTGGAGGATGTTGGGCTTTTGCAACGACCGCATTCATGATGAGGCCGTTAGGCAACACATTTCTTCATTTCGAACTCCGGCGAATTGACTTTGATTCTCTATTTGGTAAGGATGTGGGAGGGACTTATTTGGGGCCAGAGACGGGCGAAGGCAAGAGGTGAGGCATTACCCTGAAGGAAGTTTGGGGACACGCTAAGAAACAGGCTTATCTACACGAACTTAGCGTCGGGGTGCAATCGAATCGTTTTGGCCTAGGATTTGCTCCTCCGGTGGGCAAGCTTCCAGGCCAGAATCGGATACGAGTTTGCACTGAAACGGAACTTCAACCCTGGCGTTTATTGCGGGTTGTATGGCCTGGTAACTGGTGGTTGCCGTGTACGGCTTGCTATTTTGCCGTAGAGCTTAGGATTGAGTCGTAACGATTCGGGGTTCGGCGCAGGAATAAAGAGAATGACTGTGCCTTCGACGCCATTAGGACGACTATCGATGAATCAACTTTGGATGGTAGCGACGGGCAGGGGACGCAGCGGAGGAGTCATTTGAACATGGCAGACCCACAGTCAGCTGTAGAGACGGTTCAAACGGTTGAGGCAGTTCAAGCCTTGAAGTATCTGCTGACCTTTAGCTGCATCGCAGCACTGGTCAGTTATCCGTTGACCAATTTTGTGGCATTAACGGCGCGGCGCTTAGGATTTGTTGACCGACCTGACGGCCATCACAAAGGGCACGATCGCGAAGTAGCGCTGGGCGGAGGTTTGGCTGTTTTCTTGGCAGCGTTTATTACCTTTGCCGTCGAGTACATCTCCTCGGAGCCTCTCCAACAGCTACTGGTCAAGCAGTCTCCCTATTTGGGCGGACTGCTGCTGGCTGGTATTTGGATCGTAGGTATAGGTCTCATCGACGACCGCTTTGGAATGTCGGGCAAGATCAAGCTGGTTGGCCAACTCATTGCGGCATTGATTGTTGTGGCTGCAGGTCTGCAGATTCACAACTTTGTGGTCTTTGGCTTCGAAGTCCATTTGGGGTTCTGGTCGGTACCGTTTACCGTCTTCTGGCTGTTGGGGGCAATGAATTCCTTGAACTTGCTCGACGGCATTGACGGACTGGCTACTACGATCGGGATCATACTTTGTGCGACGATTGCAGTGATGGCATTGGTCATTGGCCAGACCGCAGTAGCTATCGTAGCGGCAGTGTTTGTCGGGAGTTTGGTAGGATTCCTGAGATTCAATTTTCCACCCGCGAAGATCTTTCTTGGCGACGCGGGGAGCATGCTGATCGGGTTGATCGTCGGTGCTTTGGCAATCGGCGGTTCGCTGAAGGGTACGGCTGCCGTAGCACTGGCGGCCCCCTTGGCAATCTGGGCCTTGCCGATGTTCGATTCTTTCGTGGCGATTCTGCGCCGGAAGCTGGTTGGGCGGAGCATCTATGCTACGGATCGAGGACACCTGCACCATCGTTTGATGGCGCTGTTCGGAAAGAATACCCGGGTTCTCGCGGTGGTTGCGGTGTGTTGTGCGGTGACTTGTGCGGGAGCCTTGATGAGTTTATTTATGCACAATGACCTGGTCGCACTGGGCGCCGTCCTGGCGGTCATTTGCATGTTGATTGCGACGCAAGCATTCGGGCATATCGAACTGAAGATGCTCTTGAGCCGTTTCAAGTGGCTGCTTATGGCGTTGTTGCTTCGCAAGGAGAACCAAGAGGTTTCGTTTCAGATTCAGGGAACGCGCGAGTGGGATATGCTCTGGCAGTCTCTAGTCGAATTCGGCGAGGAAATGGAACTTGTTGACATACGGCTCGATATCAATCTTGCGGCGGTTCAAGAGGCTTATCATGCATCCTGGCGACGGCCGTGTAAGTCGGAACGAAGAGCTCGTTGGCGTACGGAAATCCCGCTGTTTTCCGATGAGCATGTTATTGGGCGGCTAATCGTTTCAGGAAGTCGTAAGGCCGGCATCTCGAGTTGTGAGGCAATCGATCGGCTGATTGAGATGCTAGAACCGTTAGAAGCAGAGATTGTGGCAATGGCGGCCAGTTGTGAGCACGTGAAATCCGGATCGAACCAGCCGACCTCCCCGGGATCCTCAATGGCTTCTGCCTCGCCCGTACCTGCGGTCAAATAAGTGGTGATTGGCCCTGTCTTTACCAGGGCAACCAGGGGCGTGGCGCCTATGAGACTGATAGTTGCATCGTACGAGGCCCAGGGAGTTGCCCCCGAAGTCAATTCCTACCGGCAAATGAAGATCGCTGCTACGAGGCTAAGTGCTCTCAAAAGGCAAGAATTGTGATTGGGTGCCCTTGAAGACTGCTCGCAAATAGCAACTGGGGACTTTGCATAGAGAATTGCATGATGGTGATCTGTTATTCTGGGAACGAAGTCCATGAGGTGAAGGCAACTCGTGTTCTTTTAAGCAGTATCTCCCTACAAGTTACCCGCGAGTCAGGCCGATCCTCCTAGAGACGAGTCGAATCCAACCGAGCCCTTTTGTGTTGAAGCCAGGTTTATGCCAGACAAATTGCTGACCAGTGGCTCGCGAGGGGTCTTTTGGATGGGAATCAGCCAGGTTTTCCTGGTGCTTGTCCGTCTGCTGGTTCTGGTAGTCCTTGCCCGCTGGATTACCCCCGCCGAGTTTGGACTGGCAGGTATTGTTCTGCTTGTCGTTGGCTTTTCCGACATGATCGCCGGGCTTGGCATTTCGCTCGCGATCATTCAGAGAAAAGAACTGAGCGATGGTCATATCGTAGCCGGCTGGGGTATCAATCTGGCCATGTCGCTCATGTTTGCTGCGATGCTTTACGCGGCGAGTTCTACGTTTGCCTTCTATGCCGGCCAGGAAGAGCTCGTACCGCTGTTCCAGTTATCGGTCCTCTTGTTCCCCATTAACGCGTGCTCGGCAATTCCGAAGGCGCTGTTGAGTCGAGAGCTCAGGTTCAAGCGACTTGCAGTGATCGACATGGTAGCTTTTACGCTTGGCTACGGCATCGTGGGCATTGTGTTGGCCGTCCAAAACTATGGGGCACTTAGTCTTCTGTCAGCGAGTTTGGCGCGCGCTTTCTTGTCGATGTTCTTGCTTTGGTGGGTTGCGCCGAGGTTTCGCTTTCAGCGAGTAAGTTGGCAGGTTTGTAAGGACCTGCTGGCGGTTGGGCCAGGGTATGGTATTGCCCAGGTCGGGAATTACCTCGCCAGAAATGCCGATCGGTTTGTCGTGTTCAAGGTTTTTGGAGCGGCGACACTGGGGGTATATACTCAGGCATTCATGCTTGCGCAACACCCAGAGAACTTTTTAGGGCAGACGATTGATCAGGTTCTGTTTCCGATCATGTCGAGTTGCCAGGACGACTTGCAATGGGTCCGAAGGACCTTTTGTCGGGGTTGCGTATTATTTGGTGCATTCATTTCCCCGTTGACGATTCCACTGATTACAGCCAGCACGGAAGTCGTCTTGATTGCTTTGGGTCCGCAGTGGGAGGAGGCTGGGCCCGTATTTCAGGTCATGGCTTTTCTTTTGGTGATTCATTTTGTCAACAAGCTGAATATATGTTTGACTCGGGCCACTGGCGCTGTGTACCGCCGTGCCTGGCGGATTTGGATGCACCTGGTCCTGGTGCTCGCCTTTGTTTGGATCGGATCTTCCTATAACCTCATCATGGTGGCCATTGGCGTTGGCGTGGCGGCGCTTATCAACCTCATCATGATGACTCAGCTAAGCCTCTACTTGATGCAAATGTCATGGGGCACTTTCCTCAAGCAGTTTGTTCGGCCAGGTAGTATCTATATAGCAGTGCTGGCAATAACCTGGTACGCGACAGACCTAACTCGGGATGCCATTGCAATTGATGCAGTGGTCGTGGCAGTCAGCCTGTTAGTGACCTTCGGAATCTATGCTTCACTGATTGCATTCGCCCCGGGGCTTTTGCTGGGCGATGAGTCGCAGTGGATGCTCAACTCGATTTGGAAAGCGATTCCATCGAGGTTTCGTGATGTGCGATTAGTTCAGCAGTTCCTGCATCAAGCTAGAGTCGCTTCCTGAAATTGTCTTACAAAAAAGCTTCTTGAGATTGACTACTACGAGGGCCGCAGCGGTTGCACCGATTGAAGCGCCCTAATTGCCAAGTGGGCCAGCAAGGCAAGGGAGCAAATGGCCATGAAATCAATTGTCTGTCGGTAACCGTCAAGGTAGACTAAAAGATTCGGTCAATAGGGCCAGGAAGACTCTTTACGTTTCTATTTCCTACTTTCCGGGTCCCGGAGAGACACGCTCTGTAGGCGGCTCGGGACCATCGGTAGGCAAGGCCGGAGCGATGAAGAGTTTTTTGTGCACACGGTGGTTTGCGAAGCTGCCTACGGTTACCGGGCTCTCCAGATTTCGAGTTCGTACTTTCGCAGGTGATGATTTCTGGTTTGAAGCTACATGCTGTCTTGAGAGATTGGCTCGTATTATGCCCCTTTTCGAGTTCTTGGAGGTCTCGTTTCGAGAAGGTATCCACTCGAGCCTTGCCCTGCCCAAGGTGGGGATTAGGACGTGCGGCCAGGACAGACGATTAGGTTTAACCGGTAAGGGGGCGGCATGACGGAAGCGCCCTTTGTCAAAAGAATTGATGTCTCAGAAGGGGCACTGCGATTTCGTATCGAGGTAGCCAAGGCCCTTTGTATGGAACGGGCGCTCGAGGCTTGCCCTACAATGAGTACGCCTCGACTACTTGAAGCGGATGAAGTGAAAGGCGAACTGGTTTTCGAACGAATTAAGGACCCTCAGCCGCTCCGCCCAGATATGCCCTGCCGTCGGTTTGAAGACGTAGGCTCCCTCTTGTCTTTCATTCACCAAGAGCTTCGTTTGCCGAGCGAGTTGACGATTGTGCGGAAGGTTGACGAAGGATGTGATTCGCTGGTCTATATCCATGGCGATTTTCAACCTGGGAATCTTGCCATTTCAGGAGATCAGTTGGTTGTCTTTGATTGGGGCGTTCGACCATGGGGGGACGAGATGTTTACGTGCTCCTCTCCGGTGGTAGATCTCGCGAGCTTTCTGGCCCCTTGGTTTTTGCCTCGCTGGTGGGATTTGCGCTTTCCCGTAGCATCGTTGAGGGCATTTGTGGCTAGCTATCTTGCGTCTTCCAGCGCTCAAATTCGCGCAAGTGTTACCAACAGCTCACTTCAATCAGCCATGCAGGAACACTATCTTTACCACAAGTGCGTGCTGGCTAGCAGTCGACAGCCTGCGCGTAGCCTCCACTTTTTGAAAACTCTCATAAACACTTGGCGGTTTAATCGAGAACTGCTAGCGGGGATCGACAATGGATGACTATCGGGAAAGCCACAAGAGCATTGATAAACCAGGAGAGTACGACCAGAAGTTTTGGACTCCTGGCACACCTGAGTACCTCTTTTGGCAAATCGAACAACAGATTCTGGAAGATGCTTTCGACTCGCGTTCCAGTGTCCCAAAGATGAGCTTGGACTTTGCTTGTGGCACGGGTCGGGTCCTTTCCTGGGTTGCGCCAAAGGTTGAGAAGTGCATCGGCGTAGACGTTTCGACAGCGATGCTTTCGGTTGCTCGTGAACGTTGCCCAAGTGCCGAGATCATTGAAGCGGATATTACGCGCAACAGCGCGGTTGCCGCGGGGCCGTTTGATTTCGTTACCTCGTTTCGATTTTTTCTGAACGCTCAACGGGAACTTCAGCACGAAGCACTTGACGCGATCCGACAGCGAATTGCTGAGGACGGGACGCTGGTGGTGAACTTTCATCTCAATCCTTTTAGTCCGACGGGAGTCTACCATGCGATCGGAAGCCGACTGGTGGGCAGCCCTCGTCCTGTGGCGAGTACCCGCAAAGCCCGTCGGCTGATCGAAGCCCATGGCTTCGAAGTAACCAAGGTGCGCGGCTACGCGTACCTGTTCTATCGCAGGGTCACGCTGCGCTTCCCCGGACTGGCGACTCGAGCTGAGAACGCGTTGGCCCGCTGGAATCTGGTCCCATGGCTTGCAAGCCACTTCGTAGTCATTGCTCGCCCTTGCTAAGGAGCCCGTTGCCAGAGAAGGTGTTTCTCATCCAGTCTCACCAGGGGCGTGTGCAATTTGCATAGAGTTTTGAAACGACGCTCGCAGTAAGGTAGGTAGGTCGCTTTTCCTTTGTCAGTAGCGAAGCCAGAAACTGCTTGATGAAAATTGCATTTTCCAATTACGAGTAATCTAGAGTCAACGACCTATGTGCGGCATATGTGGTCTCTATTCGTTCGGCCAAGAACCTGTTTCGCCACAGGTTGTAAAGGCAATGACCGAAACCCTCAGGCATAGGGGGCCCGATGATTTGGGCGTGGAGGTAATGGATTCGGTAGGCCTGGGGCAGACGCGACTGAGTATTATTGATCTTTCGGCGGCAGGACATCAGCCCATGTTCTCTGACGATGGCTGTCTTGCCATCGTCTTCAACGGAGAAATCTACAACTTTCAGGATCTCAAAAGGCAGCTGGAGAGCTTGGGCGTCGCCTTTCGAGGACGATCCGACACGGAAGTGTTGTTGAAGGCGTATCAGCAATGGGGAACCGATGCTTTCTTAAAGCTCAATGGCATGTTTGCGGTTGCAGTTTGGGACCGGAATAGTCAGACGCTTTGCCTGGCTCGAGACCGTTTTGGGATAAAACCGCTGAACTATGCCATCGTCGAGGACTCCCTGGTTTTCGGATCGGAAATCAAAGCGATACTCGCTGCAAATAAGCTTGAGCGACGAATCGATTGGGTATGTTTGCACGAATACCTGTACCACGGCTATACGCTGGCTCCGCGGACGATGTATGAGGGAATCCGCAAGCTGAAGCCTGGACACTTCATGCTTGTTACCCGTGCAGGAATTCAGGAGGAAAAAGCATATTGGACGCTTGCAGATCCTGAGGCGGTAACCGACGACCTGGAAACCGCGACGGATCAAGTCCGCACGCTCTTTGATCAGGCAGTTCAGAGGCATCTTGTCAGCGATGTACCGGTGGGAGTCTTTCTTAGCGGCGGCATCGACTCGGGCTCGATAACTGCGCTGGCTAGCAGGCACTACGGCAAGGCGCTCAAGACGTTTTCTGTGGGGTTCGACTTTGATCGTGGAGTGAGCGAGTTGCCGCTGGCACGGTCTGTTGCAGAGCTTTGCGGAACAGAGCATCACGAGTTGCACGTGGCCGGCAAAGGTATCTCGAGTACGATCGAAACGCTGGTACGATGCCACGACGAGCCGTTCGCCGACGCGGCGAACATTCCTTTGTACCTGCTTTGCGAGCAGTTGAAAGGCTCAGTCAAGGTAGTACTGCAGGGAGACGGCGGCGACGAAATATTTGCCGGTTATCCCTGGAGATATACAATGGTAGAGCATCCGCTGTTTTGGCGGATGGTAGCGCTGCTGGCTTCGCCGATTACCCAGTTAATGCCACGCGACGACAGGTGGTATAGGCTGAGGCGGCTGATTCGAATCGCCCGCGAGTCGGGGGGAGCCCGCAGAATGGCAATGATGCTGGCACGGCACAACTCAATGGAGGAGCCTCCGACGAACGTGCTGTCTCAGAACGCTCGGCTGCAGGTGAGAGATTCGGACCCTTTTTCGCGTTACTATGAACTTGCCGCACAGTTTGAGCATCTCGATCCCTCTGAGCGGCTATTGCGTTCGGATTGCGCTGTCAGTCTGCCTGATCAGTATCTTGAAAAAGTTGACAAATCGACCATGGCACACGGCATCGAAGTGCGAGTACCGTTTCTCGACGCAGAACTCACGACCTATGCGATGGGATTGCCTGTGAAATGGAAGTGTTTGCACGGTGAGAAAAAGTGGATCTTCCGCCGCGCGATGCGCGGGATCACTCCTGATCGGGTTCTGGACGGCAGGAAGTTGGGCTTTGGCGTCCCGGAGTCGGACTGGCTCAAGGGGCCTTTGGCCGACTATATGCGTTCGGTACTGTCCGACCCCAGTTCGACGCAGAGTGGCATTTTCGACGAGCAAGTCGTGAGCCGCTATATGGACGAGCACATCAGTGGGACCCGTAATCGAGGAATCCTGCTCTATCGATTGTTGAATCTGGCATTATGGCATAAGTTTTATGATATCTGATTTGTGCAGAAGGTGAGGAAAGCGTTTCCAGGAGAGGATGTGGTTTTGGTAGAATAGGAAAAACCCTTACAACCCTGTTGGGTAGTTATCGGGGGATCGATTGCCTGTCGCTTGATCGCCTTGAAAACGGTCCTAGAACCTATACTGAGTAGGGTGGCGAGCGGCAGCTTGCCGGCTCGGGGTCTCATCAGTTTGTGATTGATTTTTGCTGTCGCGGGGAGTATCTCGCGAAGGTGACTGCTCGATGGATAAGTTCCTTACACTCGTGCTGGCGGCCTACTGTTTCGTGGTCCAGTTTGGCACCCTTTTTCGATACGGCTCCAGCGAGATTGCCCTCGGTGTATCGACTTTGCTGGCTTTGCTTATCCTGCTTTTGGGTGTCAATAAGATTCCTGGGCAGATTCGCCAGTCGACGGTCTTTTCTTGGTTGGCCGTGCTGTTCGGCTGGTTTGTACTCAGTTCTTATTTATCGCCCACCGGTTATCTGGCGGCCTATTATCGTCTTGCCCAGTTGATTCTGTATCTCGCGATGGCAGCGGCGGTCTGCTCGTGGGGTTGTACAGAAAAGCGGCTTCGAGCTATTACGCTCTCCGTGGCAATTGGTTTGCTGATCTCGAGTGGACTGACCATTATTGATTACAAGGGCTGGGTTAACGTCCCCAGATGCAATGAGTTTGTTGCAGGCGACTTCATGGAAGAAGGATCGGGCAGCTATGTCATGCAGGCGGGCGGTTTTTTTCCAAGACGAACCGCCATGGCAGCCTTTTTCTCATTGTCTGCAGCCATGTCGCTGATCATGGCGCTAACAACTCGTGGTTGGCTCGGAAAGTCAATCTACGGCGCTGCCGGCGTGTGCGGCATTTTGGCAATTCTGCTGTCGCACAACCGATCGGGTGTCTTGTCCATTATCGCTGGCGTAGGGGCATATTTGCTATTCACCAAGTCCATCTCATTTAACAAACGCTTGAAGGTTATTTCCGTCAGCACCGTCTTGGGGATGGGAATTCTCGTAGTCGCATTCACGTATTTCCCAGATCACGTTGAGGTCTACAAGCGAAAACTCCCATTCTTGTTCCCAGAGTCTAGCGATCACTATTCCGACTCTCAGAGTAGTAGCGACTCGGTTCGTTGGCAGAACCTGGAATCGGCGTTCAAAAGTATCGCCAGCAATCCTGTGGGGAATGGGTTGGGGAACGTCTACAACCCCGAACGAGGTTACATGAATGCCCATAATAGCTTTACAAGCTTGCTTTGGGCTGGCGGAGCGATTACTCTGCTGTGGGTGATACCGTTCTCGATTAGCGCGTTCAAGTTGCTATTCGTGAATGTCAATGTGCCACCGAACACAGCACATTATTTCGACGCCTTTCGATTTGCCATGGTGGGCTTCTTTCTCCACAACATGGCCCACGATAGCCTGGGAACGGGCATCTTTTGGATATTCCTGGCGGCCGTTATCAGCATTCGTCAGCAAGAGCAGCAATCGCTCAACACCATGCAGGTGTACCGCTACTACCCGATGGCAGGCCATCAATTCTGACCGCCATATCCAGATTGGCTCTGTGAAAAAGCCTGCCGCTTCGGGGGCAACCTCCTCGGGGTCTCTACCGCCCTGTTCGTATGTTAGCCGGGTTGGGTCGGCCGGAACTAGCGTGCCAAGCGATTCTGAGGGAACTTATTTCCCAACTAGCTGCCAAAGTGAGTAGACTATGTATCGGAGGGGCGCGGCTCAGCAACGTGTATTATTGACCCCTGCGCAATTAATGGACCCGTGCCACCGCCACTACTCGCTACCTCCTGCCGAATACCGATAGTGGCGGTGGCTCAATTGCCGCGCAGGGGTCAATAGAGTTCCAAACGACGGTTGATCAAGCATTGTCCAAGTAAAGGTATTTCGAAGTTTGTGAATCGTTCATTCTTTGGCTGGCTTTGCTTGTTAGTTGTAATCCAGGGGGGGACCTCCCTGCGTGGGCAGCCGATGTCGTTGGTCATCGGCATCGACGGGATGGGGTTTGGAGAATACGGCTTCTCGGCAGTCAGCACGCCGAACATGGACCGTTTGATCGGGGGCGCCTGGCAGCCTAATTACAATGGCTCCTATTCGGATCAAGCATTTGCAGGCGGAGTTGTCGGCGAGGCCACTCAGCAAGCGACTCTCAGTGGGCCCGGCTGGTCGACCGTACTTACGGGAGTGTGGGCCAACCGACATCGAGTGCCTGACTCCAACTTTTTCAATCCTGATTTTGAAAACAATCCAACCTATCTCGAGACGCTCGAAGAGAGCGTCGCAGGAATCCATTCGGCCACAATTGTCGCCTGGTCGAAGATTCACGAGCATATACTGGCAACGGCGAATGATGCCAACTCTCAGTTGGATTTTCGTAGCAACCCCGGCGGTGATCTGAGCGTCACGTCCACTACAGTGGCCCATATCGGTTCGCTTGTAGACGGTGTTCCAGCCGCGGTTTTCGTGCAACTCACCAGTGTGGACACAAGTGGGCACCTCTTTGGGTCAGGTGGCGTCGGTTACGGCGATTCGATTACGTACACGGATAGTCTCATCGGGCAAATACTTGATGCAGTGTCAAATCGCCCCCATTTTGCGTATGAGGATTGGCAAGTGATCGTCACGTCGGACCATGGTCAGAAGGCCGAGGGCGGGCATGGCGGGCATTCGGACGCCGAACGCTTGATTCCGCTGATCATTTCCAGCAAGAACATCACTCAAGGCGCGCTCGCGCCGGCGGTCCTACAGGGTGTTTCGCATGCTGATGTGGCGCCGACCGTGCTGGGCCACTTTGGCGTTCCTATCCCGAGCCACTATTTCGGCGGAGTGCTGGGCACACCCTTGCCCGACGATCCTCTCGATTCCGATTTTGATGCGGATGGTGACATTGACGGCATAGACTTCTTGGGATGGCAGAGGGGGTATGGTCCTATCGGCCCAATGTCTCAGTCTGCTGGCGATGCGAATTACGATACGGTTGTCGACAGCGATGACCTGGCCGCCTGGGGCACTCAATTCGGGGGAGTGCCAGTCGAGCTTTCCAATTCGAACTTCGATATCGACAACAATGTAGATGGCATGGACTTTCTGCGTTGGCAGCGGAACGCTGGAGCCGTAGGCCGCGCAAACCTTTTCATTGGAGATGCCAACCGGGATGGAAACGTCGGAAAGTATGATTTTCAACTTTGGGAATCGCAGTTTGGCCAAGCAGCCGGCACATCGTTCGATTCCGATTTTGATGGCGACAACCGGATCGACGGCAGGGACTTTCTGCAGTGGCAACGAGGCTACGGAGTGGTTGGCGGGGCAGAGCACGCACAAGGCGACGCGAGTCACAATGGGGCCGTCGACAGTTTTGACCTGGGCGCATGGGAAGCACAATTCGGAAGAACCAGTCTGCCGCTCTTGGCGGCAAGTGTCCCTGAGCCAGGTACGTGCGTCCTACTGATTTGTGGATTCTTTTGGATTCTCTTGCCTAGTCGTCGTCCGCTCCTGGCCGCGGCAAGTCAATCGACAAGCAATGGAATCAGTTTTGCCAAGTGCTGAGCATTGGTGAAATTGTTTTCAAAGTGTTTGCGGGCGTTCCTGCTGAATGCCTCGTAAGGTACCTTGTCGTCGAGAAAGCTTTTCAGGCAAGCGGCGAGCGATTCGGCATTGCCAGGTTCTACGAAGTAACCGTTTTCTCCGTCGAGTACCTGTTCGGGGATGCCCCGATGGCGAGTTGATACTACGGGCGTTGCCCAGGCCAGGGCTTCGTTGATCGAAAGCGGTTGCCCTTCCCACGGATAGTAAGTGGGTAGAACCAGGGCATGGGCTTCGCGCAGGAATGCGTCCTTCTGCGATCCAGAGACGGTACCGTGGTAATGCACATGATCGGACAAGGGCGGTGCTTTGATCCGTTGCAAAAACTCCGTCTCGCGATCTTCGACTGAGACCGAGTCGTTTTCGGCAACGATGCCCAGAAACTCCCCGCAGAGGTTGCACTGAAAGTTTGAATAACCCTGCTGCAGGAGGATGTGGCAGGCCTCCACCAATTCGAGGTAACCCTTAGTGAGCATTAGGTTCGAGAGATACAAAAAACGCCAGGGTTCGCCATTGGCTGGCGGAGACTTCTGGGAGAGATCCGCTATTGCCTTTTCATCGATCGGAGTGCCGTTCAAAACGACCCTTGTTTTGTCTTCCCAGCCAGGCACGAAAGAAAACTGATCTCGCAGCAATTCGCCAAGAACCACATAGCAGTCCACATGTGTCAGCGTTTGGCGCATCAATTTTCTTGCGCGTTCAGAGGAGTTCTCATACAAGGGCTTAAGCCCGCTGCCATGCAGGTGCACCACGATGCGGCGTTTGAGTAGTGCCGCAAAGCGAATGATCATCGAATCGCGGATGAATCCCAGGCGGGACGTCGAAATCGGCATATAGAGGGTCTGGCAATTGAGAGTTTTCCACCAGGCATGGACTACGCATACTCCTACAATGAACATGCGCTTAAGATTAAACCTGCCGGAATTGCGTACCGAGCCTCCCCATTGCGTGTCGACGATGGACGCGTCAATGCCTGCCGCTGCAAGGCCGCTGATAAGGAGTTCAAAAGCGACAGCCACGCCGGTATGGACGTGACGAACGCGGGGTCCGACTAGTAATATGCGTTGCTGCATTGGGAGTTAGGTAAATCAGGAAGGAGTATTCGACGCAAAGCGTCTTCAAGGAGCCATGGCTAGCCATCGTCTTCGGTCTGCATTTGGATTTCACCGACGAATAGCACACGATTGAGATCCAGTTCTTGTTCATGAAGCAGCTTGAAATGGTTCAGGAAATGCTTTCGAAACCACTCCAAGGTATACCAGCTAGGAATTTCTGGGGTCATTTTATGAACAGAGCTATAGTGCCCGAGAGGCATGAATTCGACCAGGACATACTTTTTGCCAAAACCCTTCAGGCGATTGAGAATAAAGTCCACAGTTAGCCCCTGGGTCAGAATCAGGTGATGTGTCAAGGCCAAGGCGAGAACCGCGTCGGACTTGAAGCGCTGCAGGACATCTTTCAGCTTTGAATCGGAGACGGAAATCGAGAAATCGAGTACCACCGGATAGATGGCCAGATTCTCTTCTTTCTGCCGGCAATAGAGCGAGTCAATCGCGTTTTCGTCATAGTCGGCGCAGATGACATGCTCGACTGCGGAGTTCTGAACAATATTGCGCGACAAGAACCCTGCATTTCCGGCCATGTCGAGCACGGTCTTGATGTCTCGTTCCTTGATGAAGTTGGTGATGTACTCAAATCGTTTGCCTATCTTCGTATCACTGTGATAATGGGCCCACTTTGTCGGTACGCGGGGTTTCTTGATTCGGGCAGTTTTTCTTTCCAGTTTTTCCAGGTTCACCGAGGAAAACCAAAGCAGCTTCTTTCTAGAAAGCCATAGGACTAGGCGCGCCCCCCATTTCTGGAAGCTGCTGGAAGAAGCCATTTGAAGGAATTCTTCCATGGGAACCGTGTTGAGCGTCTTGTATTTGTAGTAGTAAAACTCAAACCGATTGAGTATCGAAAGCGGTATGAGCCGAAGGAGAAAGTGCCGAAATCGCCAGTAGCTTGTCATCGGCATCTGTATCCCGTGCAGGGCATGTCGAGCAAAGTACGACTCGCCGGTGCTCCACAATTTCAACGGACCATAGAAGAAGCGCATGAATTCTCCGTAGGGCCTCCATCCCGGCTTGGAACAGTGGAAGTCGTTCTCGATGCGAATAAAGCTGCCGAGGTCGACAAAGAGGGGCCGGCCTCGATAAAACATGACGTTAAAGCCATGGGCATCGATAGTTTGATATCCGTATCGCTTGGCTATTTGATTGACTCGAAGTACCGCAATCGCTGCATCGCGAAGCATCGAAAACGACCATTCCGAAGGCAACGTGGCTACCGGGATGATCTCGTGCCTCAGTACCATTGGACAATCCCGGGTCTCATAGTTGGTAACTTCAGTGCCGGGAAAAAGACCCTGGTCAACTAGTTCTTGTATTAGCCCGCACTCAAACAGCTCCGAGATGGCCTCGCCGGCAGCCGGATAGATGGCCCGATAAATGTCTCCTTTCCAGGTGAAGACATAGCCTTGGAGATCGGATGATGCATGGCGTTTGTATTCGTTCTCGGGGATAATCTGCTTCGGAGCCTGAAGGACTTCTGTACGTTTGGGTTGCGTGCTTGGTCGCGGTTTGACCTTAAATGCACCTTCAGCAATCGCGGCCTGGATTTCTTCCAGAAACAGCTTGGTCTTTGTCGTGAGTTCGCTGGGGTAGGTTAGATTGCTCTTGTCAGTGGACCACTTGAGCTCTTCCAGCAGAAACAGGGCAGAAGCCCAACGGCGCCAAGCTTTCGAGGCGCTTCCAGGAAGCAGCGTTCGGTATGAGTGCTTGGGTGAGCCCTGGTCGATGAAGTCGGCGACCCGCCTTCCTAAGCCAGTGGGCCAGCGCGCCTTAAGGATGTAGCCGAGCCCATCAAAATAGCGCGAGCGGCGCGCAGAATACTCCCAGTCGGTCAAAATGAGCTCGCGCGAGTCCTGCAATACCAGGATGTTGGCCCCATGGAAATCGCCGTGACTTTGGGCGAGCTGGATATCGGGAAACTTGTTTGCATTGAAGAGCGTGCTGGAGAGTGCCTGGATGCAATCGCTAGATACCTCTTGGCACGAGGCGGCTTCTAGCTGTTCGCGGACGGATTGAATCAATTCCTCGACGTAGTCTTCCGCCGATACGGTCTGCAAAGAAGAATCGAGCCAGCCGTTCAGTTTATCGAATGCTTCGCGCTCATAATCTTCCTTGCCACGTCCAAAAGGGATCCGAGCGAGAGAAAAACCTTTTAACAACGGCTCTTCAAACCAGCGCAGATCCTTGTCGTAGCATGAGATGGGAGGAAAAGGCCCCTGCTTGCCGTTGGCTCGAATATCAATTTCGACCTGCATGCACCGAGTCGTTGCATTGGGCTTCAGAAAGGACCAGGCACGATTGCCGGCTAAATCGAAGACACGGTGGCGACGGTTTCCGGGGAGGATAAACTGGTGCTCGGCATTGGGGATGGCAGGACTGACGCTGAAGGTCGGTTTCGACAGAAAATGAACTCCCGCCTGACTACTCAAGGTGGTGCCCAGCACCCATTGAGGAAGCATTCGCCACGGCACCTGGGTGTACCGCATGAGATTCCGCACATAGAGCCGAACATCCTTATGCACATCGGGCGTGAAGCAGACGGATAACAGCTGGGATTCGTGCCAAACCTGGTCGCCTTTTCCAGAGGTCAATCGGAAGGGGCGTTGCAATACCCCTGACCACCCTTCTTCCAGCGTGGCCCGAAGAGTCTCGTCGTAAGGTTCAAGCGCTCGTAATTCGGAGATACGCATCGGTGGCTCGCAGATGGCAGAGGATCTGTTCGTGAATCTCGGCTGGAGTAGAGTCGCCGTTGATCGGGATGATTTGAGGACATTTGCTGAGTTCAAGATACCTATCAAACCGTTGACGTCGAATATCAACTGAGTCAGGAAAAGGCTCTTGCTTGATCTCCATGCGCCTGAGCATTTCATCCCATTCGATCATCAGCAGGAACTCTGCGTCGGGCTTCGGGCACAATCGCTTGATCATTCGTGAAACTGCCCATTTCTCGACTTTCAGCTGAGGGAACCGCAATTCCAAGTCAAGGAAGGAATCGATGAGGTAGCGATCGCAGATAACGACTTTTCCAGATCGCTCTAGTTTCCGGACTCGGCAGGCATAGGCAACCAAGGTGTCGAACAATGCCATGAGAGTCCATGAATACTGAACTCTTTTTTTTGTGAAAGCTTTCGTACGTTCTTTCGATTCAGGACCGCTCGGCAAAGAGCCTGGCTTGAGCTTTCTCACGCGGTCCTTGAGTCGGATAAGAAAATCGGAATAACCGGGACGATGCCACATTGTGACGCTCGGAATACCTAACTCGGAGAAGTGCTGGAGAAGCAAATCGATCTGAGTGCCCTTGCCTGCGCAATCAATGCCTGACATAGAAATAATCATACGGTTATCTACTTCTGGGTACTGTTCCGCAGTTCGGCACAAGTTGTGAGCACAAGTTCCCAAGCCAGGTGGGCCGACGCATGATCGCCAAGTTCTTGTGATCCGGCGTGGGTAACCGAACGCGCCCCGAGCCGAAAACATTCTCGATCGACCCGAAGCACAAGCTGAGAATCCTTAGTCTGGCAATCGTCAAACAAGCCGATTAATAGCAGGCCTCCCGCAGCTACACCTTGGCAGTTCTTTTGGTTTCTCAACTGGGCCTCTGCTTCGTCGAGAGTATCGCAGGAATAGCTTTTTCGAAAACAAGGATTGAACAAGTGCCATTCATCGGCCAGTTCAAACATACCTTTCAGCAGCGGGGCCCCAAGTTCCTTGCTTGGAGCCTGAATGATCAGCGAGATCCCTGGCTCACGATTACGAAGCGCCCGGATGGTTAGGATCGCTTTCGGCATCCACTTCGCTGGATTCGATGTAAACGTCTTAGAGATGAGCCGCTGACGCATTGGCTTGGCCATGCCAATAACTCTTTCCCAGTCTTGCGCAACCACACTTCGAACGAGTTCCCTGGCCAGGCTTTGGCCGAACTTCTTAGCCAGAACGCCCGTGACCCCCAAGGGATCTGCCGAGACGCGGCTATGGACGAGTTCTCGGTATTTCGGAGGCACTTTGGAGCCCCACATCAGGTGGTGCACCAGCGTAAGAACCGTTTCGTGGTTGGGAGAGGGAATCCAAAACCCTCGCAGCCGCTGCCTGCCGCCTATAAGGTCTTCGGCAGGCAGAAAAGCATTCCAATGCAGGGTTCCTCCACAGAACAACTCGACGACCAGGACGCTTCGCTCGGGATACTGGGACGAGCACATCCCGAGATAAGCGACATACGGTCTCTTGACTTCAAAAAAGATATCCCACCCCACCGAGCGGGCGCAGTCGATCAACGCATCTCGGGCGGCCGGCATGTCCTCAGCTCGCAAAGACAAGTCCACATCGCCAGTAAGGCTTTCTGGATATCCCTCGTAATTGCGCATCACGACATATGGCAAAGACTCTCGGTCGAGAGTCTCGAAGATCGCAGTCAGCAATTCGGAGACTGTTGCAGGCTTATGGGATGTGAGTTTCGACATTTGTTAATGGTAGTCGAGGACTATCGCCTTGGTTATAGGCCAGCAGGTCGAATCAGTTCTTCTGCCTTTTCGACCCAATTAAATCGATAGCGGTCGGCAAGTTGGCAACTCGCGTTGGCCAAGGCTTCGGTGAATGATTGGTCGGTAATCGCACGCTTCCAGAGCTCAGCAAGAGCTTGGGAATCCTCAGTCGGAAACACACCCGGATAATCGCCGACAGTATGTCGACCTCTATCGGCTACCAGCATAGGCATGCCCGCAACGGCGCCCTCCAGAAGCACATTGGGCGAACCGTATTCGTGAAAGCTGGCGTAGATGAGCACACGCGCACGTTCAACGATCGCATGGACGTCTTTGACCTGCCCCATGAATTCCACGGGAAGATTCTTTTTTTCGGCAACCTCTCTAATCTCTGCTTCCTGAGGCCCGTCGCCAAGGACAACTAGCCGGGCGTCGGGAACCTTCTGTACAACTTGCTCAAGCGCATCAAAAACTACCCGATAGCCTTTGATCCAAATGAGCCTGGCAGCCATGACGGCCACCTTTTCGGTTGGAAACTTGTACGGCGAGATTTCGGAGGCCCAGCTTGGATTCGAGTTGTTAGGTAGATAAGAGATCTTGCCTGCGTAGTGTTTTGGTAACATCCGATTTGCAACGTACTTGTCGTGTTGCTCTACGTGCTGAAAGACGATCGAATTGCAGCGATTGAAGGCCATACGGGCAAAGAAGCGGAACACTTCTGCATATCCCTGTCGCAGTAATGGCCCCAGCAACGGCGCGCCAAGCATGCGTTGATTAGGATTGTTTTCGATATTCAGTTCAAAGCTGCGAACAAAGAGAGTCGTAGGGATGCCCAGTCGACGCGCCTCGCCACAGAAGAGTCCAGCATCGGCGAGTTTAAAGCAGTAAGCAGTTTGAGGGGCCACGCGCTTCAGAATGGCTGCGATCTGCCGGCGATAGCGCGGATTCAAGCTCTGCCGAAGTGAGCAGAGTCGACCAGTCGGCAGATCCATTCTCTCAACACGCAGCGTCTGTTGGCCCGTGTATTCCGTACCACAGATTAGCGTGACATCGTGACCTCGCTCAACCAGCCCGTCAACGAGCTCAAGAAATCGCCGAGGAGCGCCGCCTGCTGTGAATGGGGTAGTCGGCCAGAATGTTGCGATCTTCAACCGTGCACCCCTCGACGGACACTCTCGAACTCATTGTGAAGCATCCGCGACCAGGGGCGGTGCAACCAGCTTGATTCCAGCAGCCCTGATCTGCGACGCATTCCTCGTAGGCAGGACCAGTACCAATGATGAGGCGTAGGAGTATGTTCCCAAATGTCCGGAAACTGGAATTCGAAGCTAGTGGCCCAACTTAATTGTCTTGGGCATTTTTGCTGCCCAGGACCTTGCCATAGTCAAACGGAACAGAAGCATCGATTGCCGCGTACAACTCCTGGTCGGTGAGCTTTTCCTTGGGCTGCCAGTTTTCCGGCTTTCTTGCGATCAGCGAACATGAATCGCAGAAACCAGGCACCAATTTGCACAGAGCTCTAACGCCCCAGCGCATTCGCTTGGGTACTGCGTTCCAAAAATGATTATAATTGCCGGCAACGACAATTTCCAGGCCAAGAAACTGCGCCATTTGCACGAGGTCGTCTCGCACGTACTCTCGAATATGTCCCCGATACTCGTCTTCGGCCCAGTAATACGAAGCGTACGTCGAATAGTTGGTCTTGCCCTTCGCAACCGCAATTCGCTTTCTAAGGTTGACCGCGTTTGGAACGGTTGTATAGAGAAAACCTCCTGTTTTCAATTTGCGGAGAAGGAGGTTCAGTAGTGCGCAAGGACTGTCTTTCAGATGCTCAAGTACGTGATGAAGCATGACCATGTCATAGCCCTCGCCCAAAGCATCCAGGCCCGAAGGGTGTTCGTCGGCCACCAGCAGTTCGATGTTGGCCTTCTTTGCGAATGACTTAATCAGGTCCAGATTCTGATTCTGGCGATGCCAGGCATCGAGAAAGTCATCGAACGCAACCACTTCCAGGCCGATCCGTGAGAAGATGGCTGTCTTATCGAGCGGACCGCAACCGAAGTCAAGCACTTTGCCTTTGCCGTTGAGGGTGCGCCAAGCAGCGTAGGCCATGCCAATATAAGATTCTCGCCGATCCGCGGAGATGTAGCCGGGAAAAGGAAACTCTTTATTAACCCAGTCCCAGGCCTCAATGAGTTGGCTCTCTACAGGGCTGCCACGTCCGATTTCCCCAAGCTGCATTCCCCAATCCTCAACTTACGAATTACCTGAATATCCCCGATGAATCCCCTGGCTCGAACCTAATCTCCCCTGAGGCAGATGTCAACGTACGCTGTTGTGCAACGCTGCTCCTGCCTCGACGGTTCGTAGTGTGCCGCGGTCGCATAGAACTCAGCTGCGGGGCGCGTTGGTGGCTGCTGCTCTGTTGTTTCAGAATCGACTTCATTTGACTCGCTAGCTATAGTGGAGAGAGTTTCAGTGTCCACGGGGGCATATGAATAGTTTGGCGATACTCGGGACGATCGACGGCTTCGGTAGGCAGCGATTGACCCGAGTTTAGTTCCTCTGCTGAGCCCTCTCTGGTTCTTCGTGCTTGCTTAGAAACCCTAGGTTATCTCCTCAGCCGCTGGACTAAAATAAAGCTTGCCTAGGGTTGCTCAATTGCAGTCGTACGACACTTATTCCCTACATTGGTCGACCGTGCGTGCCGTGTAAACAAAAGATTCTGAAAGGCTGCTCTCAAACCGATGCGATCCGATCCTGCCTTGCTTGTTATTTCTCAGGTTTATGTGCCAGACCCTGCCAGCGTCGGGCAGCACATGCACGACGCAGCAGCCGAGTTGGTTCGCCGCGGATATCGAGTCATTGTCTATACCGCTTCGCGGGGTTACGACGATCCTAGCAATAAGTACCCAAAGCGCGAGACTCTCGACGGGGTGACGATTCGCCGCTTGCCTTGTTCGAGTTTTGGCAAAAAATCAATCAAGATCCGTTTGCTTGCCCAAACGTTGTTTTTGTTGCAAGTGATGTTGCGTGGACTATTCACGCGAAAGCTCGATCGGATTCTCGTCAGCACTTCTCCCCCGATGGCTTCTATGGCCGCTGTGTTCATCAGCTTTTTTCGACGTGTGCCGATCACCTTCTGGGCGATGGACATCAACCCCGATCAGGTGGTCGCGATGGGGCAGACAAGCCAAGGTTCGCTTGTCGTTCGCGTGTTTGAAGTAATCAATCGAGCAATCTTGCGCAGAGCTCGGGGAGTGGTAGCGCTCGATCGCTTTATGGCAGCCCGGCTCGAGGCCAAGGAGCCGGTAGGCGATCGGATGGCAGTCATGCCCCCTTGGCCGCACGAGAGTCATCTCGAACCAGTGGCTCATCAAGAGAATCCCTTCCGCAAGGAGCACGGCCTGGAAGGAAAGTTCGTCATCATGTATTCCGGAAACATCAGTCCAGCTCACCCGATCACGACAATCTTGGAAGCCGCAAAGCAGATGGAAGGCGACGAGCGAGTGGTGTTTCTATTTATTGGTGGTGGAAACGGCAAACGACAAATCGATGCTTTTGTTGAACGTGAGAAGTTAAGAAACGTAATCACACTCCCGTATCAGCCCTTGGACAAGATCAAGTTCTCGCTTTCTGCCGGAGACGTCCATCTGGTCGCCATGGGGGACGAGATGGTAGGAATCGTTCATCCGTGTAAGGTGTACGGAGCGATGACGGTTGCCCGGCCTGTACTGCTGTTGGGGCCCATGGAGTCTCATGTCGGAGAATTGCTGGCGGAGTATGAGTTCGGCTGGCAGGTCGACCATGGCAATGTCGACGGCGCAAGGGAACTGATCGGAAGAATAGCGTCGACCGATCAGCAGGCCCTGACTGAAATGGGCCAGCGGGCGCGCGACGGAATACGCCGCGAACTAAGCATGAAGGCCTTATCTGCACGGTTTTGCGACGTCGTACAGTGGTAGCGGTCGAGGCGGAATTTGGGTTGCAAGCAAGTGAAGCCTGCGAGCATCTGTGCTCCCAGGTCCGTTTGCCTCTCCAGGTTTTTTGCATTAAACTGAAGGTTTGTCTTCGATCGGGCATTGCCAATTCTAACACAGCGAAATAGAGACCATTCTGGAAATCAAATGAGCGATAAAAAAGTACTTGTAGCCGGCGGGGGTGGGTTTATCGGAGGTCATCTGACGGCCCAGCTTCGTTCTGAGGGTTTTAAGGTTCGCTGTGTCGACGTCAAGCCTACCGACCAGTGGTATCAGGTGTTCGACGATGTAGAAAACGTCGTTGCCGATCTTAAGTACCTTGACGCTTGCCAGGCAGCTTGCGAGAGCGTCGACGATGTTTACAATCTGGCCGCCGATATGGGCGGCATGGGCTTTATCGAGAACAACAAGGCCCTGTGTATGCTGTCGGTCTTGATCAACACGCACTTGCTGCAATCCGCAATTGAAAAGAAAGTGGGCCGCTTCTTCTATGCCAGCTCGGCATGCGTGTACAACGGCGACAAGCAGGTGTGCGAAGATGTTATTCCGCTAAAAGAAGAAGACGCTTATCCCGCGCTGCCCGAGGACGGCTACGGTTGGGAAAAGCTTTTCTCAGAGCGCATGTGCCGACACTTCCGCGAAGATTTTGGGCTCCATACCACGGTCGCCCGGTTTCACAATGTCTATGGCCCGTTTGGAACCTGGGATGGCGGCAGGGAAAAAGCGCCTGCGGCCATTTGCCGAAAAGTGATTCACGCGAAAGAGACTGGCGCGAAGGAAATCGAGATTTGGGGCGATGGCAAGCAAACCCGTAGCTTCATGTATGTCGACGACGTCGTGACCGGCATTCGCAAGTTTATCGAGAATGACATTGCCGAACCCGTCAATTTGGGTTCCGACGAATTGATTACGATTAACGGTCTGGTCGAGATGGTAGAAGAGATCGCCGGCGTGAAGTTGGAGCATAATCACAATCTCTCGGCTCCCAAGGGAGTAAATGGCCGCAATAGCGACAACACGCTGATCAAGAAGTACCTCAACTGGGCTCCCGGGATTAAGCTGCGCGACGGGATGGAAAAGACCTACGAGTGGATTCACGGCGAGTATTTGAAGAAGCACGCGCAGCCTGCTTGAGCGGTGGTCACTGTTGTGTTGCGGTAGGTTAAGGTACGTATCGGCCTGCTGCGATTAGCTGCGGATGACTCTAACAGTATCGTTTCTGGGAACAGCGCGATGCCAAGTCGCCGTTCCTGTGCATAGGCCCCAAGTAAGGGCCCCGTCGAAGGGGAGAAGTGCGTAGCTATGCACCATGCTGCCGTATTCATGGGGGCCCGCCCCGCAGCTATCAGTGCGATCTGAATGTGATGCAGCCCAACCAGATTTTGGCGGCGCTTAGCGCGCGATTGATGACTTCAATCGATCAACTGCTTCGGCTTCGCCAGCACCTCGCCAGTAAGAATTGACGGGCGCTTCGTAACCGTTGCGTTGGTGTCGACCCAGGGCTAAGAAATTTGCGTCTTGCCTCTGAGGCGATAGAATGTCACAGATGCGCTGTGCTTCATTCTGAGCAGGCTTGTCTTTGCTGTTAGTGCTGTGCGGACCAATGGCTCACAACATTCATTGGGCCTAGTGGGGGGAGAAGTGCCATGAGTAATTCGAAGAGTTGGACCTCAGCAAAGGCAATGTCACGCCTTAGCCTCCTATCTCGATCGCTCAGCTTGGCGTTGCTGATTGGAATAGGAAGTGCTGTAAACGCTCAGAATATTCCAGCCGAGCGAGTTGCGACAGGTCTAGAGATCCCGGTCTTTGCCACGTATGCTCCGGGCGATCCCACGCGGTTGTTTATCGTCGAGCAACGAACCGGTGCTGACAGCGATACCGGACGCATTCAAATCCTCGATCTCACGACCGGCACTCTCAACGTGACGCCGTTCTTGACGGTACCAGGGCTCGACAACGCCAGCGAAGAACAAGGTCTGTTAGGTCTGGCTTTCCATCCCGATTATCAGAACAACGGGTTCTTTTACCTTACCGAGTCATACATCGGCCATACCGACATCGTTCGCTACCAGGCGACCAGCCCCGATACTGCTTCGACGGGCAACGCCCAGACCATTCTGACCTACTCCCAACCTCACGATTGCCACAACGGCAATTGGATAGGTTTTGGCCCCGACGGCATGCTCTACCACACGAGTGGCGACGGCGGCTCGCAGCACGATGGTTTTGGCAACGCTCAGAACAAGACTACGCTGAACGGTTCGGTCGTCCGTATTGATGTCGGAGCCGATGGGCTGGCGGACGATTTCCCCACCGATCCGAACCGCAACTATGCCATTCCTGCATCCAACCCGTTTGTGGGCGAAGGGGGCGGGGTACGCGAGGAACTCTGGTCGATCGGTCTGCGGAACCCCTGGCGGGCCAGCTTCGATCGCTTGACGGGCGACTTCTATATCGGTGACACCAGTCAAGACACACTCGAATTAATCAATTTTCAGCACGCCGGGGCGGCAGGCGGCCAGAACTATGGCTGGCCCTTGCGCGAGGGGACCATCGCGACCCCAACAGGCGGCGTTGGCGGCCCCAAACCGCCGGGTGCGATTGACCCGATCTATGAGTATCTTCACACCAACAAGACGGGCACGATCGGCTCGGCAACCGCCTTGGGGCACAATCAGGGCAACTCCACGATCGGCGGTTACGTCTATCGCGGCCCCAACAATGCGATGCAAAGTAACTACTTCTTTGCCGATTTCGTATCGCAGCACATCTGGTCGATCGAATTCGATGGCACTGCCGATCCGCTCGATTTTGACGGCACTCAAACAGGATCGAGCTACATCGACTGGAAATCTCGAATCGTGCCCGATGCGGGCTCGATTGGTTTCATTTCTTCTTTCGGAGAAGACTATGAGGGCAACCTCTATGTGGTCGACTACGTGGGCGGCGAGGTCTTCCGGCTTGAGCCCAACTTCTACGATGCGGATTTCGATCTTGATGGCGACGTCGATGCCGACAACTTCGCCGATTGGGAAAACGCCTTCGGTGAGAGTTCCGGTGCGGACGCCGATGCCGACGGCGATTCCGACGGACTCGACTTTCTCAGCTGGCAGCGGCTTTTTGGCAGCCAACCCCCTCCCCTGCCCGATCCTGACCCGGTGGTCTGGACCTCGGGCGTCTCGGGCTCTTGGAGAACCAGTGCCCACTGGTCGGATGGGATCGGCACAGATCCTCAGAACGCCCAGACCACTTTTGGCAGCACTACCGGTTGGGATTCAAACGACAATATCGCCCGCGCCAACATTGTCATCGATGGTTCGGCTGGCGCGACCAATGTGTTGTTCGACTCTGACGCCAACCCAGTGGCCGATTTCAGTATGAATGCCAACGGCGAGAAGGAGGGTTCGCTCACGATCAGCGGAGGAGCTACGTTCGAAATTCGATCGACCACGACTCCGGATGCCCGGTGGTCGCAACACGATGCCGCGCTATTGAGGGTCACCGGCGCGGGTTCCCAACTGCTGCGAACGCACACCGACCCCAACAAGAACGGCGGCGCGTTCATCTTCGGTTCGTGGAGAAGCCAACCCGGGCAAGTGATTCGACTCGAAGTGCTCGACCAGGGTTCGCTCGACAACGAAGGCCAGATGTGGTTTGGAGCCTACGATTCAAGCGAGATCGATCTCGACGTGACTTGGGAAGTGGGGGCAGGCGCCTCGATCAACACGCACGACGCGCTCGGTGGCGGCATTTCGCTCGACAATACGGCTGGCGCAGAAGGCGAGATTAACTTTATCTGGAACTACGACTCAGCCGCCGGCGCGCCGGACGACAGTACCTACACGATCGACCTGAGCGGACATGGGGGAAGTGTAACTGTTGACGAAGAGGGCATTCGTTACCAGGTGGAAATCGCGCCGGGAGTCTGGACTACGACACTGAAAACTTATCAACAACTCTGGGCAGACGGGCGCTTGACGGCCAGCACCGCCACCCCCGGCGGAGCATTTGGCGATTACTTTGCCGTCATCGGCGGCTCGGGCTTTCCGGTCTACCGAGTAACCAACATCCAGGGGGCCCCGCTGGGGGACGCCAGTGCTGCCAGTGCACTTGCTGCTAACTACGCAGGTGGGCTTACGGCCGACATCAATGGCGACCTCGTTGTGGATGAGACCGACTTGGCGATTCTGCTCAACAATTTCGGAACTGGCACTACCGTATCACAAGGCGACATCAACCTGGCCGCACCGGGTGACAATCTGGTTGACGCCGCCGATGCCGGAGTCATGTTGGCCTCGCTGGCAGCACCATCGGCCCCCGAGATACCTGGTACCGCGACCGCCGAGTACAATCCAGCAACGGGGGAAATCATCGTGACTGTCGACAGCGTCAGCAACTGGTATATCGAGAGCGGTTCGTCGAGCTTGACCGCAAAAGGTCTAACCGCGCTTCTGACACCGGGCAGTTTGGCGACCGACAACGACACGCGGATTGGCGAAACCGCGTTAGAGCGTTTTTCGTTCTCGAACCACAGTCTGGGCATCATTGCCGAGGCAGGCCTGCCGCTTGGCGATCTCACGCTCGTTTGGAATGCTGGTTGGGGGCAACCATTGCAGAGGTCGCCACTGCAATACCTGGGGGCGGTAGAGTCGCTCGCCGTACCCGAGCCCACGACCGTTTGTTTGTTGGCAATCGGATTGGCTATCTGCCACGCGCGCACCCGGCGAGACTCGTAGCGATCCTGCCTTTTACGCGCCGTTCAACTTTGTTCGGCAGCTTTGTCGTCGGTTTCTTTTAGCGCCTCTTTCGTTTCCGGATGTGGCACATAAGTCCCATCAGGGCCGACAAGCTTCACGGCGGGAAAGCCAGACTCTTGAGCGGCTGCCCAGAGTGCAAGCGGGTCGAGTTGCTTTTTCTTTTGCGGAGTGACGATCGCCACATTGGCTTTCAGGTCGGTGCGAACCTTAACGACACCCTTTACGGCAAAGAGCTTACGAGAAATCTTCTTTGCACAGGTTTTGCAGTGCAAATCGGCTACATAGATGACCGTTTCGCTGGGGTCTTTCTTTAGCTTGCCGGGCTTGTCGGCACTCTCAGCGGCAGCAGACGTTGACGCAATCAGCAGGGCAACCAGCAACGCTACAAACTGGCTGCCATATCTTGATCTTTTCATAGGAGGTCCTTCACTAGGGGGGAAACAGTCCATGATCTTTTAGCTTAGCGGCGAATGTAGAGGCCATCCGCCTCGACGACCATCATGCCGCCTTCAATGACCCGCGCTGTTCCGCGGACTACGACGGTGTCTTTTTCTTTCACATCGAATAATTGGCGGGCATCCATCGGCAAAACATTACCTTTTTCGTCAAGAAAACGCACCATCGCTAGCATCGACGAACGATCGGCTGCGTGAGCGGCGCAGAACGCACACTCTTCTCCATCAGCGTGCACGTGCCCGCTCTCTTCGTTTTCTGCGACCGATTGCGGATCGGACAAGAAGAAAGAAGCCTCGTTTCTGGCAAATGGAAAGTCAGGTTGCGTTTCCTGCCAAGGGTTGGTCAGCCCACCGATCTGGCCTACGAGTACGACATTCATTGGCTTGGTCGCTTTCACAACGACTACTTCTTCGTGCTCGTGTTCTTCGTGATCGGCATGTTCATGGGCATGCTCGCCTTCGTGCTCGTGGTCGGCATGGTCTTCGTGGTCGGCATGCTCAGTGTCGTCGTCTGCTTCTTCGTCCTCGTCGTCGTCTCCGTCTTCATCATCTTCGTCCTCATCCCCATCGTCTCCATCCGCTTCGTCTTCGTCGTCTCCATCCTCGTCACCGTCGTCCTCGTCGTCTTCAGCTTCGTCTTGATCGGACTCGTCATCATCGTGATCGGCGTGATCTTGGTCTGCTTCGTGATCGTGGTCGTCATGGTCCGCGTGCTCGTCGTGATCTCCGTGGTCATGCTCGTGACTGTCGTGTTCCTCCTCGATGCCCAGCAGGGCATTACGGACCTCGGGAACAACTTGGGCCCCATCGGGTTCCTCGGTCAAGGTGAGTCGGGTACGGTGTGTGGCGACCAGCTCGGGATCGATGTTTTTGGCCGATTGGCCACAGCCCAGGAAACTAGCAACGGTAAAAGCTCCGGTGACGAGGCAAATTAGGAAGAATAGGCGTGGCATCGCTTCCCTCTTGTAAGTCAGGTAGGTAATTGAAGGCAGGAATCCTTGGCAGAACGGCTCGTGCTAAGCCGCTAGGATTACTTATTTGGCTGCCCAGCAGAGCCGGATTCTGGCTTTTCGTCAACAGGAAAGCCTGCTGGAACCGGCCCTCACGCCTCTACGCACACGGGCCCAGTCTGGTTCGCTTGATCTTGCGAGCAACTTTTTTTCTCAAGCCGACCAAGATGGCGGCCCAGGCGGCGAATTCCTTCTTGGAAGCACTACTCAACCGGGCCAATTGAGGCCCCCGCAGAAAGGCTTTTGGGCGTTTATTCGCAAATCTCAAGGCTCGGTCACGGTACCGGCCAGTGGTCCTGATTTGGAGGGCGTAAGCCATGTTCAAGAAACTAGTTCTCAGTGTCCTCGCCGTTACGCTCGTTGCCGGCGTGTTATTGGGCAGCAATGCGATGAGCTACCTTACCACCTCGTGCGAGCGAGTGACACAAACTGTCGAAGACAGCGTCCCACTGGAGTTCCAAATCGACCGTGCCCGCAAGATGGTCCGCGACCTGGAGCCCGAAGTTCGTCGATCAATGCATGTCATCGCCAAGGAAGAGGTCGAGGTCGAGCAGCTCGACAAGCGTATCAGCGCATCGGAGCAGTCGGCCGAAAAGTCCAAGTCTGAGATCATGCAGTTGCAGTCGGATCTGCAAACGGGCAAGTCGGTCTTTCGCTACGCAGGTCGGGAGTACAGCAGTAGCGAAGTGAAGCAAGACCTGGCCCAGCGTTTCGCTCGGTTCAAGACCTCAGATGCCACCATGGCCAGCCTGCGCGACATGCGTGACGCACGGCAGCGCAACCTAGACGCGGCTCGCCAAAAGCTGGCAGCCATGATGAGTTCTCAACGTCAGTTGCTCGTCGAAGTGGAGAACCTCGAGGCAAAGCTGAAGCTCGTCGAGGTGGCCCAAGCCTCGAGCGATTTGCAGCTGGATGACAGCCAGCTGGCACGAGCCAAAGGCTTGATGGCCGACATTCGGGCCAGGCTCGACGTTGCCGCCAAATTGGCCGACGCAGATACCAACTTCCACGACGAGATTCCGCTAGACGGCCCAGCACCCGAAGACATCACCGAGCAGGTGGCCGAATACTTCAGTGCCCCGGTCGAAACGGAAATCGCCGTCGCCAGTTATTCCGAAGAATGAAACTCACGAACGTCGGGAGGCCTGGGGCGACCAACCTCGGGCCTCCAGCCCTCGGACCCCTAAATCCCAAACCCCGACCCTCACAGCTCCCATGTTCCCCACCTGGCGCCTAAAAATTCGAGAAGCCCAGATTGCTCTGAACGAAGGGCGTTGGGACGAGGCGTCGGCCCTGCTGGCGCAAGAATCGGTTCGCGACTTCTTGCCCGCGCGCCGGCTTTCTCACAAGGTGGCTACCCATCTTGTCGAGCGTGCCCAGCGGCGGATAGAGCAGGGCGAAAGCTCTGCCGGCTGGCGAGATCTGGAGCAGGCTGCCTACTTAGGCGGCTGCGACGATCAAGTGCTCGCCTTGCGAGAGGATCATACTCGTCGAGGCCTCGATCGCATTCGGCAGTTAGTGCAGTCTGGAGAAACCAACCTGGCGGGTGAGCAGATTGCTCGCATGGAAAAGCGGCGGCTTGGAGGAGATCAACGACGAGCATGGAAGCTCGTTGTTAGTTTGATCTCGCGTGCCAAACAGCTGTCGCACCAAGGCCAGATGACACCTGCAGCGGAGCTGCTCCAAAGAGCGCAACGTTTGCTACCAGACGCCAGTGATCCGATTGCCGCAGAACTCTCCGCCAGGCAGCAGCTACTCGAACAACAGGCTGGCGAGATCCAGGAACTTGCAGTCGGGCTCCACGAAGCAGTGGCCGCAGAAGCTTGGACCTCGGTACTCCGATCGGCAGAAGCTTTGCTAGAATTGGCTCCCGAGCACCCAGCAGCGCTGAAGGCGCGGCGTAAGGCATGGCAAGCAGTAGACATGCACGAAACGCTGGCTTACCAAGGCAGACCTCGGCAGGTACGTCCCCCCCGAGTCAATCGCGCCAGTCAGAGCACCCGCGGTGCCTCAGCTCAGGAAGACACGGTCAGTAAGCGAGATCGGCAAGAGAAGAAAATGTCTGGCAAACGCGTAGTGGCTTGGATTGATGAAGTGGGCGGGTACCTGATCTGCCTGGGCAATGAAGTGATGCTTGGCCAGCCCTCGCAGGACGGTGCCGACATTCCTTTTCTAGCGGACCTTTCGCGGCATCACGCGACGATTCGGCGAGAAGGCGAGTCGTACGTGTTGACTCCGATCCACCGGGCGAGCATAGATGGAAAAGTACTGGCCGGTCCCACCGTGCTGAATGACGGGGCACTGATTGAGCTTGGCGACTCGGTGCGACTGAAGTTCCTGCGGCCTCATGCCCTAAGCGCAACGGCGATATTGACCATCGAATCGCATCACAAGACCGAGCCTGCAGTCGACGGCATCGTGCTGATGTCCGAGAGCTGTATCTTGGGACCGCAATCGCAAAGTCACATCCGTTGTCGCAACTGGTCTGACGACCTGGTGCTGTTCCGGCGCGACAACGATCTGCAGTTTCGCACTTCGGCAACGGTCGAGGTAGACGGCGAAGCGACTGCCGGGGGAGCTGTGATTTCCGGCATTTGCCAGGTCTCAGGGGAAGATTTCGCGCTAAGTTTTGAGGAAATATAAGAGTCGGCAGCGTCGAGCGGAGTTGAGAGAGCTAACAGCTGCCATCCGAAGTAGTTAGAATCGAATCAGGCAAGACCTACCGTGTTCGCACTGAAAACCAAAACCGCAATGAACATTCCGCCAGCCGAATCTGTGCCTGAAGATCAGCCCAAGGCGGCGATGCGCTACACCTATCCGAGCGGGTCGCGGCCATTGGAAGGTTATACGATCAAGCGCGGCGTCGGCCGGGGCGGGTTTGGCGAAGTCTACTTCTCGGTTAGCGACGCAGGCAAAGAAGTCGCGCTAAAACTGATCCGCCGCAATATGGAAGTTGAACTCCGCGGCGTTACCCAATGCCTGAATCTCAAACATCACAACCTCATTGCACTCTACGATATCCGCACCGACGAGTTGGAAGACCGTTGGGTCGTGATGGAATACGTTTCGGGTGAATCGTTGGACGAAGTGATCGAGCGACACCCCCAGGGCATGCCGCTCGAGTTGGTCTTGCATTGGTTCACGGGCATAGCCACCGGCGTGGCCTATTTGCACGACCATGGCATTGTTCATCGCGACTTGAAGCCGGCCAACATCTTCCTCGACGAAGGGGTCGTCAAAATCGGCGACTACGGCCTCTCAAAATTCATCTCCTGCAGCCGCCGTAGCGGCCAGACCGAGAGCGTGGGCACGGTGCACTACATGGCGCCTGAGATCGCTAATGGCCGCTATGGCAAAGAGATTGATACCTATGCCCTCGGAATCATTCTCTACGAGATGCTAACCGGCCACGTGCCATTTGAAGGTGAGAGCGTCGGCGAAGTCTTGATGAAGCATTTGACCGCGGAGCCTGATCTCAGTGCCTTGGAGGAACCGTTTCGCGGCATCGTACGTGGCGCCATGGCGAAGGATCCTGAATTGCGGATCAAGAGTGTATCCGAAATACTCGACCGCTTGCCGTCCAGCGGCAAAACGACTACCGCCCCGAGAGTTGACACCAACGGCCAGCGTCGCATTGGCGAACCGACGGTCGCAGCGACCGCTCATTCAGCCGCTCCCTGGCCAGCCGATCAAGTCGCGTCGGATGCCAGCCAGCCGAGATCGTCAGTGGGCGATGAAGAGCCGATTTTGGCCAGCATCCGCGGCGCTTGGCATGATGCGGAGCATCGTTTTCGCAAAAGCAATTTGCATCCAGTTTTCAAAATTGCGATAGCCATTGCACTAGTCTTGGGACTGCTCGTTTCGTCAGAGTTGCTGATTGCTGTGCTGATACCGACAGCTCTGGTCTATCTGTTTTACAGGGCGGTCAGAGCGGTTGTGATGGCTCCTGACCGACCCCAGGGAGCTGTGCGTCCGGCGCGGGTCGCTGCTCAACCGTTGCCGGGTACCCCTGCAGTGCCCCCGGCGATGCGAGGGCCCTCGCAAGTAGAGACGGTTCAGTACAAACCGAATCACAAGCCCAGGCGGTTTCATCGGCAGAGTTGGCGTCGACAGCTCCAGGACCATTTGGCTGCCAAGACGATGCGCGAGCGAGTGACCGAGCTCGTGGGCAGCATGCTGGTTGCCGCCGTGGTTTCAGCGGTCGCCTCGCTGCTCGTGTGCCTGATTGTTGTGCGCGGCATTTCCACAGAACTGTGCGTATGGATGTCGCTCGTGGCGACACTCGCCAGTTGGGCAGTCATGGTTCCGGCAAGGCTGACCGAGGGGAAGATCGAAGATCAGGCCCCGCTTCGCTTTGCGCAACTTGTGCTGGGCGCCCTGGTCGGAGCGACGGCCTGGGGAATCGGCAAAGTGTTGCTGGTACAGACTCCGGTTTCAAGGGACATGGGTATCCGACCTAGCGAGAGCTTAATGGAGAATTTGCTCGGTCTGTCGAAAGGGGGGGAATTACAAGACGCTTTTAACTTAGGGTTTGTCGAGCTTTCCTTGCAATCGTACGCTGCCTACTTTGCCTTTCTGTTTGTCTTGATCGCCTGGTGGCGACAAGCAGAAGCTACGCGCTCGGTACGAGTAAGCCTCTGGTCGATCGCCTGGTGTGCATTCGTTGCCTGGTTGCTGCACCTGGTCTGGTGGTTCCCGCAACCGATTGGCATGTTGCTCGCCGCGGTGATTGCGTTCACCGTCCAGCTCTCCAGCACCTGGCTCCCGCCCAGCCGACGGAAAGCCTTGGTTGAGCAGGAGGTGTAATATGGCTGTTTCTTGGGGGATGCTGGCTGCAATCGTGGCGAGCTTGGTGCTGCTAAAGATTCTTGCTTCCAAGTCGAGCGGACACACGATTGGCATCGCTTTGGGAGCTCTCTTGCTTGCGGCAGTAGTGGGTTCGATGATAGTTCGAGTTCGTCATAACCCGACCCCCGGGGTTGATGTCCTTGCTGATGCCTCAGTAGAAGCTGTCCTTGCCCAGGAAGTCACAGAATCCAACGAGGAGTTGTGGGACCGACTTACGAAGTCCAGAATCAACTTGAGCGCAGGGCAAGTGGAAGACAAAGCAACTGCGCCTATGGAGACCAAGGAAGAAGCCAAGGGCGACACTGGCACTGAGGCGACTGTCGCCAAGCCCGACTGGGTCGAGAATCCCCCCAAACGGATGGGCAACGTTTATCGTCGGGTGGTTACTTCTGATCAGTATTCCACCGTCGAAGAGTGTCACTTTCAATTGGAAGCCAAGCTCCGCGAGGCAGTTCGCGAGCGAATGCAAACCCTGGTTGACAGTGGCGCAGATTCGTTGCACCAGGCGCCTGAGCCTGATTCCATCGGTATTGGCCTGGATTTCATCATGCGCGAGATTTGCCAGGATGAATACACCGAGACGACCGAGGCGTCTTTTGGCGAGATGAAACGAGTGCATGTGCTCATGGAGTTCAACCCCGCGGTGGAAACGCAGTTGCGGATGGCCTGGATGCGTCACGAGCGAATTCACCGTCTGCGCGTAGTCGGGGTCTTTGTGGCGGGTACGCTGAGCTTGCTGGCCGGTGCGTATGGCCTGTTGCAGTTCGATACCTGGACACGGGGCTATTACACAAAGCGGTTGCTCCTGGGCGCCTCAGCGGCGATAATCGTGGCTGTGGTTTTGCTTTTGAGTTGATGCTCAGGCGATCCATTACGTCGCTGCCACCGTGTTCCCACTTGCCACTACGCCATGGCCGAGAATTCCAACCCCGATGCGCTCCTGGTCGAGGAGATTCGCCGGGGAAAACCGGACGCCTGGAACAGCTTGATCGCTCAATACGAAGGACGGCTTCTGTCGTTTGTCGAGAGTCGCTTACGACGGCGTGCCGCCAGCGAGGATGTGGTGCAGGAAACCTTTATTGGTTTTCTTACCAGCTTGCCCAATTACGACAAACGACGTCCCTTGGAAAGCTGGCTCTTCACGATTGCTGCTCATAAGCTCACCGATTACCTGCGACGCGAAGGGCGCCGGCCGGCCATTCCCCTGTCTACTGGCGACGGGTCGAGCGGCAACTGGGAGTTGCCGGGCAAAGGCCGTCGTGCGAGCAGTATCGTACGCAGCGGCGAACGCCACGGGCTCGAAGAGGAAGCCGTCGCGGC
>JAGQOW010000337.1 GCA_020427155.1 Planctomycetales bacterium | reverse complement strand
CCAAACACGTCGCAGCTCGCCTCCGGGCGCGGGGTAAGCATCTGCCAGGTGCCGGTGCGGGCATCCTTCTCGATCAGCGCACCGGGAGGCCAGACGCGCTGCCTGCCGGAGCCGGATCCGCTGAGCGGCAGGTAGATGTGGGGCTGCCCGGTGCGGGTCACGATGTCACCGGCACGCTGCGCGTTGAGGGCGGCGGCCTTGGGCTCTTCTGCCTGGGTCGTCCAACCGGTGCGCGGATGTACGCTGCCCCAGGTCTGCAGTGGCCAGGTGCCTACCTCGCGAAGCCCTGGGATCAGGCTCGCTGGATAGAAGATTTCCGGGACCTCCTGGCGCCAGGCCAGCGCATCCAGGCCTGACTGAAAGTACGGCACAAAGCTGGTCGCCTGGGATTCGCACAACAGCCCCACGCCGGCGACGACACCGGACAGCGAACTCAGCGGATGGCCGATCGCATCGGTCTCACGAAACACCAGGTTGCGGTGATCCTGCCGATCGCCGGTCCCCTCGGTGCGGTTGCCGGCGCTATCGATGGGTACCGGTAGCAGCGCCCCCAACAGCCCGCTGGCCGCTGTCTTTTGCGCAAGCCCGAGCGTCACGCGGATCGCGGCCCACGGACTGCCGCCGAGCTCATTGTAGGCGCTGATCACCAGATCCGGGTTATAGTGGCCGACCTTGAGCGAGGTACGCACGCGGCAGCCGTGCCACGAGCAGCGTAGCCAGAAACAGACGCCTACCGGCATCCAGCGCATACAGGTGAAGGTCGCCGCTGCAGTCTGGGCGACGATGCCAGGGGTCGTTATCGTTGCGGCATGGCTCTCGGCAGATAAGGGGAGCATCAGAACCAGAATGAGGCCTGCCAGGCCATGGCGCCTCATCGCGCCTGCTCCCGTTGCCAGGCATCGTACCGGTCGAGCGCCTCGACCAGATCCGTAACGCCGTAGACGACGGCCCGTTGGTCGAAAACGATCGCTGGGTATCGGTCGACGCCGTGCTGAACGGCCCTGGCCAGACCGATAGCTGCGTTCTTGGCCGGCCCCATCCTGTCGTCGTCAAGCTGCTGAATCCGATGCAGCGCCTCCTTCTTTGCACGTTCTGGCTGAACCGGCAGATCCTGCGAAAGAGTCGTTTCGATTTGCTCTAGACCATCGACGAAGTACAACGCCATGCTTGTACCCTGGAGTCGCCGTTCGTCCTGGTTGGTAAGCGAAAACTCTGATGAGGTGAATACCTCGATGTTGAGAGGCACCGCTGCTTGAACGCAATCAAAGGGGAGCAATGGCCAGAGCATCAGACCAAGGAGCACATGAGAGCAAGAAGACATAGATCTGCCACGAATCATATGACGATATTCGCTATCGTCCCGAAGGTCGCCAATTTGGAAAAGTTAGAACCAATGCAGCACTCGGTGAGGTTTTCACGACAGCGAACCAGTCGCGAGTCCGCATGGGTAGTAACTAAGAAACGCTGGCAAAAACTTCCGGCCCAAACGGTCGCTATGAGCCCGACCCCACTACGGCCGCAGTCGATTGCTTACCAGTCAAAAGCCCAAGAAAAATCGCCGAATGGCAGCTTTTCGACTCGATGGCCGGCAGCACACCGAGTACAGTAGACATCGTCCCCCTGCTAAGAAGGAAAGCGACCGCAGAAACGAAGTAATGTGGGCCAAGCGCACCGCGCTTGGTGTGAATTCAGGTCCCGGGACGCGTTTCAGTGGAAATTCACCTGGGAGTTTGAAGTCCCAATTTTGGTCAGATAGAACGACGATAAAGCAAGAAGGCAGGTTATCCTTCCTAGACCCGAATTCGAGAGCCGATTGCTGTTCCTTGAACGGATTGTAGGATGGCGCTAGACGTTCCATGGAACCGCATGTCCGCCGGTGGGAAAAAAGAACAAGGAGGGAGTCACATTGGCAACGGTACGTCTAAAACCAGGGTCCCTGTGGCGACGCTGGGACCCCCATATTCATGCGCCGGGCACCGTTTTCAACGACCAGTTCGGCGGAGACGGTTCGTGGGAGGAGTACCTGACACGAATCGAACAATCTTCCCCACGCATTGAGGCCCTGGGCATAACGGACTATTTCAGCCTCGATATATATGAGGAAGTATGCGACTGGAAAAGCAATGGGCGGTTGTCTGAGGTCGGCTTGATCTTTCCGAATGTAGAGCTTCGCTACGCCGTCGGAACAGCCAAAGGAGCGCCCGTCAATTTTCATCTACTGATTTCCCCCGATGATCCAGAACACGCAACCCAGGCGAGGCGGTTCCTTGAAGGTCTGA
>JAGQOW010000336.1 GCA_020427155.1 Planctomycetales bacterium | reverse complement strand
AGCGCACCAAGCGGCGAACGATTCGTGGTCCTTGGACGGACGTAGCCGACGCGATTCGGGACCTGTCCGGGAAGGTTTCCGTGTGTTTTGAGGCGTCGACGGCATACGGCTATCTGTACGAGCTACTTTCGGATGTGGCCGATCGAGTCGTCGTCGCACATCCGGGCCACCTGCGGCTGATCTTTCGCTCCAAGCAGAAGAACGATCGGGCGGACGCCGAAAAGCTGGCTAAGCTGTTGTTCCTGGACGAAGTGCCACCTGTCTATGTGCCCTCATGCGACGTTCGCTCCTGGCGTCAGCTGATCGAGTACCGGCGGCGACTGATCGCCAAACGCACGCGAACGAAGAACTCGCTACGCTCGATTCTGAGAACTGTGGGGCAATCGGCGCCAAAAGAAATCGGGCTGTGGACGTCGCGCGGGATCAGTTGGCTTTCAGCGGTTGATCTACCTCGGCTGGTCGCGCTCAAGCGAGATTTACTCATCGAAGAGTTAGCCATGTTCGAACGGCAGATCGCGCGTGCCGAGAAAGAGTTGGAGAGCTATTCCCAGGGCAATCCGGCCGTGACGTTGTTGAGAACGATTCCTGGCGTAGGAATCCGCACTGCCGAGGCGGTCGCAGCCTACCTTGACGACCCGACTCGTTTTTCCAAGAGCAAGGCGATCGGCAGCTATTTTGGCTTGGTGCCCAGGCAAGACCAGTCGGGATCGACAAACCGTTTGGGGCACATCACTCGCAATGGCCCCTCGGTGGTACGGCAGATGCTTGTGGAAGCAGCCTGGCACGCAATTCGGCTGAGTCCGACAATCCAGCACTACTTTGGCCGCATTGAGCAGGACAACCGAGAACGCAAAAAGATCGCCCTGGTGGCCACGGCGCACTATATGGCGCGTGTGATGCACGCGATGCTGCGAGACAACCGCCCGTGGGAAGAGACGGTCCTGGCGGCCTGAGAGTGCCACCAAGCCTGAACCAGCCAAGAGGAGGAAGAATCAAGACCGATAGTGGGATCAGCAGCTGCATCCCGGTTCTGCACATGGTGCCTGGACACCGCCGTCCTGAATGGGAGCAGCCGAACAAAGCAGTATGGCGGTTCGCTCAATGAGCGAAGATGCCGAATGGATGTTTGGAGATCCCGCGGTCTTCCCGCTATCGACTTGACAAGTGAGGCTTCCTCATGGAGGTGCAAAAACTCGATCGCGCGAATCGACGGTGAATCATAAACTGAAACCAACGCTGAGCAAGTTGCCCAGCGCCGATTTCGAGCGCTGTAGATTGAGCAATGCACGGCAGCGAGCCGGCGACGCGAGCAAGAGGCCGACATCGGCGCGCAAGTCGACGGCAGAATGATCTTTTGCAAGCGACAACGAGCCAGTTATGCAGCCTCGCGGTAGTAGTGCTTGAGCACGCCACCGAGTCGCTGGCGGCAGGCGATCTGTGAGACTGGCACCGTCTCGGGTAGCGGCCTGTCGACTTTGGCTTTCTTTGGTGAAGAATTACTTCATTTTTGCACCCCGCTAGCCTGCCCACACAGACTCAATTCGTGGGCGATGCTGGCCTTCGTCATGACTCAACAACCAGTCGTACCGTTTGGGAAAAGGTGGCAGCGTCGCTTCGATCGAGCGCTCTCTGTTTTCAAATAGAGAGCGCCAAAATGCGCGCAGCTGTTAACCCGATGGCCGAATAGTTCGTAAACCGTACTGTTCGATTCTGAGACACCGTGTGGGACTCGAACTCGGCAACCTCGTTGCCGGCAGTGAGTTAGCCATTCAGAGAATCGTTGTGAAGCGGGGTCTGCACGGGGAGTTGTCTGGCCCGAAAGATGTCTTCCAAGGGGACTTCACTACCCACAGCAACAGTAGTATTACTTCAGAGAGTCGAACCGATGGCGAGCGACGCACTTGATTTGATTGTGAGAGAACAACCCTGTCGTTTGTGGTCTGTACTCGTAATCACTGGAATCGTCTTTCTCTTGGCATCAGGAGGCGAATTCGACGGGGCGGAACCCAAAGTGGGAACTGGCACCGGTACGGAAACCGTGCCAATCAACAAAGAAGAAGTGCGGGACGACGGTCAGGTGGACCAACATGCGCTTCAGGCGGAAATCACCAAGTTTGACTATGACGATAAGTGCCAGCTCCTCGCCGTCCAGGTGCAGCTTAAAAACGTGAGCGACAAGCCGATATTCGTTGTCGCCGAAGACTTCGCATTTGTGAGGATTCTACACGCGAGCGTTGGCCACCATCTAGGCGTGGAGCAGACGTCACGAAATATGACGCTCGAC
>JAGQOW010000335.1 GCA_020427155.1 Planctomycetales bacterium | reverse complement strand
GTGCAGTTCATCGATGGCTTGCCCTTCAAGCCCGGCTACCGCCGGTACCGCATCCGCGAGGTGGAGGGCGTCGACGACTTCGCCAGCATCCGCGAGGTGGTCGCGCGCCGGTTCCAGCGCCTGGAGGAGACCGACCAGGCGCAGCCCGACCTGCTGCTGGTCGACGGCGGCAAGGGCCAGCTCTCGCGGGCGATGCAGGCGTTCGAGTCGCTCGGCATCCAGCCGCCGACGGTGATCTCAATCGCGAAGAAAGAAGAACTCCTCTACCGCCCCGGCCAGAGCGAGCCGCTGCGTCTCAGCCGCAGCTCTTTCGCGCTAAGGCTCCTGCAGTACGTGCGCGACGAGTCGCACCGGTTTGCGCAGCACTACCACCATCTGCTGCGGAAGAAACGCACGCTGGGTGAGTAGCGCGAGAGGCCCCGCGCAACACGGGGTCCTGATTTCCTATTGAGCCCGGGCGTCGCGCTGCATCAAGATTCATCGAGCAGCACAGAGCGGAGGGCATGGGACTCGAACCCACAACCGGTTGCCCGGCACCTGAATTCCAATCAGGCCGCTAGCCATTCGCTTACCCTCCGAACACGGTGCGACTAGAAGAACATCATAGAAACGCTCGCCAGGGGTGGCAACGGCAAGAGAAAGGTCAAACCGCCAAGTCAAGTTCACGAAAGGAGCACCCCAGAATAACGATCCTAGTTAAGCGTGTTTGCTCCTTGAATGAGCGAGATGAATTCTTCGTTCGATTTGAACTTGCTTAATTTGCTCGTCAACTGTTCCATTGCATCGACATGATGCATCGAGGACAGGGTACGTCGGAGCATGGTTGCCGCATGGAGCGTCTGCGGCGGCAAGAGCTTTTCTTCGCGGCGAGTCCCTGATTGTTCGATGTCGATCGAGGGCCAAACTCGCCGATCGGCAAGTTTGCGGTCCAAGACCAGTTCCATGTTACCGGTCCCTTTGAATTCCTGAAAAATCAGGTCGTCCATCCGGCTGCCGGTATCGATAAGTGCAGTGCCTACGATCGTCAACGATCCTCCTTCTTCAAAGGCACGGGCGGTGGCAAAGAGCTTTTTAGGGACGTCCATTGCTTTGATGTCGACACCGCCACTCATGGTACGGCCCGTGTTGCCGACCCACTTGTTGAAGGCGCGAGCCAATCGGGTAATCGAATCCATCAGCATGAAGACGTCTTTGCCCATCTCGGCGAGTCGCTGGCATCGCGCGACGACAAGTTGAGAAAGTCGGACATGACTTTCTACGTCGTTGTCCAGGCTACTGGCAAAAACTTCGCCTCGAATGCTGCGACGCATATCGGTCACCTCTTCGGGGCGCTCGTCGATGAGCAACATCATCATTGATACATCTGGGTAGTTGGTCGAAATCGCGTTGCTAACCTGCTGCAGCAGAACAGTTTTCCCAGTACGAGGAGGCGCCACAATCAGGGCCCGCTGCCCTTTGCCCAAAGGAGTCAGCAAATCCATAACGCGGGTAGTGATAATGTCTGAATTCGTTTCCAGCCTGAGCCATTTTTCGGGCGTGATGGGAGTCAACTGATCGAATGTCTTGACGTTCAAATAGTCTTCCGGAGCCATCCCATCGACATCAAGAATCTCACGCAGGCGAGGTCCCTGTTGCTTTCGATGGCGTTGCACCATGCCATGGAGCAAGAGTCCCTCGCGAAGACCAAATTTCTCGATCATCGTACCAGGAACAAAGGGATCGGTGCGTTCACGAACAAAGTTGTTCGCAGGATCTCGCAAGAAACCGTACCCGTTGGGATGCATTTCGAGAACGCCAGACCCGGGAACCAGCGGCAAAGGATCGCCGCTCTCAGAATAGTCCGGCTCGAAATTCCGATCCTGGTTCGAATTTCTGCGTCGGCCCCCACGACCCCCGCCGCCCTGCCTGTTTTGGAACCGGCCGCCGCCGTTATTGTTGTTTGTTCGTCCCCGGTATCTTCCGCCGGATCTTTGCTTTTTCTTCGCCATCAGAGAAGTATCCCTAATATCATCCTATTAAAGGCACCACCAAAAAACTGCCGTACTCACAAATAGAGGTACAGCTCCCAAACAGGTTGTCGAAGGCCAGGTTTGAAACCTCCCAGCTCAACGCACCACCTGAACTATCCCCCCAGGTCGCGCAAGCTTCCTGTGGAAGCGGCCTGGCATTCACTTCATGCCACTTCTTCCACATATCACCCGCAACCCACCACTTGGGTCGAGGGCCCCTAAGCTGGTTCGGCAAGCTCGACAAATCGCATTGCCAGCCGAATCAGGCTTTCAGGGA
>JAGQOW010000334.1 GCA_020427155.1 Planctomycetales bacterium | reverse complement strand
GGAGTTTAAGTACATCCAGGAAGTGGGCACCATGAACATCTTTTTCGTCATCGACGGCAAGGTGATCACGCCGGAAACCGACGGCTGTATCCTCCGGGGCATCACGCGCGACAGCGCCCTGCACTTGCTGCGCGACCACGGGTACGACGTCGAAGTGCGCAAGATCTCGATCGACGAGGTCGTTGCCGCCCATAAGGCCGGCAAACTACAGGAGGTCTTCGGCACGGGCACTGCGGCCGTGGTGGCCAACGTCAACCGCATCGCGTACAACGATCTGGTGATGGAACTGCCGCCGGTCGAAACGCACCGGGTGGCCGCTTTCGTCAAGCACGAGATCAACGGCATCCGCAACGGCACGATCGAAGACAAGTTCGGCTGGCTGGTGCCGGTCAAAGCTACCGAGGCGATCGTAAATGCCTGATCGGCGTCGATCGTTTACACGGGAACCAGAACAAAAAGGGCCGGGGATTTCTCCCTGGCCCTTTTCCGTTGACGAAAGTCATTGGATTCCAGGCGTTTTTTCCTATTATGATGTAATTGTATGGCCTTTTGCTTCAATTTGAGTTGCCATGAAATTACACCTGCCCCTGCTCTTCTGCCTGCTTCCGCTATTTGTTGTTGGTCAAAGACCGCCCATCCCGTTTAGGGTCGGCGAGGTGAACACCTCGAAAGTCTTGATGGAAACGGAGATTTCCAAAGAGGCCGAAAGGCAAATGGAGGCTTACCAGGCGGAGATCCGGAAGCAAGTGGAGCAGCAAATGTGGCAACTGCGGCAAGACTACGAACAATTTCAACGCGAATCGGAACAGGGCGCTCTCAGCGAGGAACAACGGGAACAGCGTATCCGGCAATTACAGCAGAAAGAACAAGAGATACAGCGGGAGCAACAGCTTTTGGCCCAACAGTTTGAAAAGAAACGCGCAGAATTGCTGGTACCGGTCAACGAAAAGGTCCGGCAGGCGATCGGCCGGATTGCGGGGAGGTATGACTTTGCGCTGATCTATGAAACAGGGCAGGACGTTTACCGGGCTCGCGGAGCCGTCATTTACGATCTGACACCGGTCGTGGTCAAAGAATTGAAGGGCGAAAGAGCTTCGATCACGATCGATCCCAACGAACGGCCTCCGCAGTCCTCTGACAGGCTACCAGCCAATATTGCGATTTCGCCCGAAGGCGGCGTGAAGGTGCTGAACGACGACGGCTCCTATTCGGAATACCGTCAAGGACAATTCTATTACTACAGCTTAGAGTTGAATCAGTTGATCACGCCGCAAATGGATGTCGAGGGTTACCAGGTGCCCGACCTGCCCCCCGGAATTTCTTCAGCACAGCAATCTTGGATCACTACGCTAAACAAATGGGTCGAGAAACTGGCAAAAGACCGTTTGGACGAGATCGAAGCCTTATTGGGAACGGGATCTTCGGCATTCGCGACCTATAGTTCAGCTGAAAAGGACCAGTGTTCGAACGTATATGAACAATTGAGTTTCCGGCATATTTTTCTGGAGGACTTTCGCAAAGCCCTCGCCAAAGCAAAAAAAGACCAATGAACTCACTAGTGATTCGTTACAGCCTGGCGGCCGCACTTTTCTTATCGGTCGTTACCCTCGCTGCCCAGCAAGTGCCTTCGGTCGACGATCTGGTAAACCAGACGCTGCAAAAAATGGAACAGGATACTTTATTGAGCGGCGACATCCCGGAGCCGCCGGTCGCCGATACGGCCTTGTTGCGCGAGTACGAGGAGGTGTATCGCAGCCTCTACAACTCGCTGGAAAAGGGGTTTCAGCATCGAACCACGGTGTTCCAGTGGCAGTTGCTGTCGTCGAAGATCGTTTTCTTCAGCGTGCTGATCTTGCTGTTGGTGGGGATCGTCTTCTCGGGGATCCAATTTCGAAAGGGCCTGCAAACGGAGGGCAGTATGGCCACCGAACTGGAAGCTTCGACGAGCGGCGTCAAGGTTAGCTCGCCGGTCCTGGGCGTGATCATCCTCCTGATCTCCCTGCTATTCTTCTACCTCTATCTCGTTTACATCTATCCGATCCACGTGGTCTATTGACCGGCTCAGATATTTTCCGAATACCCATCGATCTGCTCCATGACCTCAGCTGTGAGCAGCGGTACGGTGTCGAGCGACTCCAGCGTTTCCTCCAGATGCGCTACCTTGGAGGCGCCCAGGATGACCGTGCTGACGTTCGGGTTCTTCAGGCACCAGGCGATGGCCAGCTTGGGAATACTGGTGCCCAACTGATCGGCCAGTTTCTTCAGCTTGCGCACGAATTCGAGGCGTTCGGGAGTCAGCC
>JAGQOW010000333.1 GCA_020427155.1 Planctomycetales bacterium | reverse complement strand
CATCGACTTCAGCGGCGCAACGACGCTCCACGGCCCGGTCAGCGCGACAATGCAGAGTCCGACGGCGGTGGGATTGGTAATGATAGGAGCTTTCGATTCCCGCAGCAACCCTGAACTGTTTCCGCTAAAATCTATAGTAGTCTTAATAGTCGTGCTAATGGCGATCGCAGCCATTATTTGCCGCGAACGATCTCTTCGTTCCCATCGATCGCCCTAAGGCGACGCCATGTGCGACCTGTTGGCTGCCGCCGACCGGACAATTGTCACCGGTCACGGCCCCACGCCTGCTGGAGTTGAAGCAGCCTTTCGCCCGCCGCATTGAACTCATCTCCAACGGCGTCGACTACGAAGCCTTCCAACGCGCCGCCGCCAATCCAAGGAGACTCCCGCGACTCGATGCAATTCGATCTCCGCTTCTCGGCTACAGCGGCCACATCAGCAGCCGTCTTGACCTACCGCTGCTGCGCGAGATCGCGCTGGCGCGACCAGACTGGCAGTTCGTCTTCGCCGGCAGTGAAGATCCCCGCGGCTGCGAAGCTGAGCTTACCGCGCTGAAAGCCCAGCCCAACGTCCACTTTCTCGGAGTGCTACCAGTAGAAGATGTGCCCCACTTCATCGCCGCCTGCGATGTCTGCCTGATCCCATACCGCATCAACGACGAGACGCGCGCGATTAGTTCGCTCAAGCTCTACGAGTACCTCGCAGCAGGCAAGCCGATAGTTAGCGCCCGTGTACCGGCGGCTGAGGAACACAGTGCCGTGGTAAGGGTTGCCGAGGGGAAGGCTGACTCCTGGATACACCATCTAGAGACCGCGCTTGCCGTACGCAACATCCCGTCCCAGATAGCCGAGCGTCAGGGCGTGGCTGCGGGGAACTCATGGACGATACGGGTCAAGCAGATTGAGGAGACGATAGTCAATGCTCAATCAAACGTCTTCTGATCCTGCAAGCGATGGCCCAGGCTGCGCTATGCTCGTTCGGCGGCAGATCGGGGCTAGGGCATAGTCGATGTGCAGATCGTATCCAGCGCGGCCGTAGAGGTCGTCTATCAGTTGGTTGAGCGCCACTAACGAATTTCGGTTGACACACCGGGGACTCACTCGTATAATTGGACTGCCTTGGTCAAGTATCCCTTACATGCAAGCTGTAGGAGGGCCTACAAGGCCGCGTGAGGGATTTTCATCCGCTTTGCGATTCAAACGATGGAGGGACACTCATGGAACGCTCAACTCACAAGATTCGCACATGGTCGTTGGCCTGTGCCTTGGGACTCATGCTTCTGGCCGTCATGCCTGTCGGCGCGCTGGCGTATCCCGGCGGACAGGCGCCGGTCGCTTCAATCCCGAGGAATCAGGGCATGGAGATTCCAGATACCAGCACAACGATTGTCATCAGCGAGTTTCGAACGCGGGGCCCAAGTGGAGCTGCTGACGAGTTCATAGAGATCTTCAACCTTTCGCAAAACGCGGTCGCCATCGGGGGATGGGTTATCGTAGGATCGAACAGCAGCGGAGCCACGAGCATACGCGCAACCATTCCTTCCGGCGTCACGCTCAGCTCGGGCTGTCGCTATCTTTTCACCAACAGTGGTTCCTACAGTGGATCGACGCCGGGCGATCAAACATACGCGACCGGTGTTACTGATGACGGCGGCATCGCACTCTGCACGGCAAGCGGTTGTGCAACCATAATTGATCAGGTCGGCATGAGCAGCGGTTCCGCCTATAAGGAGGGCACTCCTCTGTCGCCTACAACGACCAATATGAATCAAAGCCAGGAGCGACTGGCTCTGGGAGTCAACGGAACTGACACTGATAACAATGCGGCCGATTTCCTGCTCAACTCAGGAACAAGTAACCCCCAGAACATTGCTTCGACCTGCACACCGTTGGCAGTCACACTGGCTCAATTCGTCGCGACGACCATCGATGACCATATTCTCGTGACCTGGGAAACGGTCAGCGAGCTGAACAACGCCGGCTTCAACCTCTACCGCAGCACAACTGATGCCGCGTCGGAGGAGTTGCTGGCTTACGTGCCGTCACAGGCTCCCGGCAGTCAACAAGGCACGAGCTACGAATGGCAGGATTGGGACGTTTCCCTTAGCGAAACGTGGTGGTACTGGCTGGAGGACATCGACTTTGGCGGTGCCACGACTCTCCACGGCCCCGTCAGTACGACGATCCAGGGTCCGACGGCAGTGGAGTTGACGGGGCTAAAGGCTGGTGGGTCCTCTCGATCTGGAGATAGGGAGGACTGGTTGTTAGCAGTTTGCGTCGCAACTCTGGCAGCAGCTGTTGCAATGTGGATCCTATTG
>JAGQOW010000332.1 GCA_020427155.1 Planctomycetales bacterium | reverse complement strand
GCCACAATGGCGAAGCCATGCCCGAGCAGGCGCGGAGTGCTGAACGTCCGAGTGAGCCGCAGGCGAACGGCTTGACCACCTTGTTAGGCGCGACTATTCTTTGTAATAACATGCGTTATAACGCTCCGTGAGGCCGCCGCCATGCTGAAGGTAAAAGTGACCGCCATTGGTAATTCGATGGGGATTGTGCTGCCAAAAGAAGCACTTGCGAAATTGCGCGCTGAAAAAGGTGACGTGCTGTTTCTGGTGGATACCCCAGATGGCTTGACGCTTACCCCTTACCAGCAGGATTTCGAAAGCCAAATGGATGCGGCCGAGAAGGTGATGAAAAAGTACCGAAATGCGCTCCATGAGCTTGCTAAATGAAAGAGCCCGTATGGGTGTTGCCGGAACTGGTATTGGCCGTACATCAAATGCTCGTTGCGGAGCACGGTGGGCTACCAGGCATTCGGGACCAAGCACTTTTAGATTCAGCTTTGGCTCGGCCGCAGCAAAAAGCGGCCTATGAGAGCGAAGCAAGCATTTTCGAACTAGCAGCCGCATACAGTTACGGGCTTGCCCGAAACCACCCATTCGTGGACGGGAACAAACGCATTGCACTTACCATTGCGGCCGTTTTCCTTGAGCTGAACGGACTCACTTTAAACGCACCCGAAGCAGAAGCAGTGATCGTGTACCAGCAACTCGCTGCAGGTGAGATCGGAGAAAACTCGTTGGCAGAATGGCTTCGCGATTCGAGCATTTCCAGCGCCTAACACCCAGGTAAGCGGCGTTCAGTACGGAGCGACTGATCGGGCAACAATGGCGAAGCCATGCGCGAGCAGGCGCGGAGTGCTGAGCGTCCGAGTGAGCCGCAGGCGAACGGCTTGACCGAATTGTTATGTGCTTTCACGCCGCGGACAGCCGCTTAACTCTCAGCTCTTTGCGGTGTTGCTCGGCCTGCCACAGATCGTATTGCGTTGGCAAGCCCCGAGTTTTCTAGACAACTGACAGCTTCTCAAAATACCGTTGCTCATAGGCGACGGGCGACAGCCCATCGTTGTTGCCATGCCGGCGATTCGGGTTGTAGAAAAACTCGATGTAATTGAAGATCTCCGCGCGTGCTTCGTTCCGGGTCTTGTAGATCTTCCGTTTGATGCGCTCGGTCTTCAGCAGCGAGAAGAAGCTCTCGGCCACGGCATTGTCGTGACAGTTGCCCCGTCGACTCATGCTGGCTTCCAGGTTGTGGTCGTCGAGAAATTTGCGCCAATCGCTGCAGGTGTATTGGATGCCCTGATCCGAATGAATCAGCACCCGCTGCTTCGGTTGACGGCGCCAAACAGCCATCAGCAAGGCGTCGATGACCAGATCCGCCCGTGGATTGTTCTTCATGCTCCAGCCGATGACCTGGCGTGAAAACAGGTCGAGGACGACGGTCACGTACAACCAGCCCTCATGGGTGCGGACATAGGTGAAATCCGTGACCCAGGCCTTGTTCGGCTCGTCGATCTCAAACTGCCGATCCAGCGTGTTCGGCGCAACATGGCTAGCGTTGCCGCCTTTGAAGCCCGGATGACGCTTGTAGCCACGCTGCGAGCGAATACCAGCGGTTCGCATAATCCGATGTACCCGATTCTTGCCACAGGACTCGCCCGTGTCGCGTAGGTCTTTGGCAATATTGCGGTAGCCGTAGGCAAAGCCACTTTCAATCCAGAATTGCTTGATCTTGCCAAGCAGGCCCTCGTCTTCACGTTCACGTCGGCTCTTGGGCTGCTTCAACCAGGCGTAGAAGCCGCTGCGCTGAACCTCCAGGACGCGGCACATCGTTGCCACCGAGTATTTGCTGAGCCGGGACTTTATGAACGCGTACCTCGCTTTGACTCGCTGGCGAAGTACGCGGCGGCCTCCTTTAGGATGTCGCGCTCCTCTGTCACCCGCCTCAGCTCAGCCTTCAATCGCCGCAACTCCTCCTGCTGAGCGCTGATCGTCTGATGCTGGCTGCCCTGGTCACCGTAGCGCTTGATCCAGTCGCCCAGGCTCTTACTGGTTACCCCGAGACGCTGCGCCACTTCGCTGACCTTGTAGCCGCGCTCGGTGACCTGCTTCACCGCCTCAATCTTGAATTCTTCCGGGTAACGTTTCCCGCTCATTTCCACACCTTTTGGTTTGCGTTAGTTTAACGCTGCCGGGTGTCTACGATAGTCGGGGCTTGCCAAAGCGGCCTTGATAGCTCACTGTAGCCGCTACTTCGGGACCACGAAACCTTCTTGCTGCACCGCAGCCAATTTACTGGCACGAGCTTGCCAGCAATCGATTTCTTATGCGCGCATCTAACGCCAAG
>JAGQOW010000331.1 GCA_020427155.1 Planctomycetales bacterium | reverse complement strand
CAAGGCGAGTAGTCGGTTCGAATGAGATTGCCAAAATCAGCTGCGTCTTCCGGAAAGTTAGAGGGCTTGATCGAGGCGTGGAGATCGGAGTATATGAGAAAATGCAAGATCGTCGAGGTTGATAGCTGACTATATGTTCAAGCCGATGCCGGAACTGACTCTACGCTTGCGCTGGCCTTGTCGCCTGCGCGGTTTCACATGCCGTCAGGCGCACCAACGGGGCTAGATCGCATGCCTGCCAAACAACAGGTTGCCCATTTCTCAAGCGATGTTCTTGTCGCTGAGGGAGAGGCGTTTCTCTTTGCCAGAGTCCCGCCTGAACTCAGCAAGTCGCACTTGAGGCGTGGAAGAATCACCGCACGCCTGGCCATTGGCGAGAGCAGCTTCGATGCTCAGATGGAGCCGGACGGAAAGCTGGGACACTGGTTCGTGATCCCGCCCGACGTTGCGAAACGAGAGCAGATGTCGGCCAGAAAGCGGTCAGATTTTTCGCTCATTCCGCTGGATCGGCAACCAGAACCGCTACTCCCCGAGAGCTTCAAGGCGCTCTTTAGCAAGAGTGTAAGCGCACAAGCCACCTGGGTGAGTGCGAGCACGTTGGCAAAGATCGATTGGGTGCATTGGATGGAGTCGGCCAAGCAAGAAGCAACGAGGAAGGAACGCGCAACTACTGCGATCGACATGCTGGAGAAGGGGAAGAAGCGAGTCTGCTGTTTTGACTCGTCGGGCTACTTCAGCAAGGCACTTTCTTGTCCGCCGGAAGCCGGCTAGCAGGCGTGGTCAAGTGCGCCTGACAGTTCGCTCAAGCAAGGAGATCAATCGCTTCGCGATTGATGCAGCCACTTCGGTCAGGGGTTGGAGACCTTAATATGGAATCCTCTGCACCATACACTCGTGATGAGCTCCAGACTGCCGGCGCCGGCTTTCCGGATCGCGGGCTCCGTTGCCCGCTGTGCAACACCCTTGTTCCGCAATTTGCGGAGCTGTCCGATGCAGACGAACAGAGGATCCTGGAATTAATCCGAAACGGCGAGAGTTTGCTTGCGATGGCTGAGCTGCAGAGAGTTGCCTCGTGTCCCGAGCGCTGGGCGAAAATCTGGGTAGTGCATTCCGGTCGTCCAGGTGTGAAGATTGCCGGTGCGCCATGTCCGCATTGCGGGCAACCACTTCGCACCGCTGAGGCCATGCAGTGTCCGCATTGCTTCGCTGACTGGCACTGAGTGTGCGCGCTTTCCCCATCAGGCGTTTATTTATGTGTTCAAGCGTACTGCTGGGAGTTGCTCTGAGGTTTCCTGATATTCTGCCGCGCAGCGGCCGCCTAAAATGGCGTTGGACCTTGTTCGATGCACCTCTTCGACAGTTCGATATTCGGAGCAATCTCGTGAAATTAAATTCCATGAAGCGCATCATACTTGCGAATCTGACACTATTGCTGCTCTTGTTTCTACCCTAGCTTGGATCCGCATCAGAATCTTGTAACGACAAGCTTGAAATGGCCGCGCTGGATAATTCCGCGCTTCGCCTGCTCCTGTATTCGAGCCTGTTGGAAAATGGCTTGGAAGGTGTGAACAGGAAACTCGTCATAGCGTCAGCTCGAGGCGATGCGCTCGTGGGTCGAGATCTAGTCATCATGGCTACACCATCATTGGTCGAAAAATATGGGAACGTGTCATACGACGCTTGGCCAATGGCTGCGTCGTTGGAAAGTGAATGTGTCGACTGCTCAGAATCGGCCAAATCGTTCTTGCGGGCTTCTGCCCGTTGGGAATCTGTGGCTAAGCTGAATGGCGTAGCAAGTGAGTAATTCGTTTTTCCTGGAGCCCCTTTGTGCAAGGGTTTACGATATTGTCATGCTGATGTCGGAACTGACTCTTCGCTTGTTCTGGCGTAGCGGCCGGCGTGGCTTAACATGGCGTCAGGCGTCGCAAACAACCACCATTGCAGCTCATTGCCATGGCTGAACTCAAGACCAAAGCCACAGAGGCGAGTATCGACGAGTACCTCGCATCCCGAGCAAACGAGGAGCAACGGGTCGACTGCCAGGTCCTGATGGCCATGCTCACGCGAGTAACCAAGGAAAAGCCCAAGATGTGGGGCCCTAGTATCGTCGGATACGGCACCTACAAGTACACCTATGAGAGCGGTCGAACCGGGGAGATGTGCCGAGCGGGATTCGCCATCAGGGGCAGAGAGCTGGTGATCTACATCCTGGCGGAAGGCGGCGAACAGCAAGGGCTCCTGAGGGAGCTGGGCAAGCACAAGATGGGCAAATCCTGTCTCTATATCAAACGCCTCGCAGACATCAATCCAGATGTCCTCGAGAAACT
>JAGQOW010000330.1 GCA_020427155.1 Planctomycetales bacterium | reverse complement strand
CGTGATCCGCGCCCTGAATGGTTAGCTTGTAAAGAGACAGTGATCCGCCCTTCCCCACCAACGACTCAATGCTGCCGATCTTCTGCGGATGACCCGAGTAATCGAAGCGTACGCGTCCGGGAGGAAGATCTTTCTCGGCATACAATGCAAGCAACCATTGTGCGAGGGGGTGTCCCACACGGTAGGTGTGGGCATCTTCGATGTTCTTGCCCAGCTCGTAGTCACCCAGCGGCACGGCCAGGCTCGATGCGGGGCGCTGCTGAAGCGTGAAGCGGTAGCGGTCTGCATGGAACTTGGCGTATGACCCCAGACCGTGTTGAGTGAGTTGCCAAAGCATTCTGCTGTAGCGGTCCAGATAGGCCTTGCTCTCCTGGAGATTTACTTTGAGCTTGTCATGCACTTCGGCGTCAAAGTTCTCCAGGAGTTGTGCGCGGGTGCGGTCCATCGCTTCGCTGATCTGCTCGTCCAATTCGAGCCGCAGTTGGGTGAACTGAGCGTCGATCTCCTCCGTTTCCCTGCACGTCTGGTAGATCTCCATGATCCGCTTTTCGAAATCCAGGCCGGACTCGATCGCACCCAGCACTTCGTCACTGGCACCGAACACACCGCTGAATAGCGCAAACTTCTCGTCGAGGAGCTCGAAGACCCGCTGATCCGCGGCGTTGGCCCGGTTGAGAAAATTGATCACCACGACATCGTGCTTTTGGCCATACCGGTGACAGCGGCCGATGCGCTGCTCTATGCGCTGGGGGTTCCACGGCAGGTCGTAGTTGACAAGCAAGGAGCAGAATTGCAGGTTAATCCCCTCTGCGGCCGCCTCTGTCGCAATCATGATCTGCGCATGGTCGCGGAAATAGTCGACCAGCGCGGCGCGCATGTCGGCGGTTCGGGAGCCGGTGGCACGGTCCGATCCCGCGTGCATTTCAAGCCACTGCCTGTAAATGGAACGACTCTGCTCGTCGCTGTTGCTGCCGTTGAATAACACCAGCTTGTCGGCATAGCCATTTTTACTGAGGAGGTTGACCAGGTAATTCTGGGTTCGGCGAGATTCCGTGAAGATGATCGCCTTGTCCGCGGCACCGAGCTCTGCAGCCTTCTTGAAACCCGCCGTCAGACCCTCGAGCAATGACAGTCCTTTGGCGTTCTCGGTAATCGAAACCGCGAGATCACGAAACGTCTCCAGTTCGGCTATTTCCTGCTCGATTGCGACGATATCTTCTTCAGCTAGCGGTGTCGCTTCGTCTTCATCCTCCAGTTCGTCCTCGTACTCCTCCAGCGTCTCAAAGTCGTCTTCCAGGCCCTCCAATCGCTTAACCAGACGATTGTTTTCCTGCAGCTGCCTGCGCAGCTTGTTGACGAGGGAATCCAGCGCACCGGCGATGGCGAACGTCGAGGAAGCCAGCAGTTTGCGCAACACCAAAGTCATGAGCTTGCGCTGGGAGCTGGGAAGCGCGTTGAGTTCTGGTCGCTGCAGGTACTCAGAGACCATGTCATAAAGGTCTTGCTCGTCCTTGGTCGGCCAGAATTCCTGGGTAATCGCCTGGCGATTGGTGTACTTGACGTATTCGAGAACCTGCCGGCGAAGGGTGCGATGGCAAAGCGGATTGAGCCGGCCTTTCAGTTCGGCAAACTGATCATCGCTAGTCAGGCGTGCGTACTTGGAGCGGAAGCTTTTCTCATCGCCGAAAGCGTATTCATCGATGAAGCTCACTAAGCCGTAGAGCTCCATCAGGCTATTTTGCAGTGGGGTTGCGGTCAGAAGGACTTTCGGAACGCTAGCCAGTGCGGTACGCAATGCGCGTGCAGTCTTGTTGCCGCTCTTGTAGACGTTACGCAGCCGATGCGCCTCGTCGATCACCACGAGGTCCCAGCGGGTGACCATGATCTCTTCCGCGTGGCGTGCAGCAAACTGGTACGAACAGAGAATGATCTTGCCGTCGGGTTCAAACGGCTGCCCTCCTGACTTGAGGGCTTCGTTGTAGCTCTTGGCTTCGAGTACAACCGAGGGGAGGAAGAATTTATCCTGTAATTCTTGTGCCCACTGCTTTCGCAGACTGGCTGGCATGATGATCATCATGCGCCGCTTTCCCTCGGCCCACTTCTGGGAGAGTACGAGACCCGCCTCGATGGTCTTTCCGAGACCAACCTCGTCGGCCAGAATCGCTCCCGAGGACAAGGGAGATTTGAAAGCAAACAGCGCGGCCTCGACCTGGTGTGGATTGAGGTCGACCTGCGCATCGACCAATGTACCAGCCAATTTTTCCAAGCTGTCGGCGGCACATCGCTTTGTCAGCTCGTGGGCGAAATATTTGGCGTGGTACGGCGTT
>JAGQOW010000329.1 GCA_020427155.1 Planctomycetales bacterium | reverse complement strand
GATTCATCTGATCAGCATTCCGGTGACCAACACCTCGGTGAATCCGGCGCGCAGCACTGGCGTGGCCGTATTCGTCGGCGACTGGGCGATCGCCCAGCTCTGGGCATTCTGGATCGCACCGATCGTCGGCGCCGTGCTCGGGGCCCGAATCTACCGGTCCATCGCTGGCGACAACGACACCTGAGCGGCTGAAGCGGACGGGGTCGCCGGCGTCATCGAAGGTGTTCGCCAGGAGTCGATGGGGGGGCGGTGCAAGAAGTAAGCGTAGATCGCGGATGCTACTTTTTGGACTTGGCCGGTACGTCTCGTCGACTCAGTTCGATGCGTAGGGGGCGAGCCATGGGGTAAGGATAGGCTGTTGATGCTTTAAATCTAGACCTGACCGCTTGGCTTCCTGAAAGAGGCTGAATTCGGCGACCAGCGGGACGGCGGTCAAGCCCAGGGCCGCAGCCCATCTCTGCAGGGAACGTGACATGACGGACTCTTTTCGTCGAAACGTCGCGCGCGGAGGCCCGGGGATCGGGCGGTCCCGTACAGGTATTCTAGAACTGTACGGGAAAAGGTATAAAGCTAGACCTGACCCTTGAGTTGCTGCAGACTACGGACCGACTATTGAGGCACCGCCGGGCGAAAGGGGCGGAAACGGATAAATCGGACCTACGAGAAGGGGACGCCTGCTCTCTACTCTACCCGTTGCCTGCCGTTGCCTGTGCATGTATGAGGGCGGTGCGCTTCAATCAGGTGCCGTTGATGGGTCTTTTTCTACTTGAGGTCCGTTTTTGTGCGCCGATTTTGCTACCGCAACTGCCCCCAGCTTGCCCTTGGCTAATTGCACGACTTGGCGAGCAAAATCTGGAACAGTCTCGACAGCTCTCGTGACTGCGCTTGAACTCGCTAACTCGTGCCACGGGCTTCCATGGCTGTGAGGCTCAATTAGGCGCAGCGGCAATTCGTCTAAGCGTGTTAGTGCTGAGCCCAGTAGCTCGGCTTCCATTTTTGCGTCTACACGGGCCGCTTCTCGGCGGTACCCTTCGTATGCGCGTGAGACTGAAGCCTTGAAGGCGTAGTCTTCGACTAACCGAAAGTGCTGGCCAATCTGCTTAGTTGCCAGCCAAGCAAACCAGACTGGGGCGCCAACAGACAAAATGGCGAGCAGCAGGTTAAATACGAGGGCTGGTGCTGCCGCGTTCGGGTTACTAGCTACCGTTGCCAGAGACTGCAATCGGACTGAGCCAAGGTACCCGCCTACGGCCAGGGCACAAATTAATCCTGCAACCCAGATCCACATTGAGCGGGAAAGCCTGTCTGAGCGCTCCGAAAAGGCGGCAGCCAAACCAACGCTTGTCGACGCTGAATAAGCATCTTCGCAGTTCTGGAGGACAGCTTCCGCTTGATTCTGGAGCACTCCAAGATTCTTGGCGTCTCTCTCAGCAGTTTCGTGAAGCTCGTGCGTGCGAGATTGATCCGCGACAACCTGTTCAAGTAGGGCACCTACGCGTTTGCGCGCCTCGGAAAGGCTTTGGAGGTCCGTCGGAAACTGATCCGCAGCAGTTGAGGCCTGCTCGATGCGCGATACCATCGTCTCCAGCGATCCGGTTCGAGGATCAAGTTCCGCCAATCTTGCGTTGATTGCGCGTGCCTGTTTTTCTAAGCCCTTTATTTGACTGACAAGCTCTCGTCGGCGCGCTTCTTCGGATCCCAGGATCGGTTCGATGGCTGTGCTAAGGCCATCGACGGTCTGTAGGTAGGCGGATATCGCTTGGCCAATGTGCCCGCCGTTGCTGAGTTGGGGCAATGTATTCGAAAGCAAGAAATCGAGCCTACTCGCATAGTCCGCGAGCACATCCTGCTCGGCTTCACTCAGCTCGTCTCCTCCCTGCGCGTCTATGATCGATCGAATGTCGAGCGACTTTTTCGCGAGCTCTTGCCGGTTAAGGCATGGAGAGTTCCATGCATTGTGCCTAATTGCTATTGGCTTGTCGTCGGGTATTACCTCGTTTAGGCGCTGGGAGATGAGTCCAAGCCGTTCAGCTACCGCGGTAAAAGAATCGTGCATACGCAAATGCCTTGGTTTGGAGCTCATGCCCGCGCCCTATTGGGACTGTAACCTGCAAGCTATCCAACGCAAGTTGTGAGGTGAAGTGGTGAAGGCTAGCTCTATATCCATCCCAGGATGGATTCAAGTTCCAGCCACGCCGCATAGTGCAGCGTCCGCAGGATGTCTTCGTGTTCGGGATTTTTCATGGCGCACTACCGAACCGGTCAGGGACTTGAGTCAGGGCAGCTGGGGGCGGAACCGTGTTCCGCCCGCCTGAGGCTCAAGATCAGTGAAAAACCCCCGATTGGGA
>JAGQOW010000328.1 GCA_020427155.1 Planctomycetales bacterium | reverse complement strand
GCCTCACCAATCTACTCGCCAAAGTTGGATTCTTCAAAGCGGGTCCTTGGTTCTACCCCAGCGCCCCAATCTCTATCGTACACGCCGGCTCGTACCCACCGATGAAAACTCGACGCGGGCCAATCTCGTGGTCGGCGGACCAGGTCGTGCTTCACGGGATTGTAGTGCAGATAGTCGAAGTGTCGGTCAAAATCACCGTCGTCTTCCAAGGTATGCTCCCATAACCGAGGCTGCCAGATTCCGCGACGACCTTCTTTGGCTCGCGCAGCGGAGACAGACAACTCTTCGCCTCCTATTTGCAGCCAGGCTTGGGTGAAACTTTTTTTGATCCATCCCCAGCGACGTGAATAGGCATTGTCTCCCGGTGGCAACGACCAGATGGCATGGAGGTGGTCTGGCAGCAGCACAACCGCATTCACGGTGAAAAGCCAGCGCAGTTGGCACCGTCGCAGCAGGCTGCCCAGCAGGGATTGAGCAACCGGACTTTCAAACAGTGGCTGCCGTCGATGGGTAACGACGGTGAAGAAAAACGTACCTCCAGGGACTCGGGCGCGGCGATAGTTTGGCATACGCCCATGATACCCACCTCACCGCGAATTCCAAAAGAGAATCGTCGCAGAGAGAAATGTCAGGGAGACTTACTCACTTCGTCACACCGGTAGAGTTACCGCTCAACTGGTGGTGCCTGGTGCTGCCGGGTCAAACAACTTCTTCACCGGCTAATTCAATCTCGTAGCTTTCGAGTGGTAATCCACTGGCTGAATCGAATTTACACGCGGCTCTCACCGCCGTTTCAGCAATGGCTTTTGCATTTTGCATGGAGTTGTAAGTGGCTTCTAGGGCACCTAGGCCATACTCGATTCCAGAACCAGCAGCCCAAAAAGCTTCGTATTCGGAAACTTCGCGATAGCTAGAAAAGGAGAAAATTCCGCCCTTGCTCAAAATCAACCCAGACATTTGGCTTGATTCGTATTCTTGATCGTTGTCATCTTCACTGGATAGCAAATAATACTCATCCCTTAGTATTGGATAAATCTTCCGAAGTGTCGCTGCAATTTCATCTCCATTAGCAAATTTGAATAAATCTGGTTTTGAAGAAGCCAACGAGAGCATGACATTGTGGTGGGCGATGCTTCCAATGATGCCAAGGTACGCTTCGTTAATCAGATGTATCTTTCGGGGGTACCGCCGCATTTCTCCTGGGACAGTCATGCTTCCATAGGTCGTCTGAAAATCACTTGCAATAGCGGCTGAATTACCTTTGCGAACCACAACAATTATCGACATCACTTCTCTCAGAAAAATTAGACAAACAAAGTATTCGTAATGAAACCAAAATGAGCATATCCAAATTGAAACTTTGCCAACAACATTCCCGTCCTCACAGCATTGCGTTCGCTTATCGTAAGTCTGCCCATTGCAGCACCCCTTATTCTGATTCCCACCCTGGTTGTTGTGTGGGTACCCGCACGGTCCCTTGCCATTTGGATCGAGTTCGGTTATTGGCATCCCATTCAGATACTCATACAGATTTAACGTCGCCCCATCATACCCAATCGGATCCCGATTCACCCACCTCCCCAGATGAGAGGCATAGAACCGATTGCGATTCAGCTGCAGGCCGGTCTCGGGGTCGAGCCTCCTGCCAGTGTACAGATACTCGTTAGCGATGTCGCTGACGCCGTCGGCGTCGGCTGAAAAATCGGCATCGAGCACCGTCGCTTCCCCATACGGGGTATAGGCATACCGCTCGACCACCGTACCGCCGTCGTCGGTGAGGGCCGTCACGTTGTAGTTGGCGACTTGCAGGTAGTAATGTTCGACAACGCCCGAGCCGTCGGTATCCTCGTCGTAGTAGCGCAGCGAGTCAGTTCACCTTCTCGCAGACAAGCTCGTGCAAGTCGATGCGCAGCGACTCCGCATCGGCAGGCTGGCCGACTACTTTAATCAGCAGGTTGTTAAGTCCTTCATTGAGTGCAAGTGTGCCCAGTGATTTAGGTTCACTGAGTTTTCGCTGCGCCGACCGAAAATCAACGGCGTCGCCGACTGGCAACTCGTCGCGGAAGAGTTGCACTTTCCCCTGCTCGGGCCCCTCTGCCGCCACCAGGCTTATTTGATAGCGCCCAGCTGCGGGAATTTCACAAGAGAAACATACAAACGGATGGCCAAACATGTCTTTGCCTTCAGCCTGCAGAGAAAGGAAACGTAAAAACTTACCGTCGAGTTTCTCAGCGATGCGTTTCAAGGCGGCGTTTTCGAAAGACCAGGCGTAGATCGGCGTATTCCACCAAACCGAGAACACGAGACGCTGAAGATCGACAACCGTTCTGTCTTCCAGTGGAGGCAATTCGAAAGCACAAGTTGGCCGCT
>JAGQOW010000031.1 GCA_020427155.1 Planctomycetales bacterium | reverse complement strand
GATGAAACTGCATCTCTGCCGGCAAAGAAATCTGGACAAAATACTTGCCAGCGCCAACCTGATCGAAGCGGTACTGGCCCTGAGCATTGGTCGCTACCGGCGAACCGATGGCCGTGTCGTCGACGCCAAAGGTGCCGTTGCCGCCGTCACGATAGAGCGTCGCAATGGCGCCTGCCACGACGACATCGTTGCTAGCATCGCCATCGCCTTGCAGGTCGGCCCGCACGACGCCAATAATCTCAGCCATGTCGGCCGCTAGCATCTCGCGGCGCTCCAAGGTTTCGAACGATAGCTTGGGACGTTGCTGGCTGGCTAAGGACAAGCCTTGGAAAGACCTGGTTTTAGGCAACTTGGAACCGAAGGGGACCATAACAAAACCTCACGAATCCGCATGCTAGCTGAGGAGGAAGAGATCGCTGCGCAATCTCGCGTGAAGTTTGTATCGGCTACCCGGGGAGTCTCAGTTTACCATCGATACTCGGCACCTACATTTAGGAACTGAGCCCAGAGGTCGGTTTGATGGAATTCAAAGCGCGGATAGTCGCCTGCGACGACCATCGGCACCACCTCGGCACTGGGAATCAAGGTTCCGTTGACGTCCAGGTCGATCTGGTCGCCTGGTCGCAACACGTTGCTCCAATAGATGAGCGTGTAGCCTACGGTTGCCCGCAACCTGGGTGTGATTGCATAGCCCAGCGTCAACCCGAGTTCTGGTAGCACGCTGAACTCGTCTCGTTCGTAGCGCCCGATATTCCCGGCATAAGCGCCTTCGGCAGACTGCGCGTAAAGGCCGCCACGACGTCCATCATCCAAGTTCTCCGTCAAGATTCCGTCGTTCAGCGTATAGCCATCGATATCGACACGTTGGTGGGTGTTGCCGATCGCGATCTTGGAGAGCAACTCGAGCGACCAGCGTCGGCGTTCCCATTGCGTCTGAAAACCGATCTCGCCGCCGTAGAAGTCATTGTCTGTAATGAAGCTGTCGGCAATCTGGAATCGCGTGTTGGGAGTCACAAGCTCCTCCAAATCCTCTTGGATAATCAGGCTTTCGTCGAGCGAAGCCCAGCGAAAACCATAGATCACATCGGTACGCCGGACGCCATTGGCCAGTAGTTCGAATACTCTCCCCAACGGTCGAATGGGGCAATCGACGCCCGAACCGCAACCGACGACCGAGCCGCAGCCCACCGAGTCGCCGCAGCCATCGCAGCGGGGGGTGCGATCGACACAGCAGAGATTGTGGAGCAAGCGTATTCCCGCTGTTTGAAACTCGCTGCGAATATCAACTCGCACCGTACCGTCCAGCCCGTTGGTATCGACGTCTTCGCGTGCCCGGCCGCGCGGGACGATGTCGACCCCCGCTCCTGGGTCGCGATCGAACTCCAGGACATTGAAGAACGGCCGTCCGATGAAGATGTTGTTCAGCGCGCCCAAGCCATCTTTCACTCCGGCAGAAAAGGTCTCTTCTTCCGTTCCCATGCCGAGGTAGTCGCCTTCGATTCCCCACTTGCCGTAGTCGTCCAGCCAAATGCCGAACGTGATGCGGCCTCCGTGGCGTTCGCCTTCCAGCACCGGGCCGTTGCCATAGATGATGTCGGGCGAGGTGAAGTTGCCGTTGTCGTCTTGAATCACCAGCGGCGGGGTATTCATCCCTTCCAGCCAGCCGATCAGGTACTCGCCATGGACGTACATCACGCCGCGAGCGCCGAAACCGCAGGCCCCGCCCCGGCACCCGGCCACACCGCGACCGCAATCGGGACAGCCGCCGAAGTCGATGCCTTCGTCGTAGAAACCGCCGTCGTCGTAACCGTCGTGATAGCCTTCATCGAGATAAATAGGGCCCTCGGCTTCTGGCACCAACATCGGCTCGCCGTCGGCGGATCCTTCGACCAGTTCGCCTGCCTCGATCGACTCGGGCTCATCCGCCGGGGTTGGTTCCTGAAAAGCCGCCAGCTGCAATTCGCCGCCGGTACGACTTCTGCGCGGCAACGCCAATTGCGACGCCAACAGGATGTCGCCTGTATCGTGTCGTACCGTTACGGTCGTGCCTAAGTGCGCTTGCAGATCGACGTTGTCGACTGGTTCGACATAACGGAGCACACCGCCGTAACGGTCTACGAGCGCAAACGCTGGCGAACCGTCGCTCGTGTCGGGATTATTGACAAGTTTGGCGCGCAAGCCTGGACGTCGGTTGGCGGTACGGTGTCGCGAAGTTTTCCCCTTGGTTTTCGGCGGCGCAGCTTGCGGAACGTCCGGCTCAAACAATGAGTCGACGAAGTTTCCTGCTGCCTGGTCGGATGGCGACTGCCGATTGGGTCCGTCGGCGGCCCAACCTGGCACGTTGATCGAAGCATTGCAGAAGAGGCTGATGACCACTAGCGCCACCACGTAGCGCAATCGGCGTACTGTCATAGGAAGATTTCCTTACTCGCGCACTCCCCGGCAACCCAGGCAAAGGAGCGGCACAGAACAGATTTTGGGTAGAAGAGAAGAACCGTTTTTCGAAAAGTGGGCCGCTTGTACCAAACCACTCGGAAATGCCACAAGAGCAAATTCGTCGCTCCCGCGTTGTCAGCCTTCCCTGCTGAGACGATACTAGCAGTGATGCCAGAGTCGTACGACCAGAGGCTCGATTCGCGGCAGCAATGCGTTAGCGAGACAATCCATGTGGCCCGACGCAGAAAACACCGAGCAATTGCTAGCAAGTGCCCGCCAAGGCGAGCCTGAGGCAGTGAATCAATTGCTGGAGCGGCATCGCGAATCGGTGCGGCGGATGATCGACCTGCGGATGGACCAAATGCTGAAGCGACGGGTCGATGCCAGCGATATCGTGCAAGACGTGATGATCGAGGCGAATCGCCGCCTGCAGGCCTATCTGCAAGATCCGGTGCTGCCGTTTCACCTGTGGCTAAGGCAAATGGCCAAAGACCGTTTGATCGATGCCCACCGTCGACATCGGGGCGCTGCGAGACGCAGTCTGGATCGCGAGCAGCCGGTCGTGGCACAATTCACCGGTGAGTCGTCGCTCGACCTGTTGGCGCAGCTGCGCGACCAGGAGCTGACCCCTGCGGCTGCCGCCACCTGGAACGAGTTGCAACGCCGGTTCGAGGCAGCATGCCAGCAACTCGATCCGCAAGACCAGGAAATCGTGCTGATGCGACACTTCGAGCATTTGACAAACGCCGAAGCGGCCACGGTGCTAAATCTTTCGCCCCAAGCTGCCAGCATGCGCTATCTTCGCGCCATGCGACGGCTGCGCGAGGTTATCCAAGACGTCGACCCTGCTGGTGCTTCTTCATGAAGGACGACGCACACGATCGTTCGCAGCGTGACGAAGAGCTCGCCGCATTGCTTAACCAACTCACGGAACCTCGATCGAAAACGCGGCCCAGTTTAGAAACACTGACGGCCGAGTATCCACATCTGGCCGACGAACTGCGTGAACTCTGGGGCACCGTGATGGTGGTCGACGCTGTCGCGCAGCGGCCGCACCCGATAGATTCCACGATAGGCTTTCCATCGCCTGCTGCCGAGATTCGCCCGCCCCGCCAATTGGGCGATTTCGAATTGGGAGACGAGATCGGTCGGGGCGGCATGGGAGTAGTCTACCGTGCCCGACAGCAAAGCCTTGGCCGAGATGTAGCGGTGAAACTGATCCTGCGCGGCGCCCAAGCTTCGTCGGACGAGCAAGCTCGGTTTCAGGTCGAGGCTGCCGCCGCTGCCCAACTCGATCACCCTCATATTGTGCCCATTTACGACGTCGGCAGCGCGGAGGGCTTCCAGTACTTTGGCATGAAGCTGATCGAGGGCCAAACGCTTGCCACCAAGATGGCTGCTGGTCCGCTACCAGAGCGCGAAGCCGTCCAGTTGATGATCTCTGTCGCGCGGGCCATCGAATATGCACATCAAGCAGGCGTGGTGCATCGCGACTTGAAACCGGCAAACATTCTCCTCGACCGATACGGCCAGCCGCATGTTTCCGATTTTGGATTGGCCAAACAAGCTACGACGACGGTATCGCTGACCCAGACCGGCGCAATCCTGGGCACTCCGGCCTATATGGCCCCCGAGCAAGCCGCCAGCGGTCGGGGCCTGGTCGGCCCTTTGTCCGACGTTTACGGACTGGGTGCAATTCTCTATGCCTTGCTCACCGGCAGGCCGCCACTCCAGGGTGCTTCGCCGGTGGACACTGTCTTGATGGTGCTCGAGCAGGATCCGCTGCCGCCGCGGCTCTTGAATCCGCGCGTCAGTCGCGATCTGGAAATGATCGTACTTCATTGCCTGCAAAAACCGCCGGAGCTGCGCTATGCGTCGGCAGGCGAGTTGGCCGACGACCTGCAAGCGTTCTTGGCAGGCGAGCCGATCTCGGCGCGCAGCGGCCAGTTCACGCATATTGTCGCGCGGGTATTTCGCGAAACGCCCCATGCCAGCGTGCTGGAGAATTGGGGCCTGCTCTGGATGTGGCATGCAGCAGTGCTGCTTGTGTTGTGCCTGGTTACCAACTGGCTCCATGTTCGTCGCGATGTGTGGCCAGCTACCGGGACCCCTTGGCCCTATCTTGCCGTCTGGGGCGGGGGCCTCGCCGTTTGGGCGCCCATCTTTTGGGCGCTCCGCCGCAGAACGGGCCCCGTCACGGCAGTCGAGCGCCACATTGCTCATGCCTGGGGCGGCAGCATCGTGGCCGTCGTCTTGCTGTTTGTCGTCGAGTCGCTGCTGGGACTGCCTGTGCTGACGCTGTCGCCTGTGCTGGGACTCATCAGCGGGATGGTCTTCGTCGTGAAAGCAGGAATCCTAGCCGGGGCGTTTTATCTGCAAGCCGCCGCGATGTTCTTGATGGCGATTGCCATGGCGATGATGCAACACGCTGGCTGGCCCTACGGCATCTCGCTCTACGGGCTGGTCTCCGCTGCGAGCTTCTTGCTCCCTGGCTGGAAATACTACCGGCAAAATCGCTTGAAAAGCTGATCCGCTAAGAGATGCCCACGCAGTGGAGCTTAGCGGGGCGTAGGCGGGCCGGCAAAATAGCTGCCCGTATTCAAATACGTTCCCAAGTTCATAAATACTGCAACATGCCCTGTCGGAGCAGAATCCTCATCGCCGCGCGGGCTGTAAGGGCCGCGGGCAGCCATTTGATTCAGCCGATGCTGATTGGCCAAACCCTGGCGCTGCAACTGCTGATTCATCTGGTATTGTTGCTGTTGAGGACGAACCGAGGTGTAGTAAGACGACGCCTGATCAAACGAATTATTCAGCGCCAGATAGGGACTCACCGTCGGGGCGCGAGAAATCGAGGAAAATGGTTTCGAGGAAGAACGCGGACGGTAAGATCCCAGATTAGGCAGCGCAACACGGTCGTTTCGAATCGAACGCGTTCGCACCTGGCTCTGGAGTTGGCTCGTACTGAATCTCGCGGTGCTATTGGTATTGATGAAGCTCTTGGAAGTGAATCCGCCATACTGTGCCTGTGCAGAATCGGCAACCAGGCCCAGACTTCCCACGACGGTCAAGACGATCCCAAGCGTTCTGATTTGAATGTTCATCAGCAAAGGCCTCACTTTCGCAGAGTTCCAAACGCCAAGACGCCGCTGCCTGGCACTTTCATCGTATTCCCGGCAATTCCGGCGGGCAACCAACAACCCAGACTCGCTTTGCTGCTCTCAGAGCGATCCTCGGCTAACTCCTATGCTAATCAGCATTTGGGTCGAACCCAACGATTCCAGATCAATCGGTCAGTTTTTCGCCGTTCGGCGACCGAACAGGTGTCACGATCGGCACAACAAGCGCAAACTCGGGGCTTGCCGGCCGACTTTGTCAGGAGGTCCAATCGATCGGCCCGCGCATCTTGCAGCCGGATGGCAAGACGCCTTCCCAGGTGGCGGTCACTTCTTGCCGAGCGAACGCTGCCGTTTGAAAAAATCAGTCAACAGTTGTCCGCAGCGTTCGGCCATTACGCCTGCTTCGACCTCGGCTCGATGGTTGAGTCGCATGTCTTCGAGCAACCGAAAGAGACTCCTGACCGCCCCGGCTTTGGGGTCCTCTGCCCCATAGACTACCCGGCGAATGCGGGCCTGCACGATGGCGCCAGCACACATGGGGCAGGGTTCGAGGGTGACATAGAGGGTGCAATGATCGAGTCGCCAGGAGTCGAGCGCCGCGGCAGCCTGGGTGATAGCTACCATCTCGGCATGTGCGGTCGGGTCGCGAAGTTGTTCGCGGCCGTTGTGGGCCGCTGCCAGCACTACGCCATCTCTTACGATTACCGCTCCCACAGGAACTTCGTCTGCCGCCATGGCTTGCTCGGCCTGTCCCAAAGCCATGGTCATGTACTGTTCGTCAGTCATCCAGAGCATCCATGGTCCGTCAACTAATAGACCGGTTAATAAAGGTTAGGAATCTCAGCATTTCGAACACCAATCGTGCCATACCAGTAAGTCCGATGTAAACTGACAAAAGCCGAACCTTCGTCTCATCCCCTGCGTAATCCAGGTGGTTGGCGATTCCAGGCGATATCGGCAGAAAGCCAAAAATCGCTCTTTTCGGCCTGTTCCAAACACCGGACCGCGAGTGGTCTCGCATGCCCTGGACCGTAGCCAGCCCTTTTCAAGCCCCCGTCTGCTGCCGGCGCGGTAGACTATCCTATTGAAAAAGTTGATTGCTTACTGATGAGCCTCGCAATGCAAGATTCCACGGTCACCTCCCCTCAACGCCTTCGTCGCGCCGCGGTAGTGGCCCGCTATGCCACGGGATTCATCCTCCTGGCGATGTTTGTCGGCACGCATATTCCCCTCACGGGCCATCACGGCCTTAGCAATTCGGATAAGGTGCTTCACCTGGCAGCCTATATGACGCTGACGATCTCGCTGCTGGTAAGCTGGGAATTCTCGACCGGGATTCTCCGCCCGCTGCATTACTTCTTTGTCTGGCTGTTCGGAACCGTTTATGGCGCGTTCGACGAAATTACCCAAATCCCCGTTGGTCGAACGTGCGACGGCATGGACTGGTTGGCCGACATTCTGGGAATCGTGATTGGCCTTACGCTTTTTCGGGTCTTCCGCCCCCTGCTGTATCGTTGGATCTAGCGCGTTTGCCCAATCACTCGACCGCTGCCGCTCAATAATGCGGCGTGGGAGCGCGGTAATCCTCCATGCGAATGGAACGGAACCAGCGGATCGTCTCCGTCAATCCTTCGCGCAGCGCTACCTGGGGTTCCCAATCGAGCTTCTCTTTAGCCAGCGCAATGTCTGGTCGGCGCCTCTTCGGGTCGTCTACGGGTAACGGTTTTTTCACCAGCTGAGACTTTGCACCCGAGATCTCAATTACCAGCTCAGCGAGTTCGCGAATCGAAAACTCGATCGGATTTCCCAAATTGATCGGTCCCATGAAGCCCGACGGATTGTTCATCATCCGAATGATTCCCTCTACCAGGTCGTCGCGATAGCAGAACGAACGCGTCTGCGAACCTTCGCCGAAGATCGTAATGTCCTCTCCATTCAAGGCCTGGCGAATGAAATTCGAAACGACCCGTCCATCGTACGGGTGCATCCGGGGGCCGTAGGTGTTGAAGATTCTTACAACCCGTACGTCGACTTGATTCTGACGATGGTAGTCGGCAAACAGCGTCTCTGCCGCTCGCTTCCCCTCGTCGTAACAGGCGCGCGGGCCGATCGGGTTGACTGAGCCGCGGTAATCTTCCGGCTGTGGGTGAACTTCGGGATCTCCGTACACTTCGCTCGTCGATGCCTGCAGCACCCGGGCCCGACACCGCTTGGCCAGCCCCAACACGTGGATTGCTCCTAAGACCGAGGTCTTCATCGTCTTGATCGGATTGTATTGGTAGTGCCCTGGAGCGGCGGGACAGGCCATGTTGTAGACTTCGTCGACCTCGAGAAAGATCGGCTGGGTGATGTCGTGCCGGATCAGCTCGAAATTCGGTCGTGCGAGCAAATGCTGGACGTTGGTCTTCTGGCTGGTAAAAAAGTTATCCAGGCAGATGACGTCGTGCTCTTCGTCGACCAACCGTTCGCAAAGATGCGAGCCGAGAAAGCCCGCTCCGCCGGTGACTAGAATTCGCTTGATGCGCGACATGGCTGATGAACTTCTTTCTACTCAACTAACAGCGGCCAACGATGACGTTCCGAAATACGGCCATCCACTATCTTAGCTTAGTTCTCAGAAACAGGAGAGGCGAGCCCGGATTGGGTAGTTGGCTCAACGCGGAGCTCGCGCGCGACCTCGTTGGGAGGCCTCGGAAGGCCGCGGAGCCGCCCGCTCGATGAGCCGGTTTCCAGCTCCTAACAACTGATCGATGCGCTCGTTGAGTTCGCTGTTTGGCTCGATCCCTTGCTTGGCACTCTCTACCCAAACCTGCCCGCCAGTCGACAAATCGAGCCGTAGCCGCAGCCGCTTATTGCCTGGATAGCCTCTGACAATCTCGCGCAACTGCTGGAGCACATTTTCGCCGTGTTTGTCTTCTTCAACGCGGATGACCATGCCGCTACTGAATTGCTTTGATAATTCTTCCATGGTCAGTAGTTTGTCAACGATCAAGTTGACTTCCTCGGCGCCTGGGCGACGATCGACTTTGCCCACGACTCCCAGAATCGCTTCGGATTGGACCAGATGGCCAAACTCGGCAAATTGCTCAGGCCAGAGGATACAGCGCATGATGCCGTCGAGATCTTCCAGATCCCACATCGCGTACTTGGTATGCACACTTCCCGGGCGAGGATTCTTGGTGTGCGAAAACTTGATGGCCGACAACATCCCCCCCAACACCACTTCGTCGCGATGTTTCAGCTTGGCCATCGACTGGCTCGTGTGAGTGCAGTAGGTGCGCAAGGTCGCTTCATGCTCTGCCAGGGGGTGGCTGGTGAGATAGAAGCCCAACACTTCTTTCTCCAGTTTGAGCTGCTCCTGCTCTTCAAACGGTGGAATACTCGGTAGGTCGAGGGCCGCCGTTTCCTGCTCGACCTCTTCGTCCAGCGCCTCGAACAGTCCTTTCTGGCCGCTACGCCGGTCAGCGGCTGCAGCGGCGCCCGATTGCAAAGCACGATCGAGCACGGCCATGAACTGCGCCCGATGTCCCCCCAGTGAGTCGAATGCGCCTGCCTTGATGAGCGATTCGATAGCCGACCGATTGCAAATCTGCGAGTCGATCCGCTCGCAAAAATCGAAGAGGCTGCCGAAATCGCCGCCGCGTTGGCGCTCGGTCGCAATGCCTGCCGCCGCCCCGCTACCGCACGATTTGATGGCACTCAGCCCAAAATGGATCTTCCCTGCGGCAACCTTGAAGTCCGAGTCCGAGGCATTGACGCTCGGAGGCACCACCTCGATTTCCATCCGATTGCAATCTTCCAAATGCTCGACCATCGCATCTTTGCTCTTGAAATTGCGACCGGCAATATCGCAGGAAAGCAGTGCCGCCATAAACTCCACAGGATGGTGCGCTTTTAGATAAGCCGTCATGTAAGCGATCAAGGCGTAAGCCGTCGAGTGGCTTTTGTTAAAGCCATAGCCGGCAAATTTTTCGATCATGCCAAACAGCTCGGCAGCTTTTTTCTCGCTCAAGCCTTTTTCTTGCGAACCTTCAATGAACTGCTCTTTGAATCGCGCGATCATTGGCAGCTTTTTCTTGCTGATCGCTTTGATGCAAGTGTAAGCGTCGGATAAGCGAATGCCGCCCAACTGATTGAGTATCCGCATCACCTGTTCTTGATAGACCATCACGCCGTGCGTCTCTTCGAGCACATGCTCGAGCACCGGATGCGGATACTCGGCGGCCTGGCGGCCATGTTTTACATCGATGTAGTCGTCGACCATGCCCCCTTCCAATGGCCCGGGGCGGTACAGGGCGTTGGTAGCGATGATGTCGCGAAAGTGGTCGGGTTTCATCCGCTGCAGAAGATCGCGAATTCCGCCGCTCTCCAACTGAAAAATGCCCTTGGTCTCGCCTCGACAGAGCAGGGCAAAGGTTTCCTTGTCGTCCAGCGGGAATTGGTAGGGATCGATCTTCTTACCGCTCGATTGTTCTACCAGTTCGATGCTGCGAGCAAGGATCGTCAGATTGCGCAGGCCCAGGAAGTCCATTTTCAGCAGCCCGGCCCGTTCGACATCGCCCATCGCCCACTGGGTAATGACCTCGGTCTTGCCTTTCACGTGCTGCAGCGGCACGTACTGGTCGAGCGGTTTTTCTGCGATCACTACCGCCGCGGCATGCGTGCCGACGTTCCTCGCCAGACCTTCGATCTTCTGTGCCAAATCAAGCAGTTCGCGTATCTCGGGATCGGCGTCGTAGGTCTTCTTCAACTCGTCGCTCTGCTCGAGCGCCGCTTCCAGAGAGATGCCCAACTGATCGGGAACCATGCCCACGATCTGGTCGACCCGAAAAATTGGCAGCCCGAGCGTCCGGCCGACGTCGCGAATCGCCGCCCTCGCGGCAAGCGTGCCGAACGTACCGATCTGCGCCACGTTCGCTTCGCCGTACTTGTCTTTCACATACTGAATGACTTCGCCGCGTCGATCTTTGCAGAAGTCGATATCGATATCGGGCGCTTCGAGCCGACTCTCATCCAGAAATCGCTCAAACAGCAAGTCGTATTTCAACGGGCAGACATGACTCATCTTCAGCGCATAACAAACCAACGAGCCAACCCCCGAGCCACGCGCCGTGCAGGGGATGTTCTGCTGTACTGCAAAAAGCACAAAATCCCAAACTATAAGAAAGTAATCGCAGAATCCCAGCTTGTTGATGACTCCCAGTTCGCGTTCCAGTCGTTCGAGCACTTCGGTCGAGAGATCGTCCCCTTCCCACCGATCGGGTACGCCGGCATAGCGTTCCTTCAACCCCGCCAGGCACAGTTCGCGCAAGTAATTCTCCGAAGTTGTGTTCTCCGGCGGATGAAACGTAGGGAAATGTCGCTTGCCCAATTCCAGGTCGATATCGACCAGATCCGCAATCTCTTGCGACCGCCGAATCGCATCTTCTTGCCCCGGCATCGCCGCCATCATTTGCTCGGCGCTGCGCAGGAAGAACTGGTCGCCCTCCATTTTCATCCGGTTGGCATCTGTACGAAATTTTCCTGTGTTGATGCAGAGCAGCACATCCTGTGCCTCGGCATCCGACTGATTGACATAATGTGCGTCGCTCGTGGCCACCAGCGGCAAGCCCACTCGATGGGCCACCTCGACCGCCGCGGCCATCGCTTGCTTCTGAATGTCGAGACCGTTGTCTTGAATCTCGAGGTAGTAGCGATTGCCGAACACTTTGTGAAACCACTCGGTAATCTCGATCGCGGCAGCAATCTGATCTTCTGCGGGAGGGCCGTTGCCGTTCAATAGCGCGCGACTGAACTCGCCCGAAACGCAACCGCTTAGACAGATGATTCCTTCGGAATGGGCCGCCAGCAGTTCACGATCAATCCGCGGCTTGTGATAGAAGCCTTCCAGAAAAGCAGCGCTGGCCATCTTCACCAGGTTTTGAAATCCGGTGCGATTTTGTGCCAGGAGCGTTAAGTGGTAACTCGACTCTCTGCTGTTCAATCCGCTACCGCGACCGAAACGGCTGCCAGGCGCCACGTAGGCTTCATAGCCCAAGATGGGGTTGATCTCCGCCGCCTTGCAAGCTTCGTAGAATTGCAGGGCGCCGTAGAGGTTGCCATGATCGGTTAGCGCCAGGGCGTTCATGCCCAATTCTTTGGCCCGACCGACCAGCTTTTTGATCGGGCTCGCGCCATCGAGCAGGCTGAAGTGGCTATGACAATGCAGATGGACAAACGGCGCAGACAAGACGGCTCCCTCCGGAAAACAACCAAGACCTTACGACCAGTCGCCATTGTAACGCCCTGGGCGAGCAGGGCGACAGGGGCGGCAAGACGCAAGTTTCCACCGTTGCTTTGCAGCAGAATACTCGCAATCAGACAGGTTGCAGGAGAAGCGCTGTCGATATTGTCAAATCGCGGCTATTAAAAGACGAATGCCGCTCGCAATGACCGCTCGCCACCGCGGCTCAATCCTTCGATCCGGGATCGCCGACCATCCGCAGATACTCGGCCAGTTGCGACTGGATATCCAAGATGTCTTGCCACTGGGCCAGCGAGATCGTGACCCGCTCATCCTTGTCGTTGACCACCCCCGACTGGACAAGCTGTCGGGTGCGTAAATGTAAGTATTCGAGAAGTTCTGAAACTTGGGCCGCCTGTCCTGCACTCAGTTCGCTGGGCAACTCCGGCGGCAGCGGAATGTGCAACGTGCTTTGCAAGTCTTCGGAGGAGCCTAGTCGCAATTCGAAACTCAGTGAACCGGAATCTGCGCGCTCGACCAACTCGCCGGTACACAGCTGGTCAGAACCACTCAAGCCGTCGTTACGAAGTTCTTCCAAACGTCCGGCAATCTGGTCGCGCGTACCGTACAACAGAACTGAGCGACCGACCGAAATCACGTCGCCGTAACGAAGGATTCTCAGGTGCGTATCTTCGCCGTTGACCCGCGTGCCGTTGGTGCTTTCCAAGTCCGTGAGCACCAGCTTCTCCTGGTCCTCTTGAATCTTGATATGAAAGCGGCTGATCCGTTCGTCGTTGAGTTGGACCGAGTTGCCTTCCTCGCGGCCGATCGTGATCGGCGGAGACAACCCATCGAAAACTTGGCCGCGATCTGCGCCGTCCAGAACTCTCAACGTAATCTGATTCATCTCTCAATCGGCGCCTGTTCCGACATCTGACCGCGTTATCCCCCTCATCCGCTTATAACATGCAGCACTGCCAGCAGCAAGCGAAAGCATGGACTCGCGGCAGGTGTTCTGCTTGAGAGGGGCCTAAAAGTCGACTGGCTCGGCGCCCGGAGGTGGTGTTCCACCACCCGAACGGACGTATTCGGCTCGATTCAGGGCGTATTCTTCAGCCCCCGGCAGCTGCGTCTCAGCCAGGTTGCCTGCTTGCGCCGCATCGAACATCTTCTGCAAAAATGGACGACACCAGCCGCAACCTGTCCCTGCCCCAAAACACTCGGCAAGTTGCCCTACGCGCTGCGGTTTTTCAACTCGGAGAAAACTCGCTACCTTTCGTTTGCTCACATGAAAACAGAGACACAGATCGTCGTCGGGTTGCATGGAAAGGCTACTCTTAAGGGTTCACTTTATTCTGCTGGTGGCATCTCGCTTGATTGTATCTTGCGCTGTAGCGTCTTATTTCGCGTTGCTTGTGGTCGTTGCCAGGTGAAGCGCTATCCGCCGGGCGCGATGAAACTCTTCGAGATCAAGCCACTCGGCTGCCGTATGGATTTCGTTCTGACCGCAGCCGAGCGTAACCGTCGGGATTCCATGCGCGGTAAGCCAGTTGGCGTCGAGTCCGCCGTTGGCAATCGCAAAGTCTACATCCGAGCCGGCAGCCTCCACTGCCGCCGCCGCGGCCAGTACCGAGGGATCGTCTTTCGATAGCAGGAACGACTCATAATCGAGATGGCCCTGGATATCCACTTCTCCTCGCCGGCGATCGCTGCTGCGCACTTTCTTGACTGCCCGACGATAGGCGCGCTCAATCTCCCGTACAATGCGTTTTCTGAATGCAGGATCGTGGCTTCGTGCCTCGGCTTTGATATTGACCAGATCGGACACCACGTTTGTTGCTACGCCCCCTGCTATCACGCCGATGTTGCTGGTGCCCCGCTGGCGACCTTTTTCAATCAATCCATGCCACCCATGCTCGACCAGATCGGCCGTCGCCAGCGAGGCGATGACGATCGCGCTGACTCCTTTTTCTGGATGCCCCCCTGCGTGACTAGCAATGCCGCGAATCTGGATCTGCATGCGATAGCCGCCCGTAGCGCCGATCGTCAGCCGATTGGCCAGGTTGCCATCCCAATTGAACGCCAGTTGGGGTTTGCCCAGCGCGCTCAAGCGCACGTTTCGCGCCCCATGCAGCCCTGCCTCTTCTTGAACTGTCCACAAGAACGTGAGCGGCGGATGCGGCAATTTGTTGCGCAAAATGCTCAGCGCTGTGGACAAGAGCACCGCGACTCCCGCTCGGTCGTCGCCGCCAAGGCCGGCCTGCGGATCGGCCGCTTCAATTCTCTGCCCGCGCTTCACGGGCTTGGTACCTACACAAATCGGCACCGTGTCCAGGTGTGCGCTCAACATGCGGCGCGGCCCGCGAACGGTTCCTGGCAATCGAAGCACGAGATTGCCAACTTCGCCGCCGAGCGCCGAGCGCCGCTGGGCATCGTCAGTTTTCAGCTCGCTGGACGAGACTCCGGCCTTGCCGAGTTGTTGTCGAAGAAACTCGACAACTTTTCGCTCGCCGCCGCTCGGTCCCGGGATCGCCAACAATTGCATCAGCAGCCTGGTCGCCTGCTCATCAGGCAACGGTGCCGCCGTACTCGTTGTAGCTGGTTGCTTCACGTTCGATACTCTCCTTGCTAGCAATCCCAAAGCGCTGCCCGCCGGCAGTATTCTTGCCGCGACTCGCATGTCCGTAAAGTCAACCTAGTTTGCGTAATTAGGATTTCCATCGCGCTAATCCGGCCTTCTTAGTGCCATTGCACCTTGCCCAACTCTCGACATTCGCTGGCGACCGGGCATCTCAACGCAAGCGAACGATTCAGATAACCGATCTTACCAAAGAGGCGAAGCTCGTTCGTTACTTCGGCTGATGTCTGCCCGTGCAGACTAACCCGCACCTTGGATGCACCGCTAGAGAGCTCGGTCGACGTGTACTTTGACGACAACCTGTTGTCGTCAGGGTTACGAGTGCCAGTAGGTTCTTCGCGGGGGCAGGAGGTTTAGTTGAAACGGTGGACATCTAAGAAATCCCTGTGGCCGATTCTAGCCACTCTGGGCTGTTTGTTTGTATTGGCCATCTTTGCTCCCAGTAGTTGGCATCGCTATCGTTCTCGACAACGGCCTCTAACCGAAGTCGCCGAAATACCGCAGCAGGAAGCCTTTGCGTTGTCTCCTTCTGCAGCTGCTCCGTTGTCGATTAGCGCTGACGACATCAATAAAGAATCGACTCTGTCGGTGCCTTTGGAATCGCCCGACCCGCCCATCGTTGTCAGCAGGCCCTCGGCTCCCTCGGCAAACTTGGTGCTGAACTTGCCTCGCAGTGCCGAGCAGGTGCCCGCTCCGCCGCAGTTTGACTTCGATGTCCTGCTGCAAATGCGCGATACTCTGACTGCATTCATCGATCGGCTGCCAGTCCAGGATCAGCTGCGAGACCATGCAGAACAACCCGTTCAATTCGTTTCCGAACCGCCGCGCCGGCAAGTTCAAGTTTCCAGCGAACATGATCGGCTGGCAATGCTCGACACACGTGAGCGCCGCGACATCCCAGAGTTCGACTCGCAGATTTCTGCTTCCGTAGCTCAAGCAGCCGAAAAGATCGACTACTTCGGAGAAATGTTGCTCGATGCCGCTCGGCGCTTTCAGGCGAGCCAGCAAGCAGAGCTTCGGATCGCCAAACGGCCGTCACTCGCCACCGAGCAGCCAATTACCTCTCCAGCCCCGCCCGTCCAGGCGCTGCCACTGGTGAATCATCGCCCCCAAACACTTCTCGGTCAGCTCAAAGCATTGAAAGGCTTTCCCCAGACTTCCCAGTGGGCTGAGCAAGTAACCGGTCAACTGCATCAGCTCACCGAAGAACCTCCCACGGCTGCCACCGACCCGATTGCGCTGCTTCAACAATTGCAGCAGGCAGCCGACGAAGGACACGTGCTTGCTTCAGGCATCTCACAAGTCGCGATCCAACAAGATTGCTATCAAGCCAGCCAGTCGCTGCAGCGACGGCTCGGAATCTACCGCGCCCTGTTAGACCCGAAACGGCTGGAAACTGTGGCGACAGACCTTCCTACCGCACAACCGAACATCTTACCCGTACTGACGCAGGTCGCAGAGCTGCTGGCAACCGATGTTCACGGCAACGATTGGCGCGAGTACCTGATGCTCGACCGCCTAGCCAGTGCCTCCAGCGAGAGCGCGGGGCTCGACGCCCAAGGCCGCGGCAAGCTGGCCCAGGAAGTCTTGCTGCGGATGTCAGACGAGCGACTTTCGGAAGCCCAGGCACAGTTTCTGGCGACCTCGCCGCTGGCAGATCTGAATCACCAACTGCAAGCCTGGACCGCTCAGGCCATTGATCTCGATCGCTTCGCCGCGATTGTCGAGCGCTACGAAGTGACCCGAGAACTTCACTTGGCCGCTGCCATCGCGCAGGTACAACAACAATTGCAATGGTCAGACGACGAGAGCCTGCAAGCCCTGGCCGAACACCTGGATCAGCACTACCGCAGCTCGAATATGCGGATCGCCCTCAGCAGAGATCTGTTCAATCGGATGGTTCCTTCCCAGGGCTCGACGGTCTCGCCGGTTCGCGAGCGAATCGCTGGTTCGCCGGTCCGCGGCAAAGCGCGCACCACCACCAACCTCAAAGTCCGTTTGCTACCCGATCCCGAGAGCTGGCGGCTCAACCTGGAAGCATTTGGCAAAGTGTATTCGAACACGCGCTCGGAAACCTGGCCTGCCCGAGTTCGCAATTCGGCCAAAATGGAGTACGAAGCGTCTAAGACCATCGTCATCGATCAGGAAGGCCTGGACATTTCTCCGGCCAAAGCATCGGCCAAAGGTCGTCACGACCTGCTTGGTGTTGAGTCGCAGCTCGACCCGATTCCCCTGTTCGGGACTCTACTACGCGAGATTGCGCGAAACCAAAACCGCAAAGCTCGCCCCTTGGCGATGGCCCATGTCAAATCAAAAGTTGCGCGACAAGCTCGACAGCGCATGAACCAAGAGGCGGATGCCAAACTTACCAACCTCGAACAGAAATTTCGCGACAGCGTGCTGGTTCCGATGAGCCACCTGGCTTTGATTGCCGATCCGATAGCCATGTTCACCACCGAAGAGCGGGCGGTCATGCGCTTGCGGCTGGCCAATGAAGGGCAATTGGGCGCGCATACGCCCCGCCCCCTTGCTCCTGCCGATAGCCTTGCCAGCATGCAGATGCACGAGACGGCTCTAAATAACGGCTTGGCAGGTCTCGAACTTGAAGGCCGCCGGATGAAAGTCGACGAGCTGTTTCTGTTTCTGGCCGAAAAGCTCGGCTTCGCCGATCCCACGCTTCCAGACGATCTCCCTGCTCGCGCAATAATCGAGTTTGCACCCCATAATGCCATCCTGGTCAACTGCGAAGGCGACCACCTGACTCTCATCCTGAACATCCGCGAGCTGGCCCACGGGCGCGACAAGATTAAGAATTTCAAGGTTCACGCCCGCTTCCGTCCGCAGCTCGAGGGACTCGATGTGCGGCTGGTGCGTGATGGCACGCTCCAGTTTTCTGGATACCGACTCAAGACGGGCCCGCGTGTCGTGCTTCACTCGGTGATCGGCAAGCTCTTTCCCAAAGACCAGGAGCTGCGACTCCTCGCCGTTGGACTTCAGAACGATTCTCGTTTAGACGGACTCATGGTCACGCAACTAGTGATCGACGACGGTTGGATTGGCCTGGCAGTCGGCCCTGCCAGTGCAGAACGAAACGCCTGGCGGTCGCCCGGAAACGTAAAATACCCGCTGAAGTATGTGCGCTAAACCTACGGCTATTGCGTCAGCTCATTCAATTCTTGCCGCAGCTGGTTCTTGACCTCTTGGGTCAGTTCACGCCAGTCGCAATCGAGCCGGGCCGCCTCCAGCGCCCAAAGCAGGTTGAGGCTGGCACCCTGCTGCCGCCTGCGAACCATGGCGTACGCCGCCACCGAACCAACTCGCTCCAGATCGGCCCGGCTGAAAACACCCACCTCCGCCAGCCACTGCGTGGAAACCGGACCCAGATTCCGAAGCTTGCCGCTCATCGGTCGGTCGCTACAGTCGAAACAAGCTGACGAACGACCCACCGCAGCAGCACGGCGAAAAGAAGCAAGGCCAGCAGATGATCGCACAGCAACAGCCCGCTCACCTGGCCCGTCGGTCCATTCAAAGCCCCCTGGGTCTGCGCCGCCACGGCCAGACAACCGAGCGACGCGTAGACGGCCAGGTTCGCCAACAGGAGCCATTCTTGTCGAGCTCTGCGCGTGCCTAGGGTGAGCGTGGCGCCGCACCCCACGAGCAGAATCGCCCCCGCGATCGGCACCCCGGGCCAAACCAGTGCAGCAAACACCACGACCAGCCCCGCGGCAATCAGGGCTGGACCGTTTTTGAAGCTGTTGAGCATCTGCCGGCGTTGCAGCATCTTTGCTGGCCTGACGAGGAATTGATGAAAAGCGTCTCTTCATCATTCTGATTCGTCGTCGCAACTGCGCCTAGCGCCAGATAGTTGCTACAATCGGCACCACAGAAAGCTTCTTGCCTTGAGGGTGAAAATGCTTTCGTCCAGCGAAGAGTCTAGTACCACGGCAATCAGACCAGTCCAGTACAGCGTACGGTCGCTGCTGATCGCGATGGCTGTCGTTGCAGCGTTGGCAGCAATTGGCGGCGCTTACTATCGACGCTGTAGTCCAGAAGCGCAAACTTACCTGTTGTTCTACTGGGGATCCACGCTGGCAGGATTGGTCTGGTTCTTCTGGTCCCAAGAACGCCAACGCCTGAAGACCTGCGCTGAAGCTGGAGAATGTTTAATTCGCCTGCCTCGTATTCACTATTCCTTTCGGATCGCTGCCGGTTTCTTCAGCTGGGGCGGAGCTGCGATGCTTTTCTGGGCGATTGCCACGTTCCTCCACAACACCCTCAATTGCGAGCTTTTGGCAAAAAAACACCCATCCTTCCTCACCCCAACAGGTGCTGGCGCCCTGAGCAGTTTCTACTTGCTGGTCGCAGTCTTTGCCATTCGGGCCGGAAGAGATGTGCGGCTTTGTGAAAACGGCGTACTATCAGCACAACGATTCATCCAGTGGAGAGACATCCGTAGTATCCGGCCCAACTTGGGCACTGACCACGATGACCGAACTGTCTATTCACTCAAAGGGAACCCGGCATTTCGCGTACCCTCTGAGTTGCGCGAAGCAGTCGACACCCTTTTACAATCCCACGGAGTCTCCTAAGCTACTGTACTCATGAACTCTTCGGATGCTACTCGTGGGTTAAATTTCTCCAGCGCCACAAGATATCGATTTCAGTCGCTGCTCTTGTTCACGGCGGGATTTGTCGCCGTGGCAGCAACGGCCGGTGTTTATCTGCGCGACGCGAATGTTGCGCAGCAGCGATACTTGCTCTCGCTCTGGGGTTGTGCGCTTGCTTCCTTTACCGTCTGGATGTCGTGCTATCTCTGGCTCCGTCGTCGAGCGGAAAAGAAGGCGGGAAAGGTTCATTTTCGTCTATCTTGGACCCTTTGGCTCTTCAACAGGAGCTTTTCTCCTGGCTGCTACGGCGCCTTCCTCACGCTGTGCGCTTTTTGGATGATGTTCGAAATGTCCGAGCTGAGCGCAAAGTTTGTTGAGCGAGGCGGCTCGTTCTGGCAGGTGCTGGCCAGGGGACACAACCCAGGGCTACTGCTGGCACTTGCAATGATAAGCGTCTGGTGGCGCAAGGAAGTCTGGTTCGGCGATCACGGCATTGCATGGCTTGCCGGCTTCCGGGCCTGGGGAAAGATCGAAGGTTCGTACCCTCATGAAAAACTAGAAGACACGATTCTCATTGAACTAGGAGGCTGGCCGATCAGACGCAAGGTTGGGATTCGCGTGCCCAGTGAAATCCGCTTGCAAGTCGAGGAATTCCTCAACCAAAAGCTACCTAAAGCGCATACTTCGACCCGATAGACTCAGCCCTTCGCTGAGCTCGAACTCGAATCCGATTCTTCCTTGGCCTCGGTCGGCGCCGCCCGCTTCGGCTCGGCATCGGTTCCTGGCACAATCAGCGGACTCGGCGAATTCTCCTGGATGATGCGTTCCAGCTCTTCCGAGTCGATCACCTCTTGCTCGATCAGCGCCAGCGAGGTTGCTTCGAGCGCCGCTCGGCGTTTAGATAGAATACGACGCACTCGGTCGAGCGCTTCGTCGACAATCCGTTTCACCTCTTCATCAATCTCACGCGCCGTCTGTTCGCTGTGGCTTTGCATCTGCGGCATGTCGATGCCGCCCGCCAGAAACGGGCTACGATTGCTTGCCCGGAAATTCACCCGACCCAGGCGGCTCATGCCAAAATCCATCACCATGCTGCGAGCAATCTCGGTCGCTCGCTCCAGGTCGTTTTGAGCGCCTGAAGAGATGTCTTCGAAGATCATCTCCTCGGCCACGGTGCCTGCCAGAAGCACCTGGATGCGACTTTCCAATTCGCCTTGGGTCATCAGATAGCGATCCTGCTCTGGCCGCTGCATCGTATAGCCCAGCGCCGCCAGACCGCGAGGGATAATCGAGACCTTATGCACGGGATCGGTGTTTGGCAGCGAGCAAGCTACCAGCGCGTGGCCACTCTCGTGGTAGGCGACGCGAAGCTTTTCGTCCTCATGCATGATCCGCTGTTTCTTTTCGAGCCCCGCGCTGCCGCGTTCCACGGCTTCGTTGAGTTCTTCCATACCAACGGACTTCTTGCCATTGCGAGCTGCCAGCAGCGCCGCTTCATTAACAATGTTTGCCAGGTCGGCGCCTACAAACCCGCTGGTGATGGCCGCCACGTTCTTCACATCGACATCCTCGCCCACGCGCACACTCTTCAAGTGGACTTCCAGAATCGCCTGCCGACCGATGACGTCGGGCCGATCGACCAGCACATGGCGATCGAAGCGCCCAGGCCGCAGCAGTGCCGGGTCCAGTGTTTCCGGCCGGTTCGTCGCGCCCATCACGATGACGCCGCTGTTCGAGCCAAAGCCGTCCATTTCGACCAGCAGGGCGTTGAGCGTTTGCTCGCGCTCGTCGTGACCGCCGATCTGCCCGCTACCGCGCGTCTTGCCCAGCGCGTCCAGTTCGTCGATGAAAATAATGCACGGCGACCGCTGCTCGGCCTGTTGGAACATGTCGCGGACGCGCGCAGCGCCAACACCGACAAACATCTCTACGAAGTCCGAGCCGCTGAGGCTAAAAAAAGGCACCCCCGCTTCGCCGGCCACCGCTTTGGCCAACAACGTTTTTCCAGTACCCGGAGGCCCCACTAGCAGCACGCCCTTGGGAATACGTCCGCCCAGGCGCTGATACCGGTCCGGCGTCTTCAGAAAATCGACTACCTCGCGCAATTCGTCGACCGCCTCGTCGGCGCCGGCAACCGATTCGAAAGTTACGTCGATATCTTCCTGCGCGTAGAGCTTGCCTCGACTGCGGCCAAAAGCCATCGGCGAGCCGGCCCCGCCCATCCGACGCATCATCACCACCATCAATAGCAGCAACATGCCGAACAACATCAGCGGCATCAGATAGCCCAACAGTGGATTCGGCTGGCCGGCTATCGTGTAAGGCAGACCATTCGCCTTGAGCAGATCGTCGAGCGCTTCTTCGTTATGATCGCGGTTTACCAGAAACGTAACGCTCTCTGGCTTGGCAACCGATTCGCTCTCGGCGACCGACGTGCCATCCTCTCCCGGCACCTCCAGGCGCACTTTCTCGCGGGTAAGCTTGCCAGTCACTTCATGGGTGCCAATCTGGATATCCTGAGGGCCGCTTACTTTCCACCATGTCGAGGGCTTGGTGGTCGTATCTTCGACCGTGATGTAGTTCTCGCCCGGGGTGCCGGATTCTGGATTGCTGACCGCGATCAGTCGTTCCAAGTCGCTCCACTTGAGCTTCATGCTCTCTTTGCCGCCCAGCACGGTCCCCAACAACAACAGGAGCACCATCAGCCCGAGCACATACCACACCAGGTTGTTCCCCTGCGGGGCAGGCTTTTTCTCAGACGGGCCTTGGGTTCTGTCGTTTGGGTCTTCCATAGTTCCGTACTCTAGGGGGGCTTAGTGTCGCGGGCAAGAATCAACGGGCCGGCAAGCTCGCCGCGATCCGATCAGATGATACTCCATCCTAAGTCGGCACTGGTAAAATGACAACGAAGCTTCCTTCCAGGAGAGCCCGGCACTCCTGCCGCGCGGGTTGTCGCACGTTGCCTATCCCCTTAGAATAAAGCACTTTGGCGGCAAGACAGGTCCGCGCGCCGCTGCTGCTGGCTCCGTCCGCACAATCGTTACGTTACGCACAAGCCTTTGGTGCGGATGAGTTTGGCGGCCGGAACGTCGCTTTGCCCCGAGCCAGTATGAATCAGTCCACCAAAATGGTTGCCGTGCTGGGTTCGACCGGCAGCGTCGGCGTGAGCGCGCTCCAGGTGATCGAGGCCAGCGCCGGACGCTTGCAGGCAGTAGCCCTCTCAGCGCACTCCCAGCTGGAGCAGTTGTTGCTGCAAGCAACCAAACATCGGCCCCGTTGGGTAATCGCCACCGACCCCCAGGCCGCGTCAGCATTCGATTGGTCCACGTTGCCTGCCGATACCGAGCTGCTAGTCGGCCCCGAGGCGCTCACCCAAGTCGTCGCCCGCGACGAGGTCGAGCTGGTCTTGGCCGCAATCGTGGGCAGCGCAGGCCTCGAAAGCACGTGGGCTGCATTGGAAAACAAGAAAACCGTTGCTCTGGCGAATAAAGAAGCGTTGGTCGTCGCAGGGCCCTTGATCACGCAATTAGCCCAAACACAAGGCGCCTTACTGCTACCAGTCGACAGCGAGCACAGCGCGATCTTCCAGGCCTTGCAAGCTGGCAAACCGGGCGAAGTCCAACGGCTCATACTTACTGCCAGCGGGGGACCATTTAAGGACTTTTCGGCCGACCAACTCCAACGAGTTACCGTTGCCGATGCGCTGGACCATCCCGTCTGGGAGATGGGTCCCAAGATTACTGTCGACTCGGCAACCATGATGAACAAAGCACTGGAAATCATCGAAGCTCGATGGCTGTTCGGCCTCGCTGCCGATCAGATTTCGGTGACCGTCCATCCGCAATCGGTCGTCCATTCAATGGTAGAATTCATCGATGGATCGGTAGTTGCTCAACTTAGCCCGCCCGACATGCGGCTGCCGATCCAGTACGCGCTCTACTATCCCGAACGAGTGGCCGGAGTTGCCGATCGCCTGGACTGGAGCCGGGCGTTTTCCCTCGATTTCGAGCCAGCCGATTTCGACCGATTTCCCGCCCTGGCGCTAGGATTCGAATGTGCCAGGGCAGGAGGAACCTCCGGGGCCGTGCTCAACGCAGCAAACGAAGCTGCGGTTGGGGCTTTCCTGGCTGGTGAGTTACACTTTACCGAGATCGTTCCGGCCTGCCGGAGCGTGCTTCAATCCCATTCATTTGAAACCGAGCCCACGCTCGATCAACTTCTCGCAGTCGATCGTTGGGCCCGCGAGGAGATATTAAGTTGGGTATGCCCTTAATTCTCGCCACGACACCCGTCGAGTGGCTCATCGTGATTCTGCAGGTCTCTGTCGGCCTGGGCGCTGTGATCTTTGTCCACGAACTGGGCCATTTTGCCGTCGCAAAAATGTGCGGCGTCAAATGCGACAAGTTCTTCATCGGCTTCGACGTGGGCGGTTACAAGATTAGTCGCAAGTGGGGCGAAACCGAATACGGCATCGGCATCTTGCCGCTGGGCGGTTACGTGAAAATGCTCGGCCAAGACGACAACCCGGCGAACATCGCCGAACAGGTTCGCGAGTCCGAAGCCAGCGCCAACGAGGCGCTCGAGACGAAAGAAATCACCGGCCCCGACGGCACCAAGTATATCGTCGACAGCCGCAGCTATCTGGCCAAGTCGGTGCCCCAGCGGATGGCGATCATCTCGGCAGGCGTGATCATGAATGTGATCTTCGCGTTCATCTTTGCCGTGGTCGCCTTTGGCATCGGTGTGCCCTACATTCCCTGCATCGTGTCGCAAACCACTCCCGGCTCGCCCGCCTGGCAGGCAGGCATTCAGCCGGGCGACGAAGTCATTCAGCTGGGCGAAACCGAGAATCCCTCGTTCACCGAGCTGCGCAGTGGCGTTACGCTCGGCGATCTGGAGGACGGGATTCACTTCAAAGTCCGCCGTGCCGACAGCGAGCAAGAAGACACGTTGCTGATTAAGCCCGAGCAAGGGCCTGGGCTCGCCCGAGTAGGAATCATCTCTCCCATGTCATTGCGCCTGGCGAAAGAACAGCCCGCCCTGGCCGACACCCCCGCCGCCGACGCCACGCCGGCCCTCGCAGGTGGCGACGAGATTCTTGCCGTCGGCGGCAAGCCCGTTACCGCCCATCACCAATTTGCCGCCGAGCTGGTAAAGCATCCGTCGGAGAATCTGGAATTGACGGTTCGGCGTGGTGGAAAAGCGCCGCAAGGCGATCGTTTTGGGCCGCTCACCGGAGGCGAAGAAATAACCGTCACCGTCGGTCCCCGGGTGATGAAGCGTCTCGGACTGGTCATGGAGATGGGCAAGATCGCGGCGGTACAACAGAATACTGCCGCGGCCAGCGCAGGCATTCAGCCCGGCGACTTCATTGACAAGATCAGCCTCAGCGACGAGGCGACCGAAACCCTAGACGACCCGATCGCCCTTCCGGAACAACTGCGCCAACTGGCCCAGGACAACCGCACCGTCCGCATCACCTTGCGACGATCTGCCGCAGGAGGCAATGGGCGGCAAGCGACCGAAGACATCGACCTGCCGCTACGAGAAGTCACCTGGCCGTCAGACATCGTCGGACGCAACGACCCGCTGGATGCGCCTGCCTTGGGAATCGCCTATCGGGTGCTCAATCGAGTGGCGCAGGTCCACCCCGAGAGCCCCGCCGCGATCGCAGGCCTGCAGACCGGCGACCTGATTACCCAAGCCGAATTCATCCCCCCCGAGAACGCCCAAAAAGGCACACTTGCCGTCACCAAGATCGAATTCGACGAACAGTTGCAACAGAATTGGCCCGTCTTTATCCAGTTGCTGCAAGCACTGCCCGCCGGCACCCTGGTCAAGTTAACCTACAAGCGCGACGACGCACTCCAGGAAGCGACCCTCGCAGCCGTCGCAGCCGAAGGCCAGTTTCTTGCCGACCGGGGTTTCAGTTTTCAGCCCATCAAACGGATGCGCCAGGCAGGATCGTTCGGCGAGCAACTGAACCTCGGCTTGCGCGAGACCACCAATTCGCTGGGCATGGTTTTCCGCTTTCTGAAGAAACTGGGGACTCAGATTCCACTCACCGCGCTCGGCGGGCCGGTCACGATTGCCCAGGCCGCCGGCTATTCCGCGTTCGAAGGCGTGGGCAAGCTGCTGGTCTTTCTGACGATGCTCAGCGCCAACCTGGCGGTGATCAACTTCCTGCCCATTCCGTTGCTCGATGGCGGGCACATGGTATTTCTGGCCTATGAAGGCTTTCGCGGCCGACCGGCCAGCGAAAAGTTTGTCGTCGCTCTCCACACGGTGGGTTTCGTTTTCATCATCTCGCTGATGCTCTTTGTGCTCGGTCTCGATATCGGTCTCATCCCAAGGAATATCTAGGGGAAGCGTCTTTCTCCTGGAATGAACAATCACTCGCCAGCGTTGACTTCACTCTAGGAGAATCCCATGCGTTTCAATCGAGCCTTGATCTTCGGTTCTGTGGCAGGCGCCGCCGGGGCAGCGGCTTGGGCTGCCATCGCTTATTTTGCCAATCTAGAAATAGGCTGGCTCGCCTGGGGAATTGGCCTGGCAGTGGGAGTAGCCTGTGTAAAAGGCGCTGGCTACGGCAGCAAGTTGATTGGGACGACCGCTGCGATTATTACCCTGGTGGCCATTCTGTTGGGAAAGTTTGCCACCATCGAATTGGTCATGAACGATGAGTTCGGCGACCCGCAGGCTTTGATCCGTGAGTCAATCGCCGCTCTCAACGACGAAACACTCACGTCTTATCTCGCCGACGAGATTATCAAGGGCATGGAAGAGAACGGCGAAGCCGTCGACTGGCCTGCCGGGGTGGACCCGACTACCGCTTCGACCAGGGTAGAATACCCGGCCAATGTCTGGATCGCCGCAGAGGAACAATGGAATGCCCTCACCCCGGGAGAGAACAAGACTTTCAGGCTGCGATCGAAGAGAGTATCAAAGCCAACTTCGCTGCTAACTTCGATGAGATTCAGAACGAAATCCGAAATCAAGGCTTTCTGCAAAGCTTCGGCATGATGGATCTGGTTTTCTTCGGTTTGGCTCTTTACACCGCTTTCGCCGTGGGCCAGTCCGATAGCTTGAACGAAGACTCCGACGCCGGCGGCCCCGAAGCGGATGAAACCATCCCGGCACTAAGATAGCGCGCCTCCTAAGCTGATCGACGCTCCTGCGAAACGTCACATCGATAGAGCCACCCGCTACAGAGCAATCACCTCAACCTGATCGCCGACGGCAAACTCCGCTTCCTGCACGGGCAACACCGCCAGGGCATTGGCACGAGTCAGCGCCGCCAGATCGGCCGAACCGCTCCAGGCAAGGGGTTCGACCTTCGGCAATCCCGCGGCTCGATCTCCAAAGTGGATTCGACAAGGATAATAAGTGGGCCGCTTGCCGCGCAGAGAAACCTGAGCCGTCAGCACTCCCCGCATCGAAGCGGGCGGCCGGAAAGATTCGCCTCGCAGCACGCGCAGGGCAGGCTTCACAAAAATCTCAAACGCTACCAGCGTGCTCACGGGATTCCCCGGCAATCCAAATACCAGCGCACGATGACCCGCTTGCTCGTACTGGCCAAACCACAACGGCTTGCCTGGCTTCATGCGGACCTTATGAAACACCTGCTCGACGCCCAACTCTTGAAGCACGCCGGGCACCAGGTCTAAAACCCCCGCCGAGACCCCGCCGGTCACGATCAGGATGTCCGCTGCCAATCCCTCGCCCATCAGTCGACGCAACTCGGCCGGATCGTCGCGGCCAATGCCTAAATCAATCGATCGAACCTGTTCCGATTCCAACAATGCGATCAGCATCGGGCCATTGCTATTGGTAATCTGCCCCCGCTCGACCGGCCAGCCAGCTTTTACCAACTCGTTGCCGGTAGCCAGCACAGCCACCCGCGGTCGCGAAATGACTCTTACTTCAGCAAGTCCAATCTCGGCAAGCAGCGCGATATCCACCGGCGAAAGCGGCCGGCCGGCGGCCAGCACTTCTTGGCCCTTGTGGAATGCTGCGGCTCGCGGCAAAACGCCTTTGCCGTGGGCCACGCCTGACGTGGGCATCTCGATCGTCTTCTCGTCCAGATGACGAACATCTTCGACCTTCACGATCGCATCGGCACCCTCGGGAATTGGCGCTCCGGTCATCACGTTAATTGCCATGCCAGGAACCACGGCGTGATGAGGAACTCCTCCTGCTACGACCTGTTCAATCACTTTCCGCGTCGGCGAACGGTCGCTCGATACGACGGCAAACCCGTCGAGCATCGACTTATCGAAAGGCGGCGAATCCACTCGGCTGAACACCGCTGCTGACAGCCGCAAACCCAAGGCTTCGCCAATGGGAACCAACTGATCCGCCAAACAGCGCGAACAGCGCTCGACATGCCCCCAGGCCGCGTCTACGGTTATCATCGTTACGTCACACCTGAAGAAAGCGTTGCAAGATATCCATGCCCGCGTGAGTCAAAAAACTCTCGGGGTGAAACTGCAAACCAAACAGCGGGTGCTCGCGGTGCTCAATTGCCATGATCACACGCGCGCCGTCAGGCTCCTCGCTCCAAGCAGTCATCGTCAACTCGTCAGGTAGCGTATCGGGCTGAATCACCAGGCTATGGTAACGAGTGGCTTGAAACGGATTCTCCAACCCGCGCAGCAATTGGCTTTCGCCGTAGTGGATCATATCGGTCTTGCCGTGCATCAGCCGATCGGCGCGGACGATTTTGGCGCCGAAAGCCTGGCCGATGGATTGATGCCCCAGACAAACCCCCAAGATGGGCAGCTGGCCCGTCAACTTCTCTACGACTTCGACCGAGACCCCCGCTTCTTTCGGCGTGCAAGGCCCGGGAGAGATGATCAGCCGATCCGGCTTGCGACTGAGAATCTCGGTAACCGTAATCTCGTCGTTGCGATCGACTTGGATATCTAACCGAGGATCGATCTCGCCCAACCGCTGCACGAGATTGTAGGTGAAAGAATCGTAGTTATCGACAATCTGAATCATTGTGTGCAGTGACCAGGTTCAAGAGTCCAGGGCCAGCAAAGAGGAAATAACCGCGATCTGGCAGCTCGCCTGAGTCGCCCTACCACATCACTCCAGCCTACCGTCTACAGCCTGTCGCCTAAACCCTTGTTGTCGTCGCAGGATTACGGTTCAATGGCTGCATGACCGAGCACCATCCCCTGCAGCACATCGTCGCGATCGCCGCTGGAGGGGCAGTCGGGGCAATAGGTCGACACCTGGTAAACCTCGCTTGTTCACGCTTTCTAGGTAGCCATTTTGCTTTCGGCACCCTTGCCGTCAACGTCGTCGGCTGCTTTTTGCTTGGCTTGTTGATCCCGCTAGGGACTGCCGAGATTCCTCGCTGGGGAGGCCTGACGCACTCGGCGCTGACGGTCGGCTTTCTCGGGGCGCTGACCACTTTCTCGACATTTGGATTGGAAACCGCCCGCTGCTTCGAGAACGCTCAGCATGGCCTCGCCCTGGTGAATATTGCCGCCAACGTCCTCCTCGGCATCTCAGCCGTCTACGGAGGATTGCTACTCGGCCGAGTCCTGGCGGCTTGAAGTCTCCTTTCCCAGCACCAATAGAATGGGGCCGCGCGATGCGCGGCCCCACCAAACATCAAGGCAACAGCTATTGGGGGGAGTCTGTTGTTATTTCACCTCGATGCGTTTGGGTTGCTTCTCTGGCGACTTCGCCACCGTCACATGCAGCACGCCATCTTTCAACTCAGCCTCGATTCCCTCAGCATCGGCCAAGTCGGGCAGCGCGAGCGTTCGTGCGACCTTGCCGTAGAAACGCTCCTCGTGCAGGTTCGTACGTTCTTGCTCCGAACGCTTGCGCTCGGCCGCAATCTGCAGAATGCCCTTCTCCAAGGTGATTTCTACATCGGCCTGAGCCACGCCGGGCAAATCAAGCTCCAAATGATACGCCGACTCGTCCTCCCACAGGCTTGCCGGAGCATGGGCCCCGCGGCTGACCGTCGGTCGAGTTGCCCCGAAAACCTGACCCAACAGCGAGTCGAACTCGCTCCAACTGCTTGGTAAGTGCTCACGTACACGGTTTTTTGAACAGGTGTTTTTCATGGCTATCCTCCTTCTACTTATTGCTAATTGTCTGTCCCTTAACGGGCTTGGTCGGGTCTGAGTCACCTGCTGCCCAACCAGCCTGTTTGCTCTCGTAAGGGTCATTTGCACCCCGCGTGCCAAACCACCGCTGACTGGCACAAGATTTCCATAAACCCTTATGAAAAAACATTTTATTGCGATACGCATAAGCTCGCCGACCGTGGATGCAGCCATAATGGCAGTGCCACTCTGGCACGAAAAGAGTCGCTGCAACACCCTCGGGTGCCAATTTGGCATCCGGCGCGGTTTGATCGAGCCCGGCTTAGCTGTGAACGACGTACGAGCCCTTAAACGAAACGTACGTCCCTTGGTCGTCGGCGATCTCCGCCCCGATGTCGAGCTTCGACTTCCCCTTGCTGTCGAACAACTCGTAGAAATAAGCCAATTGCTCGGGGTCGATCGTCAAACCGGTTGCCACGATGGTGGCCGATCGAACGGGTCGCAGGTAGCGGATCGTCCCGCGCCGAATCACGATGTTGCCCGCCTGGCCTTTCACGCTAAGCAGCATGAAGACGGTTCCCCAGCCGACCACCGTGCACAACGCATTGAGACTGCCAGCAAACGCCGAATATTGGTGGTTGCGATTCGGTTCCAGCGGCATCTTCATTGCGAGCCGCTGCCCGTCCCAAGAGACGGTCTCGATCTGCATGGCCCTACTCAGGGGCATCTCGCGACCGAGGGTCTCGCCTAGCTGGCTTAATAGTGGCTCTTCCATGGGCAAAGGCGAGGGCAGGGGGAGGGAAGAAATATCGCCCCTATGCTACCCAAAGCGGCTAGAGCTCACCAGTCACGTTGACCCTCGCTAGAGGCTCCAAATCAGCAGAGCCGCATAATTTAGTTCGTGTGGCTCTGCCCCGTTGGGCGTACTGTCGTAACGGTTTTGCATCGACAGCTTCAAACTTAGATTCCGAGGCTTATCCAAGTCAATCATCCAGCCAACGTCGCTCACCACCCGGTACTTTTTGAAATCCTTCCACTCGGGGTAATAATCGACCTTGGCCGTCAGCTTCTGGGTCGTCGAGAGCTTGTGCTCGTAGTCCATTCCAAATAGTGCTTCTTGCGCCCAGCGCTCGTCGACCCCGCCAATTTCTCGCGAGGCACCGGCGCCGAAGCGACCCAACAAATCGATCGTCTCGGTATCGACAAACTGATACCCGATACCCGCATTCAACGATACACGCAGATCGAAGGCCTTGAATTCGTCGTACAGTTCCTGATTGAGAAAATATAGCGTCCAAGGCGACTCGCCTAACAGGCGATCGACGCGAACGTCAAGCAACGCGTTGTTTTGCGTCTCGACATTGTTGGCCGAGTTTCGGTTGTAAACCAGGCTCGTATCGAATTTCCAGAATTCGGTCTTTCGCTTGACATGGCCCCCGGTTCGCAAACTCAGCGATTCGTTGTTTCCTTCTGCGCCGTTCAGGCCCAACTCAAATCCGATATCCCAGGGCGCCGGGCCAAACCAGTAGCTCGATTGATACCAAACCGCCTCAGGCTCTGGTGTTACCTCGACTGCTTCCAGCGCTGCCGCTTCCGCATCGGTTGGCTCCGGTAGCTCTTGGACCGGCGTAGGTAGTTGAAACAACTCCGTAGCACCCGGCGGCGCCAATACGGCTGGCTCCTCGATACTTTGCGAGCAAGCCGCCCTGCCGTTCAGCAAACCTGCCAGGCAAGCTGTAAGAACAAAGCGGATCAAAAAGCTTACGTTCATCGACAATGCACTCCGCCCATCCATCCTGTTGTTCGTCCTTGATTCGGCTGCGCGCCGACTACCCCAAGCGGGTGGCGGATATAGCTCCGCTGGCAGCCATTCGCAATAGGGAAGTCCGTATTAACCGACCTGCAAACCGCTTCGCTAGCATCGGCGGCAGCCTACTGCCGCGCACAAAAAAGGGGTTGGGCCCCGTGAAGAAACCCAACCCCTGCTGTCAATCTAAGCTGAAAAACTCAGCGATCTCAGTTGCAGCCACAGCTGCTAGCAGCCGGTGCAGCGCATCCGCAACCACTGTTGCAACCGCAAGGAGCAGCTTCCTGCACCTCTTGAGCAACCATCTTGCAGACCTTCACTTCGACCTGCTTCTCGACCTGAACAGGAACACAAACCGTGTAGGTCTGGGTTTTCTCTTCAGGCACACACTCGTAGCGGCATACGGTATAGGTGCGAGTTCGCTCTTCAGGCTTGCAGACTGTGTACTGCACTTCCTTCGACTGCTCTTCGCAGACCATCTTGCATACCTTGTACTCGCGAGTGCGAGTTTCGGTTCGGCACTTGTTCACGCAAACGGTGCGAGTGCGCTCTTCGGGAACCATCTTGCAAACCTTGTAGGTCCGAGTACGAGTCTCGGGACGGCACTTCTGAACGCAAACCGTGCGGGTGCGCTCTTCGGGAACCATCTTGCAGACCTTGACGGTCTTCTCGCGGGTCTCAGTTCGGCACTTGCGAACACATACGGTGCGAGTACGCTCCTCTTGACGAGAGAGGCACACGTTGTAGGTGTAAGGCACTTCTTCAGTAACACACTCGTAGGTCGTGCAAGGCACTTCCTTCTGCTCGCAAGTCGGCACCCAAACTCGCTTGCAGCAAGTGCGAACACAACCGCCGCAGCCGCCGCAACCCGATCCGCACGACGGAACTTCTACCGTCTGCGTTTCCCAGTGGCCGCCGCGGACCGTCACGGTCTTCATCGTGGTGACAGGAACTCGCTTGGAAACCGTACGAGTGCCTTGACGCTCTTCGGTGTAGGGAACGCTTACGGTATAGGTCTGTTCAACGTTCTCGGTGTAAGGAACTTGAACCGTATAGCTGACCGTCTTGTCCTCTTGCACAGGCACGTTCACCGTATACTTCTGCTCGACGTTCTCGGTGTAAGGAACCTGGACCGTGTACTCTTCCGACTTTTCCTCATACGTGGGAACTTGAACCGTGTAGGTCTGCTCTACGTTCTCGGTATAAGGAACTTGAACCGTGTACTCAGCCGTCTTGGTTTCCCAAACGGGCTTCTGCACCGTGTAGTTCACCGTCTTGGTCAACGTCTCGGGTACCATCACCGTGTAGGTTTGGGTCTTCTCTTCTTGCACGGGCACCATCTTGTTGACAGTGTACGTGCGGGTACGCTCTTCCTGCTTGTACTCGGTGCAGGTTACGGTGCGCATCTCGGTGACATACGTCGGCACCATCACGGTGCGAGTTACCGGCTCAGCGGCACAACCGCAATCGGCCGGGGCTGCCGCGCATCCGCAAGAATCACAGGCCGATGCTTCGCAACCGCCACAAGCGGGAGCCGCATCACAACAGCTGCTACAGCTACTCTGACAACACTTCTTCTTGAACAATCCTGCGGACGCATCGTCCGAGGCTGTTGCTACCAGCAAACCAAGTGCCGGCAACAAACACATTACACGACGCAACATGGGGGGTGCCCTCCAACTAAACTGACGCAAAAACAATGATAAAACTCGTGAGGCAATACACTTGCGCTCAGGGGGTCCGACCTGACTAAACTGCGATGGATAGGTATTCCAGCGATTCTAGCCGGACTTTCCGGCCTTGCAACGGTTGTCAACGGAATTCTCCCGATTAATACTTACGGGCAGCCGAAAAATGGACGCCTGCTCTTGACACGGGTCGCGCATAGGAACCCCGAGCTTTTCGCAGCGCGGTTTGAGGCGGGAGGCCGCGTTCGCGATCTGGCGAATCCGACCGTTCCCCAATCGTAGGTCACGCAAACGCCACAAGTAGTGCTTTTTCGGAAAAATATCTGCTCTCGGCACTGTAGCTGGCGTGCAGCCAAGATTCTCGTCAGAAAACCCAAACGACCGTCCAGAGCCCAGCACCTGAGGGCGCAATTACCCCCTAATCTCCCGGCTCCCCAGAGAAAAATACATTTTCTGACGCTGCGGGTTGCCACAGGAAATCTGCCGCGAACGCCCCTTCAGAAATCCGTGCTCAGAGAGAGCCTGGGGGAGCGCCGGAGTCCATTATACCATACAATTCACTGCGAGACGATGTCCAACAGCTCGATATCGAACAGCAGCACGCTGCCTGGCTGAATCGGCGGGCCAGGCGGATCGTCGCCGTACGCTAAATCGGCCGGGATAAACAGCTGCCACTTGTCGCCCACCCGCATCATCTGCAGCGCCTCGGTCCAGCCGCTGATCACTCGATTCACTGGAAACTCGGCCGGCATCTTGCGGGCATACGAACTATCAAACTCGGTGCCGTCGATCAGTGTCCCCCGATAGTGGCAACTCACCACATCCGCTGGCCCCGGCGTCGCACCATCGCCCGACTCGACCACTTTGTATTGCAGACCGCTCGGCGTCGCTTTCACGCCCTCCTGCTGCAGATTCTTTGCCAAAAACGCTTCACCTGCTTTTCTGTTACCCATACCCAATGACCGTTGCCGGGCTCTCGCTTTCTCTTGCATGTGTTGTTGTAAGTGTCCGATCGCCGCAGCCAGCGTTTGCTCGTCGTACTGCGGTTTGGCTCCCTGAAGTGCGTCCTGCAAACCGGCCAACAGGCTTTCCAAGTGAAGCGGCGTGTCCGACTCGCGAAAATTGCTGCCGATGTCGATTCCAATGGCATAGCTATACTGCTGCACCTGGGCTGAACCGCCCGCTTGCGGATTGCCTTCGGGCAACGGCTCCTGGGCAACCGCCCCAGCAGCTAGAAACGGCAGCAGAACACAAGTAGCAAACAATGCGGTAATCTTCATCGTCGTCCCTCGAAACGATCCGTCCCAACAGGTAACTCTCAAGTGCAGAAACCTAGGCCAAGTCCCAATCGCAATCAAGGCCTCACCAGGGCTTGCCCACCAGAAATCCAAAAGAATCGGCCCGGCGCAGCTAGCACGGTTTATTTTGACCTCGGTCCAAGCTATTCTGCAGCAGCCGATAGCATCTCTCCATAGCCCACGGTCGGCTATCGGTGGACCCTCTGTGAAGGATGCCCACAATCGCAGGCAAAAAGAGCAAATCGAAAGAGACCGCCAAAGGCGATGCCAAGAACGAACGCGTCATCGCCCAGAATCGCAAGGCACGGCACAATTACCAGGTTCTCGATACGCTCGAGTGCGGCATTGTGCTAACCGGCAGCGAAGTGAAGAGCTTGCGCAATGGCCAGATCTCGTTGGAAGAAGCATACGGGCGAGTGCAGCAGAACGAAGTCTGGCTCGTCGGCTGCGATATTCCCGAGTACAACTTCGCCCACCAGCTCAATCACATCCCCAAGCGACGCCGCAAGCTGCTGCTCCACCGCCGCGAAATCCGCAAATTCGCTGCCCAGGCCTACGAGAAGAATCTTACGCTCGTGCCGCTCAAAATGTACTTTCTCCGCGGCCGAGCCAAAGTGCTTCTCGGCATCTGCCGCGGCAAGAAGCAATTCGACAAACGCGAATCGATGAAGAAGAAAGATATGCAACGCGACATCGACCGCGCCACCCGACGAGGCTAGCAAAACCAACCGCCCGCAAGATACTAACGGCCAGCACCCGACCGATAGCTCGCCAGAGCCCGACTGCTAACGCTCTACGCTCACCAATAGCGAAACCGCCTGCCCCGTCCGCTTGTGGTTGAGCGCCAGCACCGCAGGCGAGCGTGCCATTTGCGCCGTGCTCACAACATTCACTGGGCAAGCCGGGTCGGGCTGTTCGTAGTTGAGCGTCGGCGGCGTCAGGCCCTGTTGCAAAGCCAGCAAACTTATCGCCAACTCGGCTGCACCGCTGGCTGCCCCCAGATTGCCGAAAAAACTCTTCGGCGCCGTCACCGGCACCTCGCCCAAAGTTTGCTCGATCGCTTGCGCTTCCATCGCATCGTCGCCGATCGTTGCCAATCCATGGGCATTGACATGCCCCAGTTCGCTTGCCGGGATACGTCCCATGGCCAAGGCCGCTTCGATCGCCTGCCGCACCGCCTGGCCTGTCGGTTGCTGAGTCGCTGCGCACGGTTCGCATCGCCGACCGTAACCCAGCACATGCGCTTGGGCCGCAACCCCCCGCTGGCTGGCATGCGCGCGGCTCTCCAGGACAAAAATCGTTGCCCCTTCGCTGGCCACGGCGCCGTCGCGCCTCGCATCGAACGGACGACATGCCTCGGCCGGACAGACGCCGTTGCGCGACATCTCAAACCCCCCTTGCCACGACAAGTCGACCATCGACAACATCGAGCTCGCGCCGCCTGCCAGCATCACGTCGGCACTGCCACGCGCGATTACGTCTGCCGCTTCGACGATCGACAACAACGCCGACACGTCGCCCTCTACGATCGTATTGATCGGCCCCCGCGCATCGTGAGAGATTCCCACATGGCAACTGGTCATATTTGGCAGATACTTCAGCATCCACAGCGGGTACATCTCCCGCATACCGTCGCTCCAACGCTTCATATCCAGCTGCCCGTCGCCGCTCACCGCTTGATAGAAGCCGACCATCTCTTCAAGTTGGGATCGGAAATTGTTGGTTCCGAACACCGCTCCCAATCGCTCGGGGTCGAGTTTCGACTCGTCCAACGCGGCATCGGCCCACGCCAATTCCGAAGCCGTGAAGCCCAGCTGTGTCTCGCGACACATGACTTTCAGGCTTTTGCGCGGCTTGATGTACTGCTTCGGGTCGAAGTCCGGCACTTCGCCGCCGAACGTCACCGGGAAATTCGTTGCCGCCAGGCTCTCAATCTGACGAACGCCGCTACGACGGTTCTCGACCGACGACCAAACCGCCTCGCGGCCGACGCCCAACGGGCATGCGATTCCGATTCCTGTAATGACAACTTCTTGCACGAGCTAGGGCTCTTCTCAAAAAGTAATGAAAAACGCCGACGGCCGAGAGCTTGTCTCAGTCTATCTCCAGCAGCGAAACCCAACAACCAGCCGGGTCGCCCCCGAGTCGCCTAGGCAGCCCGAAAGGGCAGCGATAAAATCGGTTGGAGAGTGCCAAACGCTTGCATTTTTTTCGCAAGCCCATCAACCGTCACATTTCTACCAAGCCCACGCTCCGTGTCCCTACGTCAGACCTTAGAGAAAAACCCGTGACCGACTCCGACTCAATCGCTCCCGAATTCTCGCTCTCCGAGGCTCGCACCATCGTCGGCGAGTTTTTTACTCCCAATCCCTGGATCTACTGGACCGACTTTCTCGCCAGCTGGATCGTCGGCGTCGCCGCCTTCACGCTCGTCGAGGCCCCCGAGCTGCTCACCGCCAATACTACCTGGCATTGGCCCATCCGGATCGTCGGCTTTTTTGTCTCCTCACTACTCTATTACCGATGTGCGCTGTTCATCCACGAGTTGATCCATATTCGCGACGGCGAGTTTACCGCCTTCCGCTTCGTTTGGAACTTGCTTTGCGGCATTCCTTTTCTGATTCCCACGTTTGTCTATTACACCCACGTCGACCATCATCGCCGCAAACACTACGGCACCAAGCAGGACGGCGAGTACATCCCGCTCGCCCGCATGCCTGCCTGGCAGATCCTGTTCTACATGTCGCAGATCTTTGTCATTCCACCGCTGGCGGTCATTCGTTTTGGCCTGCTGACGCCCCTCTCCTGGTTTAGCCGTTCGATACGCAACTGGACCCACCGGCATGCCTCGTCGATGGTGATGGACCCGATGTACCTGCGCCCGCTGCCCACGCCGCGGACGCTGCGCATCATCCGTTTCCAGGAACTCTGCTGCTTTCTGTGGATCGTCTTCATCGCCGTACGGTTGTTCGCCCCGATGGGCATCATCCCCGGCACGCTTTCGCCCTGGTTCTTGCTGCACGTCTATCTAACCGGCGTGTTCATCATCGCGGTCAACAACCTGCGCACGCTCGGCGCGCATCGTTGGATCAGCGACGGCAAAGAGATGACCTTTGTCGAGCAATTGCTCGACTCGGTCGACTTCCCCAAGCACCCGATCACCGGCGGCATGTGGGCCCCGGTCGGTTTGCGTTTCCATGCGCTGCACCACATTTTCCCCACGATGCCGTACCACGCGCTGGCCACCGCCCACCACCGCCTGATGCGCGACCTGCCAGCAGATTCGCCCTACCGCCAGTGCAGCGCCGACTCGCTGCCGCAAGTGCTGCGCACCCTCTGGCAACGGGCGAAGGCAAGTCGCGACCACGTCCCCGCTCCCTGACGGTCGCGGCTCAGAATTAAGCCCCACTGCACCACCACCGCCAGAACCGCGACCGTCAGGGAGCGACCCCACGCACCGCCTCCAGGTGCTCCGCCAGAAAGTCGGTCAAATCGCCCTGCTCCAGGTCTTCCGGCGACACGAACCGAAACTTCACCTGATCGCGCTGGTCGTCCTCGGCGCTAATCGCCCGTTGCGACGCCAGCTTCGCGATCCGTCCGGTCGCGAACGCCCCCGGCGGGCCGTTGAGCACCACGTCGACGCCAGCCAGCCGCTTGGTATAGACTGACGCCCACGGCGTGCGCAGCTCGGGCACCATCAGGTGTACCACCTGCTGGTTGTTCCACAGCAGTTGCCCGCCACTGGCATCGCTCAGCCGTTCCAGCACTTCTTCTAGCACTTCGCCGCGCCACTTTGGCTTCTTGCCTGGCGGAAAACCCTTGCGGGCCAGGTGCCATTTGCGACCCAGCACCTTCCAGGGCATCACATCCTCGGGATTCTGCTCGACGCGTTCGCTGAACTTGCGAAACCCGGCCACCGCCTTTTCCAGAAAGTCCCAAAACTCCGGCGTGTCGATTTCGTCCCAACTGTGGGCCGCGATCTGAACCTCTTGCCAGGGGCCGCGCAGATTCTTGCACTTCACCCGCGAAGTCCGCCCATAGGCCTCGATCTCGGGAATGTCGTTCAACGGTTTCAAATCGAGATCGATCATCAGCTGATCGCGCTGAAACGTCTTCTTCGCCGTGCGGAACTTCAGCTTCACCAGCCACGGCTCGCCGGTGATGGCGTGAAAGAACCAGCCGTCGGTTTTCTTTTCTGCCGCAACTTCTACAATCGTGCGCGAGTTCCAGTTCGTCGGGCCGAAATTGCCCAACTCCTGAATCCTGCGTTCCACCTGGTCGAGAATCTTCCCGTCCCATCGGCACGGCTCGCCCGCGCGGCTCACCCGATCGTGCGTATGCCAGCGGTGCCCGTCGATCTCCCAAGGCATCTTCACGTTTTCGCCCAATTCGGAGATCTCGATATCCCCCTCGCGATTCGCTTCAGCCGCCGCAAAGTCGTAAACCTTGCGCGTCTTATGGGGTCCCGCTTCGAGCACCGGCCCCAACGCCGCCGCCGTATGAGAGTACAAAGCAGAAAGCGGAAAGCGGAAAGCGGAATCCGTCGTTGTCTTTTTTCGCTTGCGCGGCTTGGCGCTTTCCGCTTTCCCGCTTGCCACTTCCGCTTGCCGCACCACCTCCTCTGGCGTCCCCATTGCCACCACTTGGCCGCCGCCTGCGCCGGCCTCGGGACCGATATCGATGATCCAATCCGCCTGCTTGATCACGTCGAGATTGTGCTCGATCACCAACACCGTGTTGCCCAGGTCTACCAGCCGGTGCAGTACTTCAAGCAGTTTGACAATGTCGTCAAAATGCAAGCCGGTCGTCGGTTCGTCGAGCACATAGAGCGTGCGCCCCGTGTCGGGCCGCGCCAGCTCGGCCGCCAGTTTTACGCGCTGCGCTTCGCCGCCCGAAAGCGTTGCCGCACTTTGCCCCAGCGCCACGTAGTCCAGCCCCACATCGCAGAGGGTCTGCAAAATGCGGCGGATCTTGGGGATATCTTCAAACAACTGTAGTGCTTCGCCGCACGACATCTCCAACACGTCGGCCACCGAACGGCCACGATAGCGCACTTCGAGCGTTTCGGGATTGTACCGCTTGCCGTGGCACGTATCGCACTCGACCCACACGTCGGGCAAGAAGTGCATCTCGATACACAACTGTCCCGCGCCGTCGCACTCGTCGCACCGCCCGCCCGGTACATTAAAGCTGAACCGCCGGGCCGAGTACCCGCGCAACTTCGCCTCGGGCAATTGGGCAAACAACTGCCGCACCAGTTCGAACAAACCCGTATAGGTCGCAGGGTTGGAAGTCGGCGTATTGCCTAACGGTCGCTGATCGACGCGAATCACTTTATCAATGTGCTCGATGCCAACAATCCGTTCGTGCCCTCCCGGATTGGTGCTTGCCCGATGCAACATACGGGCAAGCTGATTGTAAAGCACGTCCTCGACCAAAGAACTCTTGCCGCTGCCTGAAACGCCGGTCACCGCAGTCAGAGTGCCCAGCGGAAACTCCACATCGATATTCTTCAAGTTGTGATGCCGTGCGCCGACTACACGAAGCATCGAGATGTTTGATAGGGGATGTTTGATTGTTGAAGTCTTCTTTCGCTTGGACTCTTCTTTCTTCACACCATCAATCAAACCTCCTGCACTATCGGTCCTCCGGTTCTTCGGCACCGGGATTGCCTTCTTGCCCGCAAGATAGGGCCCGGTGACGCTGCCGCGCCGCTTCGCCACTTGCGCAGGCGTGCCCCGCGCGACGATTTCGCCGCCCAGTCGCCCGGCTGCCGGTCCGAAATCGAGCAGTTGATCTGCGCTTTCGACCACTTCGCGATCGTGCTCGACTACCAACAGGGTATTTCCCAAATCCCGCAGCCGATGGAGCGCCGAGATCAGTCGCGCATTGTCGCGCGGATGCAGACCGATCGTGGGTTCATCCAGCACATACAACACACCACACAACCCGCTGCCCACCTGGCTCGCCAGGCGTATCCGCTGCGACTCGCCGCCCGAGAGCGTCGGCGCCGAGCGGCCCACCGTGAGATACTCGAGCCCGACGTCGACCAGAAACGTCAAGCGATTGCTGATCTCGCGCATCAATTCGCCGGCGACCTTCTGCTCTGCATCGCCCAGCTTCCACTCGTTCACGATCGTCAACAATTCGCCGAGCGGCAATCGGCAGTATTGATCTATCGTCCGCCCTGCGAACCTTACCGCCGAGGCATCGTCGCGCAAACGGCTCCCGCCACACTCGCTGCACTCGATCTCATCTACCAGGTGCTCGAGCCGCGCACGCAACCGCGGCGAAACACGCGAGGCCTCTTCCAGCGCAGGATACAAACCCTTGTACTGAAAGCGGAACGTAGACTGGGCGACGCCCACCTCCCCGGCTTTCCGCTTTCCGCCTTCCGCTTTCGCCGTTACCTCCACCCACTCGTCTCCCGTGCCGTACAGCACGATCCGCCGCTGGCGAGGCGAAAGCTTGTCGAACGGCATATCGAGCGGCAGCTTGGTGTGAGCGGCCAACGCCTCGAGCATCGCGGCAAACATCGGT
>JAGQOW010000327.1 GCA_020427155.1 Planctomycetales bacterium | reverse complement strand
CGCAAGCAGCCGCAGCCCCGCTGCCATTCCGACCTCGCAAGAGACCTACGAAGCCAAATGCGGGCCGCGCAGAAGATTAGCGACTCCCGACGTAGACGAGAGGCGATTCGTGTCCTGCGGGGTGTCTGGGGTGATTTGATGCCGGAGTGGGAGGTTAGTGAGTGATGAGCTGGCTGAAGATCGAGACAATCACACCAGAGAAACCTGAGGTTTTTGCGATGGCCGAAACGCTCGGAATCGACCCCGATGCCGTCTTCGGCAAACTCTTCCGCGTATGGGCTTGGTTCGACGATCATACACAAGACGGTTGCGCTCCGAGCGCAACATCAGCGCAACTAAATCGTATCACAAGCGCAACAGGGTTCGCGGAAGCGATGCAAAGTGTCGGTTGGCTCGTCATTTCCGAGGAGGGGTTAATACTCCCCAATTTCGAGCGACATAACGGACAGACGGCCAAGTCAAGGGCTTTAGCAGCCAAAAGAATGACTAAATCCCGTTGCGCTCCGAGCGCAACAGAAGCGCAACAGAAGCGCAACCAGAGAAGAGAAGAGAAGAATATATCTTTAGCTAGCGCTAAAGATAATGCGCGCAAGGTTTTTTCAAAACCGGCAATTGAGGAAATCCATGCTTATGCAGGAAAGATAGGCAAAGAAATAGATGCGGAAGAGTTCTGGGACTACTACGAAGCCAACGGCTGGCGAGTAGGACGCAACCCCATGAAGGACTGGCAGGCAGCGGTACGCACCTGGATTAAGCGGCAGCCGCAGTACACCAAGCCCAAGAAACCCGAACCGAGGGTACTCCCATTTTGAACACCACCGAACTACGAACCGTGCTGAAGCGTTTCGCCAAAGTCTCGCCGGGCTTCTTGGAGTGGCGCACCCGTCAGGCCGAGCAGGCGGCGTCGGCCAATCGCACCACTGCTGACACGGAATGGGAAGAGCAACTAGCGAGCTGGGCACGCACGCTGGAAAAAATCACCGTGACGGAAGGGCTCGCGGTTGTCGCCCGCATGGAAGCGGGCACCCTTCAAGTGCCCTACTTCGGCGATATCGCCCAAGCAGTGCGACGGGCAGCATTAGCCAACCGCGAAGGGCCGGACGAAAGATTCCGGCAGACGACCTACTCGTGCCTGAAGTGCCGCGATACCGGGCAGGTCGAAATCTGGAATCCGCATTTCGTCGAAGCCTATCGAATTGAGTTTGAGAAGATAAAACGCACCGCAATTGATCGCGCCAAGTTCACGGGCCGTTTCCAGCTTGACCGCTGGGACCCTGATCGAGAGATCGAGGTCTCCCAGTACGACCCGCCGAACTGGGAGGGGCTGGCCATGGGCTGGTGGCGATTGCGACGCGGCGAGAACGGCAGCCCAATCCATCACGTCGCCCTGTGTAATTGCGACTGCAAGAGGCGGCGAATCCTGTGCGAGCAACGCGACTTGTGGCGACGCGGTGAGCGCCGGGAATCCAATGGCAAGCGGGCTGGGCTCCCAGCTTGTGGAGCGGCGGATTACGTGCCAGACAAAACACCCCTCAAGACTTCAACACCTTACGAAGACCTAGCCGCATGGTACGCACAGCACAAACCCAACAGCACGTACGAGTGGCAGCCGAACGCCAGCGACTATGAAACGATTGTGGGAGGGGAGAACGCATGACGGACCTACACGCTCAGGAAGTCGCGGCGGTGATGCAGGAAACACTCAACGCACTAGAGAGTGCCCTGCTCGTGTGGATCGACAAGAAGGAGCGGCGGAGCCAGCTATCGCGGGAGCTGCTGATCGAAGCGGTAGGCAAAAGCTGTGTCACGTTTGGCCTGGCGCATATGTGTCGCAGTGCGAAGACGCCAGCGGAGCAATCGGACCGGCTGATTAGCACGGTGTTTGATTTGATTGATGAGACGATCGGGGAGCAAACATGACACTTCGCAATCTCACAGGAAAACCCTTCAGCAAATGGCAGCCTGCCGAAAAATTTGCCTACGCCTGGCGAGAGTGGGGCCTGCGGGGCGGGTCGGCAGTGGAAGAACACGAGTTCTGCCCCGCTCGCAAGTGGCGGTTTGACTTCGCCTGGCCAAAACAAAAAGTGGCCGTCGAGATTGACGGGTTTGGCTACGGCCATCAGGCCCAGCAGAACATGGCCAACGATAACGAGAAAGCGAACAGGGCGATTGCCCTAGGCTGGAAAGTGTTGCGGTACAACTCACGACAACTGGGGAGCATGGCGGGAGTGCGGGCGGCGGTGGAAGAAGTTAGCCAGGTATTATGTGAGGCCACCCGATGACCACGATCCACCACCCGAACGGCACAACCCAAGAGATCGGCGGCGTTTGTGTGTGGGAGACGACTGAATGTTTAGTGCGCTATAGCGGTTGCGGT
>JAGQOW010000326.1 GCA_020427155.1 Planctomycetales bacterium | reverse complement strand
CCATTAGCTCGCAAAGTTCGGTTAGCGTATAGGGTCGATACTCCGGCTCCGGTTTCACTCGGTAGTGGCAGTTTTCGGTGTTATTGAACGCCATTTTGTCTCGCCTGCCTTCGCTCCACTCGGCTAGCTCAAGGTCCCTCCATTGGATAATTGCACCAGGCGGTGCCTGGATGGCTTTGGCCAGGTCTTGCAATTGTTCTTCTGTCGGCTTTGGCATGGTAGTTTCCTCAGTGGGTTCGGGTTGGTGGATACGAAAGAGCCACTCAGATCGGAAATCTAATTGTTTGCGACGATGCTGACCTGATCGCTCCCAATCGCTACCAATCACAACACAATCAATCAACGTCTCCGGCTCTGCACAGTACGCATCCCAGCAGTCGGATTTTTCTTTTTGGGTTGGTTCGTAGGTCATCACTTTCCTTTCTCGCAGTTCGCGATTTGCAGTTGGCGGGCGGTCATGGGGTGGCCTCCAACATTTCGACTAGCCGCTTTGCCTCTTCGGCGTGTCGCTCCAGCTTTTTAATAAACCCTTTTGGTAGGCTCGATGAAACTGCTTCCGTACCGTTGCTAAAGTAGGCCATCACGTTTCAGGTGTCGTAGACTACCTGCCTTTCTTGTTGAATTGATTCCTCGTGATACTTGATAGCTTGCGTAATCGTATGTGCTAACAGCTTTACTGCCACGGGGTGTTTTTGAATCGAAATAAACCTACTTGCAATCGTATGGGCTAAATCGTATGGTTCGCAGTTCAATGAGAAACCGTAATACATGATGTCGTACAATCCCATCGACTGTAGCTTGTTGCGTTCTTCTTCGATGAGTCGTTCAGCCTGTTGCACGAAAGCTCTTCCACAGTTGGTACCCAGCCATTGAATGACTGTCGCTGCCACCTGAGCATCTCGCTGTGATACGTGCGGAACTCCCTTTTGGCCTTCCGGCACAAGCAAGAGTTCCAGTAAACCAAATCCACTATTCAAGTGTGCGAGTCGTCGCTGCTCGCGTTGCCACTGTTCGGCATAGATACGCTCTGGAAAAGACCTAAGACGATCGGGATGCAAACCTTCGTGAGCCGAGTCCAACACTTTTTGAATTTCTTGCATCGCCAATTGAGCTTGGCAGTAATCGCATAAAGTGCAGTCGTCGGTTGGAACCCCATCTCGCCAATCGCAAACGCAGTCTCGATCAACTAGGTGGGCCAATCGACTGGCGGCTTCTTCTAGCCGCTGAATATCTTCTGCCGATAAGCCCCGATGTCGTGTCTCAGCCATCACTCTCGCTCCCTTTCCAGGTATGACTATCTACTACAAACCCTCGTCCATTACAGATATGACAGACCGTCCCTTTGCCAATCGTAGGCGGGTCTTTAGGGTCGCAGCCACAACGCATGACTGTGGTGACGTTGATGCGTTCGCCGCTCTCTAACTGCTTGGCAAATTCTTCTAATCGCTCAATGAGCTTTTGCTCGATGTCCATCACGCTTGCTCCCTTTCTGTAAGTCGAGTCCATGCGCGAGCAACCACTGCTGGTACTTGGCCGTTGCCAATGGCTCTAAGTCGGTCCACCCGATGGGCCACCCCATCAGATACTCGGCCAAGCGAACCGGCGGGTACGCTAAGCCGTAATTCTTCGCGCACCAGTCCCGTAAATTGGGACTCCCCCCATATATTCTTTGCAAACGGCCCTTGGTTAATCTTCCTGCTCCTTTTCCGTCGCAAGCAACTGGCCGCGGTATCCTTGGCAAAGATCCATAATCTCCCCCCCGCAAAATGTGCTCCAATGGTGCCTGCAGAAAACACACCCCATCGCGCATCAAACCCCAACGCGGCCAAGTCTCCGAGAACTCGACCAAAGTATCCGCTAGTAACGAGCGCTGGCACGTTCTCCAACAATGCGTAGCGTGGTCGTACTTCGCCAAGTACTCGTGCGGTTGCCGGCCACATGTTTCGTTCGTCGGCTGCTCCCCTTCGCTTACCGGCGCAACTGAAAGGCTGGCAAGGAAACCCGGCGGTAACGACATCGACTCGACCGCGCCACTCATGCCCGCCGAAGGTTCGCACGTCGTCCCAGATCGGAAACTTTTCGAGGCAGCCGTCTCGCTGTCGCTGGAGCAAGACCCGCTGACAGTAGTCGTCGATCTCGACCGCGCAGACGGTGCGCCAGCCGAGCAATCGACTGCCGAGCAATCCCCCGCCAGCTCCGGCAAATAGTGCCAACTCATTCAAGTTTGCTCCCTTTCTTTGATAGGCTTGCCGCAGTAGGGACAAAACCGGAATAGCTCCGTATCCGCTGCCCAATGTCCCCACGCAACACCACCGCAACCGCTATAGCGCACTAAACATTCAGTCGTCTCCCACACGCAAACGCCGCCGATCTCTTGGGTTGTGCCGT
>JAGQOW010000325.1 GCA_020427155.1 Planctomycetales bacterium | reverse complement strand
CTTCGCCGATGCGGTTCTCGAACGTCCACACCGTCGTTCGATCCGGAATATTGACCGCGCTGGCCAACCCGCAGAAGCGCTTGTAGCTCATCCGGTCAAGCAACTGGTACTCCATCTGTTCGTCCGACAGGTTGTACAGCCGCTTCAACACCAGAATGCGTACCATCGTCTCGGTCGGATACGGCGGACGACCGCCTTGCGGACTCACCGGACGCGGCGCCACCCGATCCACTTCCGCCGCCAACGCCCCGAAGTCGATGTACGACTCGATCTCGGCCAGTGGATCTCCGAGCGTGTCGATCTTCTTGCGGTGATGCTCGTCGGCGAACAGGTCGGTCTTGATGGCGGTGCGTTTCTTCATGGCTGGCGGCAGAGAACGAAATCAGGACAATCCAATTTTACCAATCACAGAGGTGCCGAGGTTTTTCGAGGCGCCCATGAGTTCGGCCTGTTTTCTCGCGTAGGCGAACAGAGTCCTCTTGGAATCTTCGGATGCCAGGTCAACGGCTTGCTCCGCTCCTCTGCGCGGAACTGAATGCCAAGTGTCTACGTCTGCATAACGAAGAAGGCAGCCTTCCCGCAAGAACAAATCTTGGTCGTTTGTGCCTGCAAGCAGTGCAAGTGAAAGAAGATAGCGGCGCAGTTCTTCTGCCGATATTGCCGGTTTTCCATTTCCTCCAGCCAACGTTCCGCATATCGAACGCAACGCGACAAGATTGATCGTCACGTCGCGCTCTATGGCGCCTCTGGCAATCACACCGCCCAAGGTGCGACGTTCTGGGTTCGGCGCGCCGTTGCGGAATTCAGTCATGTGTTTTGCGGCGCTCTGGCTGACCTTCCTGAACACCGCTGGAGCATCATCGAATCCCTTCTCCGACAACTTGGTCTTATTTGATTTGGCCTCTTTTTCCAGTGCTTCCCACTCATCCTCTTCGAGAACTTTCCGGATGGAATTGAACTGCGCAGCCGAGTACAAGGGCTCGACATCCCAGGCACGGATGATAGAGCGAATAAGCCTTGGGCGCTTTTCCCCCGTACCACCGCGCGAATCCCAAACGCCAAACAATAGCGATGTCGGTGCAATGGCACACAGCGGTCCAGCGTTTCCATGGCGGCGCAATTCCTCGAATGCAGGGGTTATGAGTCTCTCGAGCTCGGGCGTCGCTTTCACAACGGCATCAGCACTTCGATGTGCCAGATCCAGCAGGGATTGTCGCCTTTCAATTTGCACACCGTTCTTTTTTGCAGCGCTCAAGATGATCTCGATTCTTGGAACCAGTGCGGCGTACTCTGGTCGCTTGAACAGGGGCTCCATGCGATTGGCCTGCGAGCCAACACTGTCTATCGTCGCCACCTTGGTTCCGTCCGACAGGGTGTCGATGTTGTAGCCGATGTCGGCATAGGTGGGCGGAAAGATCACGCCGCCTTCGCCCTCGACCGGAACCAGTTTCTGTTTCAAATGCAACGCGACAACGTCGCTCTGATCTTCGACCCATTGGTCGAGCAGTTTGACTGTCAATGACTTTGCAGTGCTTTCGGTGGTATTCATAAGGCGCTCTCCTGCTGGGCGAAAGTGACTATTTTGTTCTTGCCAGAAAGGGCAAGCTCGAAGTGAAACTCTTGGACGGGCAAGGATGTAATGCCACCCTGCAGCGCCACACGGGCTAGCATGGGCGGCAGCATGCCATCCCAAACGAAGTACCGTACGTGCCGAATGCCGATCTCCACCGGTCTGGCATGCTCCAAGCCGCAAGCTGCGAGTAGATGGACAACGGGCGAGGCTGAAACACCATGTTTTTGCATGTTTGGCGAGTAGCCAGCGTCCAACGCCGTCCACGCACCGCGTGGATCGAAATTGAAGCTTCCGCCAATTGGCGTCAGTACGTCGAAGGGCATTGCGACGAGCTCATCATGCCGCTCCTTCCAGAGCTGTTCGATTCCTCTGTATTTGGTCTGTGCTTTTTTGGCGTTGTCGCGCACGCCAGATAGCATAGTTCGAGCAATGTGTTCGGCAGAGCGATTGCCGGAGTAGAGTTTGAATGTGTTTCGCCCCGAACCATCGGCCCAATGGCTCAAATCGAAGGGAGTCCTTCCAGGAGTCGACAGCCGTACCGGCAGCGACAGCGGATCCGCAGTTGGTGCTGGGAAGGTATCCAAGGCCATCGCTGGGGAATTTTGGGCTACTGTATTTGGCTCGGCCTCGGAGCTCGAATCATTTTCGATTGCGTCGGAAAGATCGTCCGGTGCGGTGTTGCCCGTGGCTGGTTCGATATAGTCGAACGGTGTCAACCTTATTGCAGTGGCGTGCGCCAGATATTCGAGGACAGCCTTAACGGGTTCTGTATCACTACTTGCGGTCAATCGAAAGAAAGCTCTTTTCGGAGATCGGAAGAG
>JAGQOW010000324.1 GCA_020427155.1 Planctomycetales bacterium | reverse complement strand
CGGCCAATGCGCTGTTCCACGCGCTGCGGGTTCCAGGGCAGGTCGAAGTTGACGACCAGCGAACAGAACTGAAGATTGATACCTTCTGCTCCAGACTCCGTGGCAATCAGTATGGCTTTGCGATCGCGGAATGCCTCAACGATCGCCGCCTTCATGTCTGCGGTCTTGGAACCCGATATGGCGTCGGAGCCTTTGTGCCGCGTGAGCCAGTCCTGATAAATCGCCTTGCTCTCGGCATCGTTGTTCGATCCGTTGAGCAGGACGATCTCATCCCTGTAACCGCTGGCTGTCAGAAGATCGGCAAGGTAACGCTGCGTGCGCACGGACTCCGTGAAGATCACGGCCTTGCGCTGCCCACCCTTGGCCACGATGGCATCGAACACGCCGGGCAAGGCCTTGATGAGCTCCGCGCCCTTGCGGTTGTCACCGATGGAAAGAGCCAACTTGCGGTATTCCTCCAGCTCGGCGAGTTCGTCTTTCAGCTTTTCGTGGTCAATCGGCGGTTCACCCTGCGCCTCGCCGTTTTCCTCGTCGTCAAATTCTTCCGCTGTCTCGTCAGCCACATCGTAGTCAGCGACGGTCTCGACGGTCGGCGACTGCATCAGCTTGAGGCGCTCGATAATTTTCAATAGCGTATCGGCGATGGCAAAGGTAGAAGATCCCAAAATCTTGCGCACAACCATAGTAACAAGCTGATTGGGTTTATTGCCGAAGGCGATGGTATCGCTGCGTTGCAGGTAAGCCGACACTTCATTGTAAAGTTTCAGTTCGGCTTCCGAGGACTCATATTCCATTGTGAGCGGACTGCGTTCGGTGTAGCGAATAAGACCCGCCTGTTGAACCTGGCGTCGCAAAGTGCGCTTGCAAATCGGTTCCAGCCGCTTGCGCAGAAACATAAGACCGTTCCTAGAGCTTGATCCGCTGACGTACTGGCTACGAAACGAGTCCTCGTCGCCGAAGTGATGCTCGTCGAGCACTGAGACCAACCCATAGAGTTCCATAAGGGAGTTTTGCAACGGCGTTGCTGTCAGCAGAACTTTGAAGAACTGGCGCGTAGCCTCACGCAGACGCTTGGCACGTGTCGCGCCGTCTTTCTTATAAACATTTCGCAGCCGGTGGGCTTCGTCAAAGACAACTAAATCCCAGGCGCCCCGCCTTATGTCATCCTCTTTTCCCGCCGCGAATTCATAGGAAGTTATGACGATGTTGTCGCCTTGCTCGAAAGGTCTGGCGATCCCTTTCTTGCGCGCGTCGTCGTAGCTTTTGCGTTCGACGATGACGGAAGGGAGTGAGAATTTTTCGTAAAGCTCCTGACTCCACTGTTTGCGTAGCGAGGCCGGAACTACCAACAAGATGCGACGGCGGCGCTCTGCCCATTTCTGAGCGATGACGAGGCTCGCCTCGATAGTCTTGCCTAGACCGACTTCATCGGCGAGCAATGCGCCTTTAGACAGCGGGGACGCCAGCGCGAAAAGCGCGGCGTCCACCTGATGCGGATTCATGTCAACACGGGCCGTCGAGAGGGATTGCGCGAGTACGTCTTCACCCGTGCCTTCCAATGTGATGCGATGGGCAAAGAACGTACCCTGCTGAGGAGAGTAGTGTGCGGCGTTAACCGCATTTTCGACGACCAACACTGGCTCCGCATCCTGAGCTTCTTCGGTGCCGGCCATATCAGCAGTGGCTTGGTTTTTGAGCCAGCCAGTGATTGTCTCGCGATCGAACCGCCACGACCCCCCGACCTTCATACCAGGAATCTTCGCGGCGGCAGCCAGCTTGTATACCGTCTTTTCGTTGATTTTTAGGAGGGCAGCGACCTCCCGAATAGTTAGAAGATTTTCATTCATGCCGCGACTATATAACTGTCAAACGCTCAAAACAAGAGAAAATTAGAGAAAATGGAGAAATTCAGAGATATTCGTGTTTTGGGCGGGCATCCCCCGGCAAAGCTGGAAGCCTCCATGGTTAGGCCAAAACAGCTCACCCCACACACTTCCTGCAGAGATTCAATCAAATTGGTTGGGAGTGTCCATGCTGGAATGCAGGATGCGGACAATGGTAATTCCATGCCGCTCCTTGCAGTAGAACAGCAGGTGCGCTTCATAAGGGAAGACGATCAAGCCTTTTTGGATATCATCGCGGGACTTGCCAAGATCAGGCGTTGTCGCAAGATTTGCGGCCAGGTTTTCCAGTCCGTCGATATATCGCACAGCCTGTGCCGCACCCCAGGTATCAACTGTGTAGTCGATGATTTCGGCCAGGTCTCCCTCGGCCTTCTCCGTAAACTTATAAACCGGCATCAGTGACGCGCTTTCTCATCCGCTGCATAACGTCTTTGCCTGCGGAAACTCGTCCGGCCATGATGTCGGCCATACCTGTGGCAATTTCCTGCTGA
>JAGQOW010000323.1 GCA_020427155.1 Planctomycetales bacterium | reverse complement strand
TACGCCATTTCGTTTCGTGAACGCTAGTTTGTACGGCGTGCGGCGCGCCTCGCCCTGGTTGCCATGTGCTGGAGATACTGCTGTGCCCATTGAGCCACGAAGGGCTTTGAGTCGCTGGCTAGAATTGCCAACGCCCCCATCGTGTCCATCGCCTCACTCTTGGCCAGCCCCTCCATTTGCTCGACAAAGTCGCCCAGACCGCTCGATCCCGCCCGCACAGGGAACGCTTGTGAGCCGAACTGAACGTAGGTGGCCTGAATGGGGACTCGATCACAACGGACAAACCACAGCACTTCGTCTCCAAGCTGATGCCCCTGCAAGACGTTCGACGCCTCCAAGGTTTGGGCGGGTTCGGCGAGCGTATAGTCGAGACCATGCATGATCCAATAGACTTGGCGGTCGCTGGGTGCGCGAAACCGCACGCCTTTCAATAGCTCCGGCCCGTAGTGCACCTTGACAATGTGGTATCGCCCTCGGCTCTCAACGATCGATGTGACCAGGGCGTAACAGAGCACCGAGCCGTAACGTTTCCGCCATTGATCAAGCTGACGCTGCTGGGCTATGCGGTGGGAAGCCACCACGACGCCCCAGGCAAGCAGCATGACGCCAAGCAAGCACACCGCAAACAAGCGCCGCGGGTGCGATCTGCCTGGTGCGCCAAAACGCGGGAGTTTTGGCGCCGGCTCGAGGTGTTTTGAGGCAGAGTCCGGTATGAGAAGGGTTTGGTATAGGTGAAAAAGGCGTCCTTCCCGAGAATGTGGTTTGCCAACTACATCACCCGAGAAGGATCGCCAGGATGGTTCAGTCTATCTCCAGCCGTGAGCATGCCGCAACTACGTCTGCTTCGAATCTGATTAAGCAAGCATTGGGCGAAGGCGAGAGCAAGCTCTTGGATTTGTTGGCGACACTGCTTTTGGAGCCGATGACACCGAGCTCCTTCTCCGTCTTCGAGGAACGACTGGCGGAGATGCTGAGGGAGTTGGGGCGAGCTATAGTCGAGCAAGTTGTGAACAAAGTGGAGACGAATCAGGCGAGGCGAACGATCCTGGCGCATGGCCTGATCTACCATCGCCTGGCGAAGCGGACGCGGAACGGTCATGTCTCCACCTTGTTCGGCGACATCACCGTCCAACGGTTCGGCTATCGCTACAGCGACTATCGTCACTCCCCGGAGCCCTGCGTTTTCCCGCTTGAAATGAGCCTTGGCTTGATCCATGGAGTCACACCCGCACTAGGCAAGCGAATTGGCAAGCAGATGGCGACAACGACTCAAAGACGCACGATCCAATGGTTGCTTGAGGAGCATGGCGTCCACATCGGCGCTGAGCGTTTGCGCAAGTTTGTCGCCGAGTTGAGCTTGAAGGTCACCGAGCATCGCGAAAGCCTGCAGATCCAAGCCGTGCTGAGCGCGTTGCAAGATGCACAGCGGAGCCGAGGCGGCCGCAAGCCCGTGCTTGCCGTGGGGCGCGACGGTGTGACGTTGTGCGAGAATCGCCACAGCTTCTGGGAAGTAGCGTCGGTCGCCACCATCACCGTCTTGGACCGAGCGGGAAAACGCCTGCTCACCGTCTATCTTGCTCATAGCCCTCAGTTGGGACAGGCCGCCATAAGCAGTCAGATGACATCGCTCATTCAGGGTGTGCTCGAACAATGGGAGGGACCGTTGCCGACACTCGCCTACATTGCCGATTCCGGCGGCAAGGAGAGCAGCTACTTCGAAGACGCATTGCGGCGAATGACGCACCCACGAACAGGCGGGCGACTTCAGTGGCAGCGAGTTGTCGACTACTATCATGCGGCGATAAGGATTTGGGACGCCGCCGAAGCGTTGTTCGGGAAACGCGACAACAGACGCTGGCAATGGGCTCAGTGCATGCTGAGACTTCTCAAACAGCCGAACGGCCCCAGTCGTGTGTTGCACTCCGCTGCTGCCCATGCAGCGAAAATCCCGCTGTCAAAGACACGACGCGAGAATCTCGACACGGCATTGAATTACATTCGACGTCGAACCCAGTGGATGCAGTACGCCGACTTTTCGGCACGTCACATCCCCTTGGGAAGCGGAATCACAGAAGCCGCCTGCAAGACGATCTTCACCCAGCGATTCAAGCAGTCCGGCATGCGTTGGAGCAAGGCCGGCGCCGACGTCATTCTGGCGCTCCGAACCGTCCTGCTAAGCGGCATCTGGGACAATGTGTACGATAAGGTCCTTGCCCAGCTCGACAACGAACTCCCCGAGACTTACGGCACAACAAGCGAAATCAACTCAACAATCGCCGCTTAACGGCGCACCAAGCAGATCACACCCGAGCGGGAACGTAGCGCCTAGGTAGTTGCGAAAACGACACAGAGCAACTTCGGGATGTTTTTCCATATCTTCACGTCTGAGCAACTGTG
>JAGQOW010000322.1 GCA_020427155.1 Planctomycetales bacterium | reverse complement strand
CTAACGTTTGAACTAAGCTGCAATCGCAGCCGGCGAAGCCGGCAGGGCGCGCGGGTTGCGCCAGCAAGCCGCGTGACCGGTGCGGTTGTCAGCTTAAGTGAATTGTTAGACGGCGGAACGCCGACTAGGAATTCACTTCCTCAGTGCGCTGCGGCAAAGTCTGAATTAGCCGCCGGCCACGCACAGATCTACTCGGCAGGCCCCGCGTCGATATCCCAACCGGGGAAGACGAGGACTGCCGGATGGCACTTTAGTGCACGAGCCAGAGCCTTCGCACGCTCCACACCAACGCTGATTCGATCGTTCTCGATCGCCGAGATCGTCGACTCAGGAATACCGGAGTACTCGGCCAACTGGTTCTGGCTGAGCTCCTGTAGCTCCCGAATGATGCAAACGGACTCGCCGACCGAGACGCTGGTCGCCTTCTTCGCGCTTTCGAAACCTTCGCGAACCATCGCCACCTGCTCTAAGTGTAAAGCCGAATAGCCGCTTAGAGCGACCGCCCCGTGCGCTGGTACTGAATAACGCTAATTCTCAGGTCCACCAGGCAACTGAGCACTATGCCAAACCGCGACTACCCAAACCGTTTTCCCTACCACCCGGTAGAAGAACCGGTATGGCCGCACGATGACTTCTCGATGAGGCAGACCAGGAAACTCGGGGATTGACCTACCAGACTCGGGATACTCTTCAAGCCGCTTCAGCACACGCTCCGCTTTCTCGCGAAACTTAGCCGCCGCAGTTGGACTGTCTTGCCTGATATACTCCAGACCTTCGAGAAACTGGGACCGAGCCGAGGGTGTGAACTTAACCTTCACGCCCCCCACCCTTCAGAACCTCATCGGCCTCTCTCATCACACTCGCCAGCGTGTAGCCCTCGCCGGCCTCGATCTCTTTTTCGCCGACCGCCAGCAAGCGCAGCAGCTCGCGTTCGTGTTCGGACCGCTCGTACGCGTCAACGCTTTGAATGACAGCAATCGCTCGGCCCCGCTGGGTGACAACTAGCGGCTGACTCGAGCCTTGCAACTTCTTGAGGACGGAAGCCGCGTCCTGCCGTAGGTCAGTCACAGGGATGATATCGGGAATCTTCATTGGGCGCACCTCCTAGGGTACGCTTAAATGTACAACTAAAAGGACGCCGCGGCAATCCTAAATGCCCTGTCTAACGTTGTGCTTCACCCGCAGTCGCAGCCGGCGAAGCCGGCAGGGCGCGCGGGTTGCGTCAGCAAGCCGCGTGACCGGTGCGGCTGTCGGGTGAAAGCGCTTGTTAGGAATCAGCACTTCCACCTATCGGAGGCTGCCCAGAACCAACCGAAGTTACACCAAAAGCGGCGTAGTAGACGAAAAAGCTAGCGAACATACCGGCCGCAACAAGCGGCCAGTACACTGGATCTCGAACGGCCGAGCTAATCGGAGACGCCATTCCAAAACTCACGAGTACGACTGCGACGAAGAACCAGCGCATATCAGTAGCGAGGGCCTCGATGCAACTCGGACATTCAAACCGATACGCACGAATACGAAAGAACTCCCAAATACCAAATCGATAGTGACAATGCGGGCATGTCTTTGATGGCCACCGCATGAATACTCGTTTCGACATATGTGGCACCGACTACCTGGAGACTCGACAAAGGCCAGCGAGCCGAGACCGACTAGTCCGATGGCACATCAATTGTAGATACAGCCACTAGCAGCAGCCCAATTCCGGCAACAACAATTAGCCCTGCCATACCAATTGCCTTATCGCCAGACGAACCACCCTCTACTTCCAAAACCGAAATCTCATCGGCAGCGACCGAGTATTCCTCAAAACCATAGTTTCCGACCTTGCCAACAACAATTTCCTCGCTCGATACGCGTTGTACCTGACCTTCTACTACCCTTCCGCTCACAAGAGTGATTCGCGCACGCTGGCCTACCTGGACAGCAGCTGACTTCTCACTCGCATGAATCTCAGAGTTGGGCAGAACTCCTGTTCGATATCCAGAACACCCAGTGACCGAGAAGACCGCCACCACCAGCAAGGCGCTTCCTTTGACTCGCCTCATCTCCCCTCCTCAGGCTACTCTAGTCGCATTCCTAACGTTGTGCTTCACCTGCGGCGCGGCCGGCGTAGCCGGTCGCGGCGCGCGGGTTGCGCCAGCAAGCCGCGTGACGCGAAAGCGTCGTCAGGTGAAAGCGCTTGTTATGTAGCGGCGCCGGGCGCAAGCACCAAGCACCCAAGAACTTCCACTCTATAATTCTACCGCAGCCGACGAGTCCGATCAATTCCACCGCGATTGGATTTTCAGCCGACAGTGGTGCCGGAAGGTGGCCGAACGACCACCAGCCAGGCGCGGCAGGAAGCGGCGCTTCACCACCAAAGCCCGGCACAATCTCCTCGCCAGAAGCGAACTCGGA
>JAGQOW010000321.1 GCA_020427155.1 Planctomycetales bacterium | reverse complement strand
AAGACCGGAGAGTCCCGCGAGAAGTACGTGTCCGACTTCATTGAGCACAAGCGCAAGACTGTCGAAGTGCTAGATTCATGCGAAGCGCAAGATGCTGGTCTTTTCATGCGCAAGTGTCTTGAGGTCGTTGAATCGACCATGTTTCGAGGTAAGGTCACGCAGTTCCGCGTTCTCTATTCAATGCTTTGGGGTAAGGAAACGGACATGATTGCGGTCACTACGTTCGGTAGTCCCGTCAGCGAATGGGAAAGCGTCAAGGACATCTCGCGAGTAATGTCAGAGTTCGAGCTCATAGGGCCCAACTTCGGAAAGTGACGCCCAACTATGCATTAGAGCGGACCGATGGGACGTGGTTCGGTGTTTCCTGAGATGATGTCGGCCATCGGCCGCTCAATGCGGCGTTGGGTGGATTTGTGAAGGGGCATCTTTGGCTTCTGGCGCTGGGATTCGCCTGTCTGTCGGCCTGCCAGATGGCTCATAGGGAACAAGCTTCGATGAAGGTGGGAGACGCATTTGTAGCGCGATGGGCCTATCAAGGGGAGCGCCCTGAGCCGACGACAGAGAAGGGCGTCGCAAGTGCTGAGGTCAAGCTAGGAGCGAAGTTCCCCGATAGCTATCGAGCGTTCGTGAAGAGCTTTGGCGCTATAGAGAGCCGAATTGAGTTGCTGAGCCACATTGCAGACGAAGAGCTCGACTTCGCCGAGATTCAGGAGTTCTTCGAGCCCGAAGAGGTTGTTAGCACTACCCACGATTGGAGGGGTAGAGGGCTCCCCTCCGAATTCGTTGCCTTTGGTAGCGACTCTATGGGCAACCTCTCTTGCTTTCGCTGTGTTGGAGGCGCCTGTGAGAATGAGGTCTGGTTCTTTGACCACGACTTCGAAGAGGTGGAGACAACTAGCCTAGCTTTCTCAGCGTGGCTTGATCGATTCGCCACGCTCTGATCCACCCAACTACGCATTAGAGCGGACCGATGGGACGTGCTTTGGTGTTTCCTGAGATGATGTCGGCCATCGGCCGCTCAATGCGGCGTTAGATTCAGGGAGAGTCGCTGTGGCGAAACTAGGCGTCCAGTTTCTCAGCCTGGCGATCCTTGTGACTTGGTCGTCAATCTTGCAGGCCAGAGAACGTCAAGCGTTAGAACGGTTCCAGCTTGGAGAGCTTTCGTACCTGGGGTACGAATACGGGCATCGAGAGCCAGTTGCCCGCGTGAGAGACCCGGACGGCTATGTGCATACGGTTCTCGAAGGCAACTACTTGGGTAAAAAGGGCGGAGTGGTCGTTCAGATCACGATCCATCGCATGATTGTCTCGGAAGTCCACAGCGATGGGAGCGGCTGGGGTGAGTCGCGGCACTACCTCCAGGCGGAAGACAGAAAGGGTGAATCACCTAGCCCACTTGAGGGCACCGAGTAGGGCCTGAGATTTTCCGCTGGCGCCTGAATCTAACTACGCATTAGAGCGGACCGATGGGACGTGCTTCGATGTTTTCTGAGACGATTTCGGCCATCGGCCGCTCAATGCGGCGTTAGGTATCAGAGTGAGACGAATGAACAAGTTTCTGGCGCTGCTGGTTGTACTGGCTCCGTTGACCGCAACGGCTTCCGGTGGCGTCTCGCCTTCGGTCATGGGCTCGGCGGCAATATCCTGCGAAGCCCTATTAGGTCTCGCCAAAGAATCGGCCGCTCGAAGAGAACACACTGCTTGGGTCTCTGGGCGAATCGTAGCGATCGTTCCGGCCCCTGTGCAGCCCTTTCTTGAGGCGCAGTCGTTTTCCCGGATCGAGGCCGACTTAGACGCAGCGTGCACCGCCAATCCCAGCGAGAACCTGTTCACGGTCTCAGCATTGCTTGCTCACGACTATCGTGTTGAGGCTGAGCAAGATCCCAGGTTCCGAGCTGATACCTAACTACGCATTAGAGCGGACCGATGGGACGTGCTTCGCTGTTTCCTGAGATGATGCCGGCCATCGGCCGCTCAATGCGGCGTTAGATATCGTTATGATACGTTTCGCGGGCCTCATTCTTCTTGCAGCCTCGTCCGGCGTTCTGAGTGCCGAGGCTCAGACTACTACCGCAACTCTTTGCGCAGATAATGAGACAGCGCTGTTCACTTGCCCCATCGGTGCGAAGACGTTGTCACTTTGTGCTTCCTCGCCGCTCACTCCCGAATCTGGCTATGTGCAGTACCGCTTCGGCTCAGCCGCAAAGGTTGAGCTTGAGTTTCCCAGCTCGAAGGTTCATCCGCGCGACAGGTTTACCCTTTTCGGTTCAGGGTTCGCCCGAGGATACGTCGCACATCTGAATTTCACGATTGGCACATATACGTATGTGGTGTACGAACGGTTAGTTGGCTCATTTCAAAATGGTCGTCCTGAAGGACACGATCACTACGCAGGCGTCATCG
>JAGQOW010000320.1 GCA_020427155.1 Planctomycetales bacterium | reverse complement strand
TCGGTTGCGGATAGAAGCGACGATGGGGATGGTTAGCGGGAGCGGGGCAATAGACCTTGTTGCCGGGTTGTTTCAGGACTCGACCGCGAACGCCTTGACGGCGAACGTCATTTCCTCTACAGGGAATTTCTACGTCTACCCGCTATCGCTTTCGCACGAAATGGCCGCTGGCACGACATCATCGACCACCTTCAAGTTAAGGGCGGGGCCAGCGTCAGGGACGATGTACGTCAATGGCAAGAGTACCACGCGCATGTTAGGCGGTGTGTCTGCCGTGCGGCTTCGCATAACGGAGATCAAGGTATGAAACTAGGCAAAACAATCTGGAATGAATTAAACGCGCTGGCCGCGAAGGTTGAATTAATCGACCATGAATCTGGCGCGGTCAGATTCAAACACGGTACTACGCAGGCGGAAATTGATGCCGTAAATGCGATTCTAGCTTTACACAATCCGCTTGCAGAAGACCCGCAGGAAGCGGCTGACAATGCCGCTACAGCAGCAGCCAAGTCCGACAACGTAATCCAATACCTTGTCACGCATACCCCGGCAGAGTGCGCGGCCTACGTCAATGCGAACGTCAACAACCTGGCCGACGCCAAAGCCTTCCTTGGCAAAGTGGCGATGGCGCTGTCTGTGCTGGCGCGGCGAGAATTCCGCTGATGTGGATTCTCAAGTCCCTCGCCCTCGCACTACTCGGCCTGCCAGTCACGCTGCTCGGGCTTGTTCTTGTGCCACTCGGCCTGCTGTTCCGCCGCGAGTACCCGGAGACACGCAAGCCCTTCACGCAATTCCCCGGCGAGTGGATGCTTGTTCGCCTTCCTTCGTGGTTGCTGCCGTGGGACAACATTTACGACGGTTTCCGGGGGGATAAGCGCGGCTGGTGGGACAACAACCAGGGCGGCAAGTCGTCCTCGTTCAAGTCTATGTTCCTGTGGGGTGCTATCCGCAACCCTGCAAATTACTGGAGCCGCCATATCACCGGGCTAGACATCAGCAAGTGCGTTGTCACCAAACGAGCCGGTAACTGCGACCTGCCCGACGAGGAGCCAGGTAGCCAGCAATTGGTATGGCTCGTAGCTACAAGGGAAGACGGCAAGACCTTCAACCGCTTCTATATGTCTTGGGCGCTGCCGTGGGATGACACGCACGGAATCATGATCGACATCGGCTGGAAGTTCAAGCTGGCGCACAACGGCATGAGTCCTGACGCGCCGGACAAGGATCGCATTCGTGGCAGCGTGTTCAGCCTGTCGCCTTACAAGGCGCTGACATGAAATACGACGAGGCACGCCAACAGATCAAGTCCGGCGACCTGCTGGCTTGGTCGCATGGCGGCTGGTCGAACTGGCATGACATTGAGGTCAGCCTGGTGCGGATTGCTACGCAGTCGGAGTTCTCGCACGTGGGCATGGCCTTCGTGCTGCTCGACCGGATATTCATCCTTGAGGCGGTGGGCGCTGGCGTGCGGCTGTTTCCGCTGTCGCGCGAGATTCCGTTCTACTGGATTCGCCGCCCGAAGGAACGTCTTAGCGAGGAAGCCATTGCCTACGCATTCAGCGTGCTCGGCGACAGCTACAGCAAGTGGCAGGCGATCAAGGGATTCTTCAACAAGCTGCGCCTCGGGGAAGATGCCCTGTGGATGTGTGGCGAATTCTTTTTAGCGATTCTGAAGAAGGACGACGAGGTTTTGACCAACGTGGCCACGCCGTCCGGCATCGTGAAAGCAGCAATGCAGCGTTGGGGTTCCTTAACTTTTGTGGAGGTATGACCATGTTTGACTGGATTCTGGATGTACTGAGCAAGGCTTCGACTTGGAAGGGCATCGTCGGACTGGCTACCGCTGGCGGCATCGTCATCAGCCCTGAACTGGCTACGCAGGTCATCGCGGCGGGGATGGCGATCGTCGGCGCGATCAACCTGATCCGTGAGGAGAAGAAAAAGTGAATCTTGTCTCGCTTCTCAAGATCGTGCTCTCGCTGGCGAACAAGCTGGCGGAGTACGTTCATGACAAGCAGTTGATGGATGCGGGGGCGGCGAAGGCTACGCTGTCCGGGATTCACATGGCAGACGCAGCTATCGCCAAGGCTGAGAAAGCGCGTGCCAATCCTACGCCTGTCGACAAGGACGAATTCAACAGGGACAACAAGCCATGAGATACGCCTGGCTGGTGCTGTTGCTGGTCGGCTGCGGGGCGCAACCGGTAGTCGAAGGCTCAGGGAGAGTTGCGTGCCAAGCGTTCCGCCCGATCACCTATTCTATGTTCAAGGATACACCGGAAACGGTGGAACAGATTCGCGGCCACAACGCCGCTTACAAATCGCTTTGTCAATAAGGGGTTAACAATGGGTGATTGGGTTCCTTGGGTAAACGGCATTCTGGTTCTTCTGGTAGCTTACTTTGCGAGCC
>JAGQOW010000319.1 GCA_020427155.1 Planctomycetales bacterium | reverse complement strand
CACCTTGATTCAGATCAGGTCGCGGCCTTGTCGAGGCGGTGGGAACGCTGAGGATGGCGTAATCGGCGGCACGCAGAAACACAAGGCATCGATGGTCAACGAAGTGCTGCAGACCACGAGCTACTACGGCCTCAACGCCGGCAGCGCCTACGACTCCTACGACAACGGCTTCTGGATCTGGAAGGCTGACACCGCCCTCGGCTGCGGCAGCGCCAAAAAAATTCCCTACATGCCCGGCTTCGGCGGCATCTGGGTCGTGCTGCTGCCGAACAACATGGTCTACTACTTCTTCAGCGACAGCGCCGAGTACTCCTTCAGCGACACAGCCAAGGAGCTGAACAAGATTGGGAGTTTTTGCTACTTCGTCCGCCGACCGTCGGCGACTTCGGTCGTGCCCGAAGACGCCGTCACTTCACTATGAAGTCAATCAATGGCCTAAGCAACCACCGCGCCACGCGCCTTGAGGACTCACGACGAGAAATGAATCGCGCAAGTGGGGGGCTAAGATAGTAGTAGAGCTTCACAATGCATCTCCCATGCGCTCGAGTCATAAGCGTTTCGTCTCTCCACGAGCGCAGGAATCTAACCTCTCGAGCGAGAGGAGAGCCAAATGCGGCGGTTGCTATGAAGCAGTCAGACGTCGACTTCGCTACCTTCAGATTATTTTGGATATTGATGTCGCGAGGGTTAATGCTAGCTGCCTTTTCAAGAAGCGCAGTCGCCTCATCTCGCCTGCCTTTTCCCTCCATCAAGAGAAGCGCCTTGAGATTAAGGTACGCCGGGCTCTCCGGGAACAATTCCAGCGATCGATCGATGTATTGCAGCGCGAGATCAATATTTGCGGGCGTGGCCCCTGTCAGAGCGGAGTTCGATCCATAGACTTTAACGTTCGCCTGTAGCTCGTTTAGTATGAACTGCGCTTGCAAGTGATATTGCGCCGCTTCGGACGCGCTTTGGACTTCTTCCAATTCTCGCTGGGACTGGTCTTCACGGCCATTTACTAGATCCAACAATCCGAGCTTTGCCTTCTCTTCAAGTTTGAGAAGGCTATCGCTATTGGGGTCAATAACAAGCCCTTGCTCTACGAACTGTAAAGCCTTCCCGAATTCGGCGTTCGCGATAGCCCTTTCTGCCATAACGGCGAAAGAGCGCGGAGTCGGCAAAGCCGCGTTCGAATAGTCTCGCTCATGCACGGTTCTGCAATACTTACACGTATAGGTTGTCGCGCCCTCATCCACTTCAAGATTTGCGCCGCACTTCTTGCAATCAATTGCAACGAATGCCATCAGCCGATTCCCCTGTTTACTCGAATGTTACTAGTAGCCACCCAATATAGGGGCCTCATTTGGCTACGACGAGACTCCACCTGCCGAACCAGCTGCACCACACCGTGAGGCGGCTCGTGGTCCAAGTGCATTCGTGCTCTCGCGTACCTCGATAGTTGGCCTGCTCCTTTGAGGGGCCCGACCAGCCCCAAATTCTCGGAGAGAATCAACCGGATCTAATAATACTATTCTACATCCGCTTTGGGGTTGGTATACTTTGCCCGCAATCACGCGAAAGGAGTACCGAAGTGCGGTCCGAGCCGAGAATAGGAGTCAAGGTGAATAGTGCACTACGCGGGTTGAGGCCGTTGCTAGTGGAGTGGACGGCGCTCCTTGAGGAGTATTGCATTGCGCACCGATACGACGACAATCCGTGGTTCTACAACGAGCGCGCCACCCTCAGCACACTCGCGGGTGCAGCGTGGCGACTTGAAGGGTGGACAGCGCTTGAGGAATATTCGACGAAGAAATGGGGTGGCAATCAGAAGAAGGGAAGCGTAGATGCGGGCAAATTGCGCGCTGGGCGCTGCGACCTTTTTGTCGCACACAGGTCAGCAGCATTTGCGCTCGAGGCGAAACAGGCTTGGCAACCCATCGGCCAACGAATCAAACCATTCCTTCGAGTAGAAAATGCCGTTGCAGCCTGAGGTTTCCCCACAAATAGTTCTGGATAATCAGACGTTTGCCGGTTAGTGTCGGCAAAAACCACGCGCATGACGCGGTTTTTTCCTCGCGACGTTCAAACCGTGAGGAGTCCACGTCATGCGCGCAGCATCCCCATTGTTTCAAAAAGTTCTTGGCGACGCACTTTCATTCCTGCATGCATATCGGCGATGTGGCTTGTTGTTGGCAGTCGAGGCCGCCGTCCATAGTCGAGCGCTCACCCTGATCGATCTGGCGCGATCCTATCCGGCGACGGCGCGTGTGCGCACCGCGCTGAAGCGACTGGATCGGCTGTTGGGGAACTCGGGCCTGCATGCCGCCCGTGGCTGGGTCTATCAGGCAATGGTGCGCACGCTGCTGTGCAACTCCACGCCGCTTATCCTGGTGGACTGGTCGGAGCTGAAGAAGGACGGGCGGTGGTGCCTGCTGAGG
>JAGQOW010000318.1 GCA_020427155.1 Planctomycetales bacterium | reverse complement strand
ATATCTCTCGCCTGGCAGCTTACTCGCGTCAAACGGGTCTGGGGATTCGTCCGCACACAAAGACCCACAAGTCGAGCCGCGTGGCAAGCATGCAGCTGGAAGCGGGAGCAATCGGATTGACGGTTGCAAAAGTCGGCGAAGCGGCCGTGATGGTCGAACTCTGCGACGATTTGCTAATGGCGTATCCGGCGGTCGACCTGGATCGGGCGAAGCAACTAGCGGCGCTGGCCCAGAAGACAACAGTGCACCTGGCAATCGACTCGGCCCGAGCGTTGGAAGTGGCTGCTGCTGGAGCACAGAGCGAACAAGCAACGGTCGGGTTGTTGGTGGATATTGATGCAGGACTTGGCCGGACGGGACTCCAGACTCCGCAGGAGGCGCTGGCACTGGCCCAAGCAATCGATTCAACTGCAGGAGTACGCCTGGATGGAATCATGGTCTATCCGGGGCATATTTGGTTGGCGGCCGATCAACAGGGACCGGCGCTGGCCAAGGTCGCCGCGTTGTTGGAGGAGACTCTAGAGCTGTGGAAGCGCAGCGGGCTGGAGGCGGGGATTGTTTCGGCCGGCTCGACTCCTACCGCATATCAATCGCATTTTGTGCCGCAATTCACCGAGATTCGGCCCGGCACCTATGTCTACAACGACATGAATACGGTACATGGCGGCTACTGCGAGTTGGCAGATTGTGCAGCACGGTTAGTCTGCACGGTGATGAGTACCGCGGTGCCAGGCCAGATAGTGATAGATGCAGGTTCCAAGACGCTGACGAGCGACCGGTGTGTTTCTTCTTCGGAAGGAGGGTTTGGGCATATTGTCGAATACCCTCAGGCAAGAATCGTCCGCCTGAGCGAGGAACACGGCCAGGTTGACGTCACCACCTGCGACCGAGCGCCTGTAGTTGGCGAACGAGTCACCGTGATTCCGAACCACATATGCCCCTGCGTCAACTTGCACGATGCCGTCTGGTGGCATGAGCCAGGCCAACCACTCGAACGCCTGCCGATCGATGCGCGGGGAAGAATCACATGAGCGGAGAGGCAGGAAAAGCTGGAAACGGCCCCTCGGCTATGCATGGTGTTTTGCCCGTGGTGCAAATGCCGTTTCATAAGGATGAGTCGATTGACTTTGATACGCTTTGCGGCGAAATCGATTGGCTCTACGATGGCGGCGCGGGCGGCGTCGTACTGGCGATGGTTTCCGAGTGGCTCCGATTGAGCGACGCCGAGCGGCGGCAAGTTTGCTCTTATGTCGTCGAGGCGAACAAGGGGCGAGGAAGCGTGACGGTAAGCGTCGGCGCAGAAAGCACGGCTGTCGCCGTGGCAAATGCGCGCCAAGCTGCTGAGCAAGGTGCGACGGCGGTGATGGCGATTCCCCCTTTGTCGATTGCCTTACCAGAGGACGAACTGCTTTCCTACTATCGGCGGATCATCGAAAGCGTGTCGCTTCCCGTTATAGTGCAAGACGCCAGCGGCTACGTGGGGCTACCGATGCCAGTGAGTGCCCTGGCGCAATTGCTCGACGAATACGGGCCGCAAAGAGTCCTATTCAAACCTGAAGCAGTTCCGATCGGGCCGAAACTCTCAGAGCTGCGGGATGCAACAGAGGGCAGGGCAGGGGTTCTTGAAGGGTCGGGTGGAATTGCGCTAGTGGACAGCTACCGTCGTGGCATTGTAGGCACGATGCCAGGCGCCGATTTGATAGAAGGGATCCACGCACTGTGGCGGGCCTTGGAGGCTGGTGACGAGCAAGCGGTCAACCGACTCGCAATGCCGATCAGTGCCCTGGTCGCTTTGCAGACGGGATTGGACGGGTTTCTGGCGGTCGAGAAGTATCTGCTGGTTCGCCAGGGGGTTTTCAAGAATACGGTGGTGCGAGGTCCAGTGGGATTTCACCTTGATAGCGAAACTCGAAGCGAGGTCGATCGATTATTCGATCTTGTTACTCAAGCGGTGAAAGAGTGCAAGTGATTATTGACGTACATTCCCATGCCTGGGCGTTTCCCGACCATTTCAACGAAGACTTTCGTCGGCAAGCGAGACGTGCGCGGCCTGAAGTGGAAGTTGACTTGTCCGTCGCCTATGAAGCCTATCGTGCGTCAGCTCCCGAGAATGTGCGGACAGTCGTTTTTGGCGGGAAGGCGCGGCTAAGCGGGCTCTGGGTCGATGATCAGTATGTGGCAGAATACGTGAGAGCGCATCCTGATACGTTGATCGGCTTCCTTTCGGTCGATCCGACCCAGCCGGGTTGGGAGGACGAACTGTACGATGGCCATCAACAGCTTGGTTTGTGCGGCATAAAACTGCTGCCGATGTACGCTGGTTTTCGACCAGACGACCGCTCGCTCGATCCGCTCTGGACCTATGCCCAGTCGCATGGCTTGCCGGTGCTGCTACATACGGGGACAACATTCATCTCGCAGGCGCCTTTAGAATGTACTCTGCCGCGCCACCTGGATGC
>JAGQOW010000030.1 GCA_020427155.1 Planctomycetales bacterium | reverse complement strand
TGCTCGCTCGATCCGCTCTGGACCTATGCCCAGTCGCATGGCTTGCCGGTGCTGCTCCATACGGGGACAACATTCATCTCGCAGGCGCCTTTAGAATGTACTCTGCCGCGCCACCTGGATGCAGTGGCGATCCGGTTTCCCGAGGTGAAGATCATTCTGGCCCACCTCGCTCATCCGTACGAGGGCGAGTGTATCGCAGTCATTCGGAAACACCCGAATCTCTTTGCGGATATTAGCGCCTTGCATTACCGACCGTACCAGTTGTACCAGAGTTTAATGCTGGCTCAGGAATATGGGGTGTGGGACAAGTTGCTTTTTGGGACCGACTTTCCGTTTACGACCGTGAGCGCCTCGATCGCAGGGCTCCGTGGTCTCAACCAGATGGTGGCGGGGACCAATTTGCCGCGGCTTAATGAAGAGCAGATTGAAGCGATGATCACACGTGACACGCTGAGACTGATTGGACTCAAATAGTCGCGGTTGATTGAGCTTATTTGAGAATCACATAGTTTTTTTGGGAGAAAGCAACGAATATGGGAACGCGAGAATCGAAGCTGGCGGAATTGGGTTTCCCGGTAGAAAAGGCGACGCCTGAGGGCGATCTGGTGAGTGCGTTGACGGTCGACGGCACGACGATCTATGCCTCGGGGCAAGTGCCGTTCGACGGCGACCAGCTGGTGAGCAAGGGGAAAGTTCCTTCCGAGATTTCGGTGGCCGACGCGACAGCGGCTGCGGCTTTGTGTGCCGCCAATGTACTGCGTGCTGTGTACCGCGAGCTCGGCTCGCTCGACAAGGTTGATCGTGTGCTGCGAATCACTGGTTACGTCAACTCCGATCTCGACTTCAGCGATCAACATTTGGTGATCAACGGAGCGTCGCAACTGGTTCGTGATGTTTTTGGCGAAGCGGGACGGCATGCGCGCACGGCGATCGGGATGGCACAGTTGCCGTTGGGTTCGTCCGTCGAGGTGGAGATGATTCTGAGAAAAGCTGAAAGCTGAAGGCGGAGAGCCGAAAGGTTTTATTGACTGTTCGGCTGGCAGTGCCTGGCGTATGTTGTTTGGTTCATCTTATAACTTCAGAGCTAGGAAGCGGTTGGCCATGCGATTGTTGATCGATGCTCACCTCGATTTGTCGTGGAATGCACTATCGTACGACCGTGAATTGAAGGATTCACTCGACGCGGTAAACCAACGTGAGCGGGGCATGACTGATTGTCGTGCCCGGGGCGGAGCAACAGTCACGTTGCCCGAGATGCGGCGTGGAGGGATTGCTGTGTGCCTGGGGACCGTGCTTGCGCGCGCTCGTGGGGATATTGTCTTGCAAGAGGGGCCCAAGCGCATCAGCCTCGACTATCGCTCTCCCGAGGCGGCCTATGGAATTGCGCAGGGGCAACTGGCGTATTACCGCTTGTTGCAACAGCAAGGTCACATCGCGATGATCGGCAGCTCAGCCGAGTTGCAATCGCACTGGAGTAGGTGGTCGACTTCCGAGTCGACGGGAAAAACGCACCAGGCGCCGGTAGGCGTGATTCTGGCGATGGAGGGGGCCGATCCGATCGTCTCGCCCCAGCAAGCTGCAGCTTGGTACGGGGAAGGGCTGCGCGTCGTGAATCCGGTCCATTATGGTCACAACCAATACGCGGTAGGCACTGGCGAGTCAGGTCCGTTGACTTCCGCGGGAGTAGACTTGCTGAAAGAATTTGAGCGGCTGGGGATCATTGTCGATACCACGCATCTTTCGGACCCTAGTTTCTTTCAAACGCTGGATGTTTTTGGCGGTCCGGTGATTGCTTCGCACCAGCACTGTCGCGCGCTGGCACCCCATGATCGTCAGTTTACTGATGAGCAACTACGGATGTTGATCGAGCGAGACGCCGTGATCGGTGCTGCATTTGACAGTTGGATGGTGATTCCCGACTGGATTCGAGGCGAGACGCCCCGCTCGGCGGTCACGCTCGATCATGTGGTCGACCATATCGACCATATTTGTCAACTCGCTAGTAGCCATCGGCATGTAGCTATCGGTTCGGATCTCGATGGCGGGTTCGGCACCGAACAAGTTCCCGTAGGAATCGATTCGATCGCCGATCTGCAACTCCTGGCCGGCGTGCTTGAGCGGCGCGGATATCCTGCCTCGGCAATCGATGCAATATTCTTTGGAAATTGGTTGCGTTTTTTCTCGGACCACCTGCCGGAGTCGGCATGACCGAACAACTCAAGAAGATTCTGGTAATTGGCGTTGGCTCGATAGGCGAACGGCATGTGCGATGTTTTCAGCACACCGGCAGGGCAGAAATCTCGATCTGTGAGATCAACGATTCGCTTCGTAGCGAGGTCGCCGAGCGATATGAGATAAAGGAGCAATTCCAGAGTTTAGATGCCGCTTTGAACGTCCCGCACGATGCGGCAGTGGTTGCTGTTCCGGCGCATTTGCACGTGCCGATGTCTCTGCAGGCAGCCGAGCAGGGGCTCCACTTGCTGATCGAGAAGCCCTTGGCGGTTACGACCGCAGGGGTGGAAACGTTGATAGAGGCCGTTGTCGATCGAGATCTTGTGGCGGCAGTTGCCTATGTCTATCGAGCCTCGCCAGCCTTGCAGGCCATGAAAAGGGCAATCGACGACGGGCGATTTGGCAAACCCGTGCAACTGGTAGCCGTTTCTGGGCAACATTTTCCTACTTTTCGACCAGCCTATCGAGAAACGTACTACCGCGATCGGGCGACCGGTGGCGGTGCGATTCAAGATGCCATTACCCACGTGCTCAACGCCGGCGAATGGCTGGTGGGGCCGATTGATCGGCTGGTTGCCGACGCGGCGCATCTGATTCTCGAGGATGTCGAGGTGGAAGACACGGTGCATCTCGTGGCGCGGCAGGGCAGCGTATTGTCGACTTACTCGTTGAATCAACATCAGGCCCCGAACGAGGGGACGATCACCGTGGTTTGCGAGCGCGGCACAGTCCGGATGGTTTTCCCCGAGCACCGCTGGCGCTGGATGACCGACGGCGAGTGGCAAGAACCGTCGCAGGAGGCGATCGAACGCGACACGCTTTTTGTTTGCCAGGCGAATTCGTTTCTCGATGCGATCGAGCGCAAGTGCGAACCACTCTGTACTTTGGACGAAGGCCTGCAAACCCTGCGCGTGAATCAAGCGGCGCTCGCTTCGGTCGAGCATCAACAGTGGACAAGTATCACTTGCTAACCAGGGAACAACTACCCATGTCTGAATCGCAGGAGCCGACAATTCATAAACTCTTTGACTTGTCGGGCAAGACCGCGTTGGTTTCCGGCGGAGGCGGCTATCTTGGCGCTGCCCTTGCCAGCGCATTGGCTGAGGCAGGCGCCCGGGTTGCGTTGACGAGCCGAACGCAGGAACGCGCCGAGGAGGCGGCTGCCGCGCTGCCGAAAGTTGCTTCGGGAAGCCATCTGGGAGTCGAGCTAGACCACCTTCGACCAGAATCGGTCGACCACTGCATTGAGATGGTTGCCCAGCAGCTTGGTTCGATCGACATACTTGTCAACAACGGGAACAATCACACCGCGCTCGATTGGGTGGAGACGACGCCAGAGGAATTCACGAAGCAGCTGTCGAATGCCACCGGTTACTTCCAACTGGCTCGTCATGTGCGCCGTTTTGCGGTTGAACGCGAAGCGGCAGCCAGCATTGTCTTGATCGGCTCGATGTACGGTGTGGTCGGCTCGTATCCCGATGCCTACGATGGCGTCTGCCATGCCAGCCCAATCGCGTATCACACGCTCAAAGGGGGCCTCGTCCAGATGACTCGTCATCTGGCCGTCTATTGGGCCAAAGATCGAGTCCGGGTGAACTGTCTGAGTCCTGGCCCATTTCCAGCGTCAACTGCCCCGCGAGAAATGGTAAAACGGCTAGAAGCCAAATCGCCGATGGGACGGATGGGTCTGCCGCACGAGTTGAAAGGGGCGCTCTTGCTGTTGGCCAGCGATGCGGGCAGCTACATCACGGGGCAAAACCTGCTAGTCGACGGCGGGTGGACGTCCTGGTAGCGGTTGGACTTCCGCTCTAGCACATCTGCCAACAGAGTCGCTGATTCTTGACGCCTAGCAATTCGTAGCACTAGACGCTTACGATTCGGCAAGGGTCGGAAGTAGTTGACATCTTGTCGGGGGAAGTGGGTTGCCCAGATTAATCGTCAGCAAGTTTCTTCCGCAGCTCTTCGATGGCACGTGCCCAAAGACTTCGTGCTGCCGACTCGGTGATTTCGAGTCCTCTTCCGATTTCTGCAAAACTGAGCCCTTGCCAATGGCGAAGTTCGATCATCTTCCGACGGCTGGCAGGTAGTTGCGCAACAGCTCGGAGGAGTTGGTCGTCTGTTTTTCGACGTCGCACGAAGCTGCCGGCAGTCCGTTGCAATTCTGGAACTGATTCTGTGCCACACGGTTCTTTCCGCGAGACATCTCGCATTTCGGTCCGACGATAACGTCGGCCCGCTTCGGTCAAGTTATGCTGCATCAATCGTGCCAGCCAAGCCCGCAACTCAGCTTCACTCGCTCCCTGAAACCTGACAATATCTTGTCGTGCCTCAAGTAGTGTTTCTTGCACAATACCTGACGCACTCAATTTGGCGCTCAAATCGCCGCCCAAGCCGCTACTTGCTGTCAGCATTAGGTAATCGGTCAGACGATCACAAATCTCGCCAAAAGCCACGTCGTCGCCATTTCGCGAGGCGTCGAGGAGGGCTGACCAGTTAGTTGTTTCTTGAGCAACTTGGGGGGGCATACGTAGACAACCGGATCCGAACAGCAACATGAAGAAAGTATTAAGAATTGAGGAGATCGCCGTAAAGCCAAAACTCAAATGGACTTCCGAGTATAGCCGCCGAAGTTTGAGGCGACTAGTTCCTAGCTGAAGTAAGTAGTTTCCAGGAATAGCGCATATACTGCAATAGTACGCGCGGGGGCAGATTCTGAAGGTGTGGGGAGTGGTCTCTGTTCACCAGGCTCTCGCATGGCGAAACTCGTCTGACCAGCTGTACGCCTGTTCGATGAACCGTTTTGCTCCGTCCAGCTGTCCAATCCACCGTCTTCGACTTGTGTGACGAGGTGGCACAGCGGTGTGTCTCTTGGGACCATTGCTTTTTCCTTGAGCGAGTTCTTGATGTTGTTTTGACCCTGTATTCGTAGAGTCTGCTCTCAGCACTCCTGAATGGAACATCGTTTGCCGCCTGATTAGCCACAGGTCGGTAGGCTTAGGTTCTGGCGTGCGCTTCAGAAGGAGGGGGTCTCATGATTGCCAAGAACCAGGTTCGCTGTGCGCTGGGAGTAGGTTGTTCATTTGTGCTGATTGCATGCGGGGGGGGCATTGCGGCAGGGCAACCTGTGGGGGGTAGAACCTTTGCTACCGGGGGCGCTGGCGTCTATCTGGTTGATTTTGAGACCCAGACGACGCACTTTCTATTTGATGCTGGGCCGCGCTTTCCTGGGGCGGCCGACAGCAATCGAGCCGATAGCTTTTATGCGACGACCTCTCCGGAGATCGACTACTTCACGGGAGAAGTTCTTGGCGAGTCGCAGCTTTATCGGGTGAACCCTTACACGCAAGGTCTCACCCCGATTGGCGGCGCCGGCGACACGACCGCTGGTGACCCGATCGGTGTGCGAGAGTTGGCCTACGTCGCTGGGGCCGATGAGGTGTGGGGAGTCAACTGGGACGCCAACGCTGATGGATTTTACGGCCTGAACCCCGTAACTGGAGTAGCGACCGAGATTGGCAGTCATGGCCTGCCGTATGTCTTTGGCTTAGCCTACGACCCGCCTACCGGCCAAGTGGTAGGGTCGAGTCACGTGAACGTTGGCCCTGAGGACCCCGGTTATAGCGACTTTGTGGTATTCGATACGGCAACAGGCTTGCCAGCAGGTCTTGTCCTTCCTACGGGAGAAACTCGGATCACGGATTTGTGGTATGACGCCGACGCCGGGGTGATGCGGGCGGTTGGCAACGCGCCGAACCGATTGTTGCAAGTCGACACGACGTCAGGTGCGGCTTTCATTACCTCGGAAGGCGGCGAAGGGGGGAGCGGGATTCACAATCTCGTTGGTCTCGGGGGGCAGGCGATTACCGCGCCGCTGGCCCACTCAATGGAAGGCATCGTGAGTACAACGGCCCGAGCTCGAGTTCCTGAGCATGGCGATGATCCGTTCGAGGAAGAGACGGACGTCGGGATCATCAGTACCTGGGGCGGTGGGGTGTGGGCCTATGTCTCAGATTACTACTCGGGTGAGGAAGAAGCGGAAAGCTGGCACGATACTGAAATTCACGCCAGTGTCGAGGCGCAAATACCCCAAGATGCCGGCTGGGCGAAGATCGGTTTCGCGGCTGAATACTACTCGGAGGGTTACTCGACGCTGGGCGAGGGCGAAGGCAGCGGGGAGTTCATGTTTGATGTGACTACGGGAGATATTCTACCGGGTGGGTTTCTGGAGGCGCCTGCCATCGGGATTGGAGGGCTGGCCAAACCCATGTTGCTGAGCGTGGGGATTACCGAGACCCTGGTCGAATACCGCGAGTGGGACGAAATCAACGAGGTCGAGATTCCAATTGCAATTTGGGACAATATCGATTGGAGCGTGGAGATATCGGACGGCACCGACACCTATGTCCTCTCGCGTTTCGGGGCACAGACTGCTGCCCTGCAGCTTGGCGTGGAGGATGTCGTCGATTTCACGGTCAGCTTTAGCGGTGATACGACGTCGCTCACCGAGGAGATCGACGGCAACCTGCGTGCGGAGCTGGTGGTAGATTTTGCCTTGCTCGATTTGGCGGCTGTATCGCCAGTTGCCTTGGCGCCAGGTGAGCCTGGCACGTCTGCTGCTGATCCGCTCTTACCTGGATCCGCCGGGGGGAATGAGCCTTGGGTCTTCGACCCGTTTACGGTAACAGAGGAAGGAATCGGGGTGACAACGCCGGTCTTTGTCGATCCCGAGGTGGCGGTAGGCTATCACTATGCGGTGGAGGTTGGCGACCCTCTGTTTGCCGCCGTGCTGCTTCCCGCTCTAGGCGACGACCTGTACGACATCTATGTAGTGGACGAACTGGGCGAGTTGGCGTTGCTCGTTGAAGACGCTTCCGCGAACGAGCTAGTGAGCTTGCCCAGCGTCCGCGAGTTTGTCGTCCTCGGGATCGAGCCGGAAGAGATGGTCGATCCGTACGATCCAACGGCGTTTGTCACGGGTTTGCTGTTCGCCAACGAGGGGGTACCGCATCTGACGATGATTCCCGTCACAACAGAGTTGATTCCGGAGCCAAATGCGCTAGCGCTGGGAATCTTGGTTGTGCTGATAGTTGGCGCACAGCGGAAGCGCAATTAGTCGTTTGACACGAGAAGCCTGGCGTATCTGCCACGTGATTTACGTGTCAGACCTAACCGGGGGGGATTCTCATGAAAACCAATGTCGTTTCCATTGTTCGAGTGCTAACCGTAACTGGCGTCGTGGCGGGGCTCCTGTTTGCCGGTCTCGCTTCGACCGTATTGGCACAGTCTCAAATAGGCAATTTCCATATTACGTTCAACCCGCTGCTTCCAGATCCTACCGGCAATCCTGAAGACGACGGCTGGGAGAATCCGCAAACCGGCGAGCGTTGGTTTTTCTATCCAAACGCCGGCACCCCGTGGTGGAATCAGTGGTGGTACGATGATCCACCCGATCCGAACAGATACAAGGAGATCTTCTACAACATCACGATCGAGTCTTGGCAGGTGGATCCAGGTGATCCAAATCCTCCCACAGAGCCCGATCAGGTGATCGTAGCTCTGAACTGGAGCAATATGCAGTATCCCGAGACGGGACCAATCGGTCCTCCGCCCAATGCGGACGAAGAGTTCGCCATCGAGCGCTCTGTGATCTTTGACTCTCAGCTCAGTGCTGGCGAAGCGATTACTGTCTTAAATGAGGATCCGTTTGAGATTCTGGAGTACAACCCCGAGTGGGTGTCGATTGATGTCTGGGTAGAATACTCTGGGCAAGTCGGAACGCTGGGTGGCAATCGCATTGAGATATTCGGCAACATCATTCACACCTGCATTCCCGAGCCAGGGTCAGTCCTGTTGCTGCTGGTAGGAAGCACAGGAGTCATTCTCTCTCGGCGACGATGGGGCTAGGGGATTGAGCGGCAGAGAGAGATAGATGGGAGGAGCGGGCTACTGCCACGTGACGAGCACCGGATGGGCCCGCTCCTGATGGCCGGTATTGCCTCCCGGTCTGGCAACTCAAGTTGCGGCTCGATAACGCTCTCTCAGACGAGTCGGTGCCCCCCCATTTGGGGTGGATGCCACCTTCGGCGAGTAGCATGCGGCTAGTCGTTGTTTTCTATGTAAGTCTTTTCTGTAAAAGTGTTTGCGACGTGGCCTTGACGCCTGTTGAGAGGTAGTTCCCCGATCTTTTTGCAGGTTTTCTATACCAGAATGGCCAGTCCCGCGCCTTACTAAGGGTAGGCAGGCTAATCAACCATCCTAGAGGGCGAGGAGGGCCGTCTGTGCCTAGGGACGAGTCAGCGTCAAGCGATTGGGAGCCAGACAACGTGGAGGAAGGTTTGCCTTCGGGCGATCAGCGGCGCGACGCATTTGCACGGTTGTTTGCCAAGCACGATCGCTGGCTCTTTTCGTACCTGGTCACTTTGCTTGGTAGCCCCGCCCATGCGGAGGAAGTCTTTCAGGAAGTGTGTGTGGTGCTTTGGCGAGAGCATGAGAAATTTGAACTGGGAACCGACTTCGTGAAGTGGGTTGCCGTAATCGCCCATAATCAGGTAAGGAAGTTTCGACGCCAGCACAAACGTGGTAGCTATCAATTGAGCGACGAGGCTTGCGAACTGGTCGCCGCGGCGGCAATCGAACGAGCCAACTTGTTTGACTACCGTCGCGATGCCTTGAGGCAATGCCTTGGCAAACTGCCCGAAGAAGATCGGCGATTGGTTCAACTTTGCTACGACGACAGCACCATGAGTATTAAGGCGACAGCCAATCGGATGGGACGACCGGTGAATACGGTTTACAAGACATTAAACAGGATTCGTCGTGTTCTCCATGAGTGCATCGATAGGACATTGACAGCGGAGGGCCTGGCATGAGCCGCGAACCACATCATCTTCGAGCAATCCGAGCGATCGGCGATTTGTGCAATGAGGCCATCGAGCCCAGTGAGTTGGCATGGCTAGAGGAGCGTCTGTGCTCAGACGCCGAAGTGAGGGCAATCTATCTAGATTATTTGGCGATGCACGCTTGCCTGCATATGGATGGCGCTTTGCTGAACCGAACTGACGAAGAGACCGCTGAAGAATACTCATCAGCGGCTCAAGAGGTACAGCACCAGCAGGATGCTAGCCGTCTTGAAAGAGGGCGTCGCAGAGGGATTCTCTCTACCCTCTTTGGCAGTCCGTTAATGTTGGCTGCCTCTCTGGCGCTGGTGGCGTTGGTTTCCAGCCTTGCTACGTACTCGACGATTTCGCTTGCCCCGTCACTGTTCAGGCTTGCCGAGTCGGTAGAGGAAGCGGCCTCGGAACCGACCGTGGTGGCAAGGATTACCGGTACCCACAATTGTCTCTGGGGAAGCTCTTCTTCGTCGATCGGCTACGGTTCGGGTTTGATTGCAGGTCAGCAGCTCGAACTCCGCGAAGGGCTTGCCGAGCTTACTTTCGAAAACGGTGCCACCGTGCTCCTGGAAAGCCCGGCGACGTTTACGGTAAGCGCGGCTCATGCAGCCAGCCTGGAAGAGGGGCGACTGGCTGCCGTCGTGCCTCAGCAGTCGCGTGGCTTTCGTATTCATACGCGTTCGTTGGAAGTATTCGACGTGGGTGCAGAGTTCGGCTTGTTTGCCAGGCAGTCGGGTACTGCGGAGGTCCATGTATTCAACGGATTGGTCAAAGCGAACGTTCTCGATTCGTCAGGGCGTTCGCTACAGCGACTCGATCTTAATGCTTCGGAAGCAGCACGCGTGAATCCTGTTTCTACCACAGTGATGGAATTTCCGGCCAATCAAGCAGATTTCACACGCCGTATTGCTCCTTCCCTGGGGCCCAGCAACGGTCTGCTGGCTTACGAAGGCTTCGATTATCCCGAGGGTCCGCTCTCGGCGCAGAATGGCGGCTTCGGCTGGGCGGGGCCCTGGTTCGACATCTCAGCAGATGAGGATGCCGAGCCTCATTCAAACCGCGTCAATAACGGCAGCCTGGCCACCAAGGGGCTTTTGCCATTGGGCAATAGTGCAATGCAGACAGGCACTTACAATCGCATTCGTCGATCCTTGGGCACTTCGGTCGGTGGCGTATTCGACGTTGCCGGGCTGGTCGAGAACCAAGACGGCGTGCGTCTGCTCGGCCGCGATGGGCACCAGATATATATCAGCTTTCTACAGCGAGTCTCGCAAGTTGCTGACGGTTTTTATGGCGTGGAGCTTCATCGGGGCGATGGCAACTCGAATCGAGTTCTATCGATAGGCAACGGCGCTGAAGGGACCGGCTACGGGGCTACCTCGATTTACAATGGTTACGACGCTGAGAACTTCCCCTCGCTCGGCGAGGAAAGCAATGAAGCAAATATGTTCGTCGTGAAGATCACCTTTGGCTTCGACAACCAGGATGTCGTTGAGGTTTTCCGCAATCCGGTCTCGTTGAAGGACGAAAAGGTTTGCACGCCCGATGCAGTGCTGCGAGGTAATTTCGCGTTCGACCGCATCAGCATGGCGAATTTCGACGGTTCGAAGATCCATGAAATGGACGAAATACACGTCGGCACACATTTCCTGGCTGTGACAGGCCATTGGGGCGGCGAACGTGGGCGAGCACTCCCACGGGTGACTTATCATTCCCAACCGTTTGCCGAACCGACTTGGCTGATCAAGGGCTTGGTGCTTGCATTGAATTCGATGATTTCCAAGTAATGAGAGATACCACTCAGCGGCAAGTTGCCAGAGAGTGATTGTTGTGGGAGATGGACCCTTAGCTGGTTCGATTTATGGACGGAGGAAAGGTTTTCGGAGGGGTTGCGCGAGCTTGTCTGTTTTGTTAGGCGGAGTACAAGCAAGCGAGATCTCATGGGTTGTCTTGTTGTACTTTGGGAGGGTTTCCCAGGAGGTAGAGTAATGAAGCGATTTGTTTGTCTTGTCATCGTTGGGCTTGTCGCCCAGATGAGTGGCAGCGCGCTAGCGGGTCCGACGGACTGGTATGCGCGAGGCGACTACAATGGTTGGAGCACATCCGACCAACTCACCGACCAAGGTGGCGGGTATTACACTGGCACGATCTCTGGCCTCACTCCGGGTGGCCGGTACAACTACAAGATTGCCAGGGACGATTGGTCAGCCAGTGCTCCGGGCAGCGATGGTCGTGTGATTGCCGACGCCAGCGGTGAGATCAACTATCACTTCTGGGAAAGTACTTCCTGGGCTGATGGTTGGGAACCATCCTCGGAGATGCGAGTTGGCTACGACGATCCCGGCCAGTTTGGTTGGGAGCTGATTGGCGCCATGAACGGTTGGAGCGGCGCTGCGATGACGGATCAAGGCGGAGGTTTATACTCCATTCAGGTCAATTTGTCCCCTGGATACCAAGAGTGGAAGTTTCGTGAAGCAGGTTCGTGGGATATTTCGATCGGAGATAATTTCGGAAATTCCGCTGCCAACAATAGCGTCAACCCGGCTGTTGCTGGCGACTGGCTTTTTGAACTCGACTTGCCAAACGGACGCTGGCGCGCCGCGGCCGTAATTCCCGAGCCTAGCACCTTTGCACTGGCAGGATTGTCACTCGCCCTGACAGTGTTTGCGAGGCGCCGTCTCGTCTAAGGGAGTTTTTGGAAGTTACTTTGCCTGTTGGGTAATCGCTGATTCGCTCGTCTAGACTTCCCGGGTCTGGCGAGCGGGCAGCGGTTGCTACGGCTACCGGTATGTACCCTCAAAATCAGTTCTAGAGGACGTTTTGTCATGACTACAAGTCGCCAACCCACTGCCTGCCGATTGAGTGGCCGTAGTGCGTTTACGCTCGTGGAACTCCTGGTCGTCATTGCGATCATCGGCGTGCTGGTAGCCTTGTTGCTGCCGGCGGTTCAAGCCGCTCGCGAAGCGGCAAGGCGAATGAGTTGTGCCAACAACCTGAAGAACATTGGGCTTGCTTGCTTAAACTTCGCCGACGTCGAAGGCCATATGCCGATCAGCATTAGCCGTTGGCCCGAGGATCGAGATATCCGTGGGAACTGGATTGGTCCCGACGGTGGAAAGATGGCCGAGAAAAACGGCGGGCCAGGCTACAACGGCAAAGGCTGGATCGTCGACATCCTGCCGCAAATGGAACAACAGGCCTTGCATACGCAAATCGTAGCGGACTACACCGGCAGTTTTGGCATCAATGGTCCTTTCGGGCGAGGGCTCGGCAATCCTAAGCTGAAAGACATCATGGCAGTTCAGCAAAGCTGGATGTCTTGCCCTTCCGATCCTTCTGCCATCCCCAGCGAAGATCAGTGGCACTGGCCAAAACGCTTGACGGCAACCACGAGCTACAAAGGGGTCTTGGGCGATTCTGCCAGTACCGACGGCCTTAGCCCGGGCGATGTCAACGCAAGCCAGAAGACAGCATTTCCCGACTTCGGATCGGGGCCCGACTGCCACAACACGGTCGAATGCAACGGCCTGATCTGGCGAGGCAATTATTTCAATCCTGTCGAATTGAGAAGTATCACCGACGGCCAGAGCAATACCTTCATGGTCGGCGAGTCAGTCGTTTCGCAAGATTATCACTCGGCCGGCTATTTTGCAGACGGTAGTTGGGCCACGTGTGGGATTCCGCTGAACTTCTTTCGGCTTGGGATACCGCCGGAAGATGTGAAAGGCGTCGATTGGTTCGACATGCGCGGTTTCAAGAGTCTCCATGCTGGCGGCGCTCAGTTCGTGATGGCCGATGGCTCGGTCCATTTTGTTACCGAGAACATCGACGGCGTGACTTACCGCGCTTTAGCAACCCGTAATGGTGAAGAGGCGGCCAGTCTCAGCAACTAGTCCTGCCTCCATTGAACATAGATGGTTTTTTTCATGCCTTACAACATTCCAAATCGAATCGCAGTCGCCAGCCTCATGGCAACCGCCCTCTTCTGCGCCGGTTGTGGCGAATCGGGCAGCGTGCGAAATGCTACGGTTCAAGGCACCGTTACGATTGACGGCGAATTGGCGACCCGGGGCACGGTCACTTTCCACCCGGTCGACTCCGGTCCGATCGCGGTGGGGCAGATTCAGCCAGATGGCAGTTATTCGCTGAGCACCGGGAGGGGAACCGTAAGTGGCCCCGATAGCGGGACGGTCTTTCCTGGCACTTACCAGGTGACGGTCCAGATATCTGGCCCCCCCGATAAAGAGGTCGTTGTCGGCGAAGGTGGGCCCCCAGCGGCAGGACGCCGGTTGGTCGCGTTGAAGTACACGAGCAAGGAAACATCGGGCCTGGAGTTCGAGATCAAAGCCGGGCGAAACCTCTGCGTGCTTCCTGTGCAAAGCGCTATTCACGATCCTCCCGTGGAAGCAGAGGTCGTGGAAGCAGAGGCGAGCCCCGACGCAGAGGAATCTGAGAATGCCGAAGTCGGGGGAGAGGAAGGCAGCGATTCAGAGCAACCCGAGACTGAGGAGAGTGAAACTGAAACTCCTGGAGAAACAGAATCGCCTGCAGAAGTCGAAGAGGAGGTTTCGCAGTGAGGGACAATGCGATTCAGCGATTTCGTAGTCGAATGTTGCCGCTGCTGGCATGCGTGGTGTTGGCTGGTTGCGGCGGGACCTACGACTCGTACGTTTCGGGAACCGTCACGTTGGACGGAGCAACTTTGCCGCGCGGTACCGTGGCGTTTAGTCCCCAATCGCCCGGCGCAGCAGCCTATGGTCGGATCGACAGTGATGGCCAATACACGATACAGACCGGTCGCGAGGAAGGGCTCGCTTCAGGGCACTATTTGGCAACCGTGGTTGCCAATGAACTGCCAGATCAGGAAGGCCGAGATGGCGGGCCGCCTCCTGCAGGCAAACCGATCACTCCTCCCTGGTATCGATCTGCCAAGACCTCGGGGCTTGAATTTACAGTGGAGCCGGGCTCGAACACGATTGATATTTCGCTGACCTCCGAACCACCTGCCGACTGGAAACCGCCGAAGCAAAGACGAAGGTAGACACAGGAACAGCTGACCTGCCGAGTTATGAAGATATAAGTAAGACCCAACAGAGAAGTGGCACCGAGTATTTACCCTTAACTAACTTTTCATCATGACGAACTTGTCGGAACTCTTATGTCAGAATTGCCTGCCAGCGACTCGGCTGTCAGTTTCATCCTGGTTTCGACGATGCGCAGTGGTGGTGGCCATTGCACTTGCGTGGCACGCGCCGATTCGTGCCGAGGATACCTCAGCGCCGGCGATGTTGCAGATCTTTGAAGCGAAGTGGCAGACCATCGAGGATCGACAGGTAGACCTGTTCTACGCCGGCTACGGATCGATGTGGTTGCCGCCTCCGCAGAAGGGAGACACCGGGGGTTTTTCTGTGGGTTACGACGTGTTCGACCGTTTTGATCTAGGGACCCCCAGCAGCCAAACGCTGTATGGCACCGAGGCAGGGCTCAAAGGCCTGACGTCGAGTGCTCACCGCGCTAGCGTGGATGTTTACACCGATTTTATTGGCAATCACAACGGATTTGGCGACTCGCTCGATGCTTCGTTTGCGGCGCTGGGCGGCTATCCTGGTTTTGCCCTTACGGTTCCCGGCGATCCCTTTGGCGACTTCCACGATCCGAGCATCGATTTTAACAGCGATCCGTTCAACGGGCAGTTGGCCGGCCTGGTCGATATCGCACACGAAAAACGAGGGGCCAGCTACCAGTTTATCCGCCACCCCGTGGCGGCAGGCAACCCCGACAACATCCCGGCTGGCACTACCTACAACTTGCCCGACCCTAACAATGCGCGTTTCTACCCAGATCAGGGTTTGGGCGGCTTGACCGTTACCGATCTTGAGCAAGGGACGAGCGTTACATTGTACGATTTCAATTCGTCGAACCCTCTGCTCGGCGACCCCGTGCTGGAGAACGCGCTCGACCTCTTAAAGCGAAACGCCCGCTGGATGATTCAAGAGATCGGAGTAGATGGATTCCGTCTCGACGCGGTTCGGCATATGGACGAAGACGTACTCGACGAACTCGATCAGGCGGTCTTCCGGGCTAATCCTCGGCTGCAGCACGACGGATCGATCAAGCCGGTCTATTCTTTTTCTGAAGTCTTTGACGGCAACAAGGGAGCGGTCCAAGGCTACATCCGGCGCGACCTTCCTAACGCCGAGGCGATTAGTAGTTTGAATACGACGGTGGGGGGCAATCGCGACGCGCTCGACTTCCCGCTGTTCTTCGCGATGCGCGACAACCTCACCGGTACCACGGGAAATAACAACTGGCACGGCATCCGCAACGCCAGCCAGGATACGCAGGACGATGGTCTTCGGAACGGCAGCCAGGGCGTTGCCTGGGTGCAGAGCCACGACGACGTTCCTGGGGGTACGCCGTTTTTGAAGAATGTGGGTTATGCCTATACCTTGATGCGGCCTGGCGAGGCATTGGTCTATTTCAATGCCAAGGAGTTTGGCGAAGGTCGGCCCTTCCCACAGGACGGCAAGGTCGACGCCTTGGGCGGCATCTACGGCGATACGATCACGACGCTGGTGAACATTCGCAATACGCACGGACGTGGAGACTTCCACGAACGATGGATTGACGATGCGTTCAATCCCAACGGCTTTTCAAGTATCTATGTTTACGAGCGGTCGAAATCGGCAGTCGTCGGGCTCTCCGGGCGAACCGATCCGGTCGTGGAGACCCGCAGTGGGGTGCAAACCAATTTCGATTCCGGAACCATCCTGGTGGAACTCACCGGCAATGCAGCCGATGCGATCGTCGATCCGGGCGGCGTGATTCCCGAAACGGTCAAAGTCAATGGCTCGGGGCAGATCAATATCAGCATTCCGTCGAACAGCACCCATGGGCGGGGTTACGTCATCTATGGGTTGCCTACCCCCCAGGGGACGCTGAGCCTGACGAACGTAGCGTCCGTGCTTGCTGGTGCGGCGCCTTCGGCTGCCACCAACGGCACGGCCCGATTGGGCGATATCGATGTGATTCAAGCCGACTCGTTCGAGGTCCAACTGAACACCACGCCGGTAAGTGTGATCGATCCCGATACGCTTTTGTCGGTTCGCGACTATCACGCCGACGGCGACACGGCACTGATCAGGATCGACGAGGGCATGGATCTTAACACAGTATCGGGGATCGATAACGCGTCGCCGGGCGGCGTTGCTTACGGCTTCGAAGATTTCACCGACACGCGCGCTCCCGGCTACATCTATAGCGGTGGAGCGAATGTGGGCACCGGTTCGGGTACTTATGCCCAAACGATCGATGCTACGCAGCTCAGCGAGGGCCGACACTTTATCACCGTGCGTGCCTTCCGTCACCGAAACGCAGGCACCGGCGGCGACGGAGGCGAGGCGGTGTTCACCGACTTCAAACGCGTCGTCTATGTCGACCGTTTTGCACCCGAATCTGAGGTGGTCAGCTTTGACCCTTACGGCAGCTCGGCCGACGATTTGGATCTCGTAATTGGCAGCGTCGATCAGACTGCCAACGAAGTGCATGTGATGATGAACCTCGGTGCCGCGAAGACCGAGTCGGAAATCCTGGCCATGGTCAATGCGGGCAACAAGGCTGCGACCGTAGGTGGCGGCCAGTTTAAGTTTGGCGTGAATAACGTGGTTATCGGGAATCATGCGGCCACGGTTGTGATGATGGAGCCCACGGGAAGGTATACCGTGCGGAGGTTTGTCGGACTTTCGCCCGACACGGGCTTTGGCGGCGGGTTTGGCGATACCGATCAGAATGGGTTTATTGGCCCGGCGGACATGCTGGGCTTCGAGACCGTGCTCTATAGCCAGAACAACACCTTCAATGCCACCTCGGACACCAATGCGGACGGGTTGGTCGACAATCGCGATTTGTTCCAGCTCGGTACCGAACTGCTGAACAACGGAGCTAGCCAGTTCGCATTGGACAAGTACCTGGAAGTACTGACGCGGCGAGGCGATTTGAATTCCGACAGCTCGACCAACGGGTTGGACGTGGTGGAACTCTACAACGGTTTCGGGATTCCGGATACCAATCCTGATTTCTGGTCGCTCGACCTGAACGTCGATGGCCAGGTCGACATTAATGACGTGAGCACGCTGATCACCGAGATTGCCCGGTCGGTGCCGGGAGACTTCGATCTGGATGGCGATGTCGATGCTTTTGATCTGCTCACGCTGCAACAGGGAATGGGCGCCACGAGTGGCGCATTATATATCGGTGGCGATGCCAGTTTGGATGGCGTGGTAGACCAAGCGGACTACCAGATTTGGCAAGATAATTTCGGCTTCGTTACCAGCCCGCTGGTAGCGCCGCTTGTCGCGGGGGCCGCTGCCATTCCCGAACCCACCACAGGAGCCTTGGCAATGATTGCCTTGATGGCTTTGACCACGGGGAAGTGTTCTTATAGGTCGCGACGGCGCGACGAGTATCGTTATTGAGTCTGTGTGATCCGAGGTGTTTCAAGCTTGATTGAGCATCTCAATGCGTAACGAGGGAGAAATGAAAATGAATTTTAAGAAATGGTTTGCGGTCGCTGCAGTCGCGTACTTGACAGCAACGACCAGCGGGACTGCCCTGGCGGTTCCGACGATCGATGGCAACGCGAGCGGCGATGGTTATGCCTCACTATCAACGCAGAATACCAATACTCATTTCGGCGATGCGAGCACGGGCGACGCGATCAACGGCGGCGGCGGTTCGGAGATCGATCAGGTCTTTGCGAAAATCGAAGGCGGCCGGTTGTACATGGTCATTGCCGGCAATTTGCAATCCAACTTCAACAAACTCGATATCTACTTCGACTCCGATTCGAACGCTGCCGTTCCTGGTGGCGTCAATCAAGTGGTAGCTGCGAACTTGCCGGCGGGAGTTGATCCCTATTCCGGTGGAGCTTTTGAGGGCTCGAATGGCTTGATCTTCGATGCCGGGTTTACGGCGGATTACTTCATGACCTTCAACCATGGATTCGAGAAGCTCCGCGAGGGCCTGCCAAGCGAACTTCAATTCTACGCTTCAACTGCCCACTACGCCGACATGACCCAAGGCACCAGTGGGGCGGTCATCGCCCCCGGCATGCAGTTAGCCCAGCGAGGCTTGCCCCAAGTGCTGCGTGGGACGACGGCCGACTTCGATACCGACGGCGACGTCGACGGCGGCGAGTTTCTGACCTGGCAGCGCAACTTTGGTACCACCTCGGGCGCCAACCGCAGTGATGGCAATGCTGACGGCGGCGACGACAATGGGACTCCGCGCGACGTCGATGGCGACGACTTCAACATCTGGGCGAGCACCTTCGGATTCAATGTTGCCAATGCTTCCTTGTCAGACTTTCCCTTTGCTCCGCAATCGGCTGACGAAGATAATTCGGAAGCTTTATTGGGACCAACTCTCAACGGCGGTCTTCCTCAGGGATTTGTGATCGACAAGAACTATGCCCTGGGCGCCGGTGGTTGCACCGACAACTCGGGCACCGGCTGTTTGCCGAAGGAGGTTGAGTTCGCACTAGAAATCGACACGATCAACGATCCGGGCAACACTTACAAGCATCGGAATATGGACAACAGCGCCCTACAATTGGAGATGGCGTGGGACAACAGCAACATCGCTGGCGTGGACAACGGAGACGAGCACGCAGGCGACTTTACGACGCCTACGACATTCAACACTTCGGCTGTCACTACCGGAATCGAGTTCTCGATTCCCCTTTCGATGATTGGCAGCCCGAGTGCGGGCGACACGATCAAGATTACCGCCTTTATCAATGGTGATAAGCATAGCTACGCTTCTAACCAATTTGCCGGAGATGGCGTTCTGCTGGGCAACTTGGGCGGCGATGGCTCTGGCGCCTTCACGGGAGATTTGACGGGATTGGATCTTGGCCTGATCCCGGGCAATCAATTCGTGTCGATTGTCGTTCCCGGGCCATTGTCTGGATCAGCCGCGGTTCCCGAGCCCGGTTCGCTGGCTCTGGTCGGCCTCGGCGCGATGGCTTGTGGGCTCGTCCGTCGACGTCGAATCCGTTAGCACGCAACTCTCAGGCAATTTTGCGCCTGAGATCTGAACCTGGCTGGACGTGGTTTGTAGCGGCCGCGTCCAGCCATTTTTTACGTTCGAGAACAGTACCCGCGGATTGAGAATAGTTTTGGGGCAGAAGTTCGTCATGAGAGATCGACCCGGCAAGGCAAGAGCACCATCCCGCCTCTTTATTGGTCGTTGTGCACGTAACGCATCTTGGCTATTCGCCTCGTTGGGGATGTTCGTTGGTTGCCAGTCGCAAGAGAGTTTGATTGAGGTTCCCGTAGGGAGTCAGATCGAGGCAAGCCAGACTGGCGCCGGAACGGTCTTGGCAGCGACTCCTACGATATCGCCAGTCGTCAAGTGGATCGATGAAGAAGCGATTGCGAAGTACATTCCTGATTGGGCTGCGGAGGCGGTCTTCTATCAGATATTTCCTGAGAGATTCCGTAACGGCGATGTGCAAAACGATCCGACTCGCGACTCTCTTGAGGACCCCGCCTCGGTGCCAGAAAACTGGCGTCCATCTGTCTGGACAAGCGACTGGTATGCTCGGTCCGATTGGGAGCAGCAGCTTGGCGACAAGTTCTTCGAACATGGGGTCTTCGACCGTCGTTATGGCGGCGATTTGCAGGGGATTATCGACAAGCTCGACTATCTGAGCGAATTGGGCATCAATGCAATCTACTTGAATCCGGTCTTCTACGGCAAATCGCTTCACAAGTACGACCTGGCATCAATGCACCATGTCGATCCTTACTTTGGCCCCGATCCGGCTGGCGATTTGGAAATCATTCGCGAAGAAACTGGTGATCCTGAAACCTGGCATTGGACGGCCGCCGACAAGCTTTTTCTGGAACTCGTTCAAGAGGCGCATCGGCGAAAGATCCGGATTATCATCGATGGTGTATTCAATCATACGGGACGAGCTTTTTTTGCGTTTGCTGACATTTTGGCGAAGCAGCAAGATTCTCCGTATCGCGACTGGTACCTGGTCGAGTCGTTCGATGATCCTGACACCGGGCAGAACGAGTTGAAGTACAAGAGTTGGTGGGGGTACGAGTCGTTGCCCGAGTTTGCCGATTCGCCTTCAGGTCAAGATCTGCATCAGGCCCCCAAGAAGTACATTTTCGACATTACCCGACGCTGGATGGATCCCGACGGGGATGGCAATCCTGACGATGGCATCGACGGCTGGCGACTAGACGTTGCCAATGAAGTTCCGATCGGATTCTGGCGCGACTGGAGCGAGTTGGTTCGTCAGCTGAACCCCGAGGCCTACACCGTCGGTGAGTTTTGGAACGAAGCTCTCGACCACCTGATCGAAGGGCAGTTTTCGGCCACGATGAACTATCATGGCTTTGCCTATCTGGTCAAAGGCTTCCTGATCGATGGCGAGCTCGCTGCCAGCGAATTTGGCAGACTCTTAGCGGATCGGCGTCAGAGCTATCCACGGTCAATGCAATACGCGTTGCAGAATCTTATCGACTCGCACGATACCGACCGCGTAGCTTCGATGATTGTCAACGCCGGCCGCGGCGATTATCTGCGGCCCGAGCGATTTGACTTTGACGTTTCTGAACGAGCCGGAGCACGGAACGATAGTACGTACGACGTGCGTCGTCCTAACGTGCGCGAGCGCAAGATTCAACGCCTGGTTGCCACCATGCAGATGACCTATGTTGGCGCTCCCATGGTTTACTACGGAACCGAAGCCGGTATGTGGGGGGGCGACGATCCTTGTGATCGCATGCCCATGGTTTGGCAAGATTTGGTCTATAACGACCAGCAGGGCGACCCGCTAGGGCGCCCACGAAAGGCAGACCCGGTCGGGTTCGACGCCGAGCTGTTTGATTTCTACCGTCGAGCGATTCAGCTTCGCACTTCCAATCCGGTACTCAGCCATGGCGAGTTCGAGTTGGTGGGGCAGGATGATACGGCGAAGTTCTTTGCCTTCCGCCGGCGCTCAGACAAGGCCTCGTTGCTGGTTGCATTCAATCGGGGGGACGAGCCTTTCCGGTGGCAGCTATCCCCAAAAGCGGGCGACGCGCCTCGGCAGCTTCTCTCTACCGCCGACGAGTCAGAGATTGGCATTCAAGCAGCGGGCGAACATTGGAGCGTCACCATTCCTGCGCTGACAGCGATTGTCTGGGATGAGCATGCGACTGGAGAATAGTATCCCACAATGGTAATGGCACAGGTCGACACCAGCGCAAGGCAAGGGGAATCTCGCCTGTCGATCGTCACACTTGCTTTGCTGCTGTTTGGCATATTCCTCAGCTTTGCGGGTTGCCAGCAAAGCGATGAACGGCAAGTCGTAACCATCTGGCACCAAATGGTGCCACGCGAGAGAGAGGCGCTCAATCGCCTGATTGAGCAGTTCGAGGCGACCCATTCCGCGATTCGTGTGCGAGCGCTCTACAAGGAAACCGAAGAACTCCGGAGCGGTTTTCAGGTAGCTGCTTTGGCGGGCATCGGGCCCGAACTGGTCTATGGTCCGTCCGACGTACTGGGCGCGTTTCATGCCATGGGGATCGTCAAAGACATGGCTCCCTGGTTTTCCGAACAGATCGAAGACGAGTTTCTTGAAGGTGCGCTCACGTATTTTCCAGCGGCGGATGATCCGCGGCGTCGCGAATTGGTGCAGATCTCAGACCGGTTAGGAAACCACTTGGCATTGGTATACAACCGCGACTTCATTGCCACCCCTCCCCAGACAACAGACGAACTGATTGAACTGGGAAAGAAAAACACGATCGATGCCGACGGAGATGGACGCTACGAGCGTTATGGACTTGTCTGGAATTTCGTAGAACCATTCTTTGCCATTCCATTTCTTACCGGCCATGGTGGCTGGGTGTTTGACGACTCGGGGCAGCCGACGCCTGCACTCGATACGCCCGAGTGCGTTGCCGCGCTCGAGATGATCCTCGCCTTGCGAGATGAGCACGGGATTGTGCCGCGTAGTTGCGATTACGAGACTGCCGATTCTCTTTTCAAGAGCGGCAGCGCAGCGATGATCATCAACGGCGACTGGAGTTGGGTTGATTACCTGGAAACCAAGGGAATCGATGCCGCGATAGCGCCCTTGCCTATCGTCAGTTCGACCGGCAGACCGATGGGCCCGATGGTATCGCCCAAGGGTTACTCGCTGAACGGGTTTGCCGACGCCGAGGCGGCACAGTCGGCAATGGAGTTTGTCCGTTTTGCGACCGGCGAGCAGTCGCAGCGCGAACTATTGAACGAGATCAGAATCTTGCCTTCCCGGAAAGCAGTCCTCCAAGATCCGGTCCTCTTGTCAGACCCCACGCTGTCGGCTTCCAGGCAGCAACTGGCCAACGGGCGAATGATGCCCGTTGATACCGAGTTGCGTGCCGTCTGGGATGCGATGAGGCCGCACTACCAATCGCTGCTGGGAGGCAAGCTGACGGCTACAGCCGCGGCAAAAGCAATGCAGCAAGATGCCCTTCGCGGGATTAAATTGCTGAATCGTAAATCGTCTACAGGACCGGCTGCCTGGATATGGCAACTAACGGGAATCTTGCTGATCGCGGGCCTCGTTGTCTGGCAGCGGCAGAGCCTGATCGAGTTTCTGCCCGACGTCCGGCGCCAACCTTTTGCCTATTTGTTGATCGCGCCGGCGCTGGCGACGATCGGTCTCACCGTGGTCTTTCCTTTCTTCTACAACGTGGCGCTGTCGCTTTCCGATATGTCGCTATCGAACTTCCAGGATTGGAGCATCATCGGGCTGCAGAATTACCGAGAAGTCTTGAGCGAGGCGATGTTCTTCTGGGTGCTGTTGAAAACCCTTGTTTGGACGGCAGTGAACGTCTTGTTCCACGTGGGTATCGGAGTGTTGTTGGCGATTGCGATCAATGGGCCGATCCGAGGCAAAATGATCTATCGCATCCTGCTGATCATTCCTTGGGCAGTGCCGGCGTATATCACCGCGCTGACTTGGCGCAGCATGTTTCACTTCGACTATGGTGCAGTCAACCTCTTGGCAAGCAATCTGTTGGGCATCGATCCGATCAATTGGTGGAACGATCCCGGCCCGGCGTTCACGGCGTGTATCGTGGCAAATGTGTGGCTGGGCTATCCCTTTATGATGGTCATTGCCTTGGGCGGACTGCAGGGCATCCCTGGCGAATTGTACGAAGCGGCCAGAATTGACGGGGCAACTCGTTGGCAACAGTTCTGCAACGTTACGCTGCCACTGCTCAAGCCGGTACTTGCTCCCGCGGTGACGCTCGGCGCGATTTGGACCTTCAACAATCTGAACGTCATTTGGTTGGTCTCCAACGGTGGAGAACCGGCGGACAAGACGCACATTTTGGTTTCCTATGTTTATAAGGCCGTGTTCAATTTGTACCGTTACGGTTACGGTTCGGCGCTTTCGATGGTCATCTTCGCGATCTTGCTGGTTGCAAGCCTCGTTTCGCTCATGCGTAGCAGGGCGACGGAGAATGTGTATGGATAAGCCCACTGAACCACGAACGGTTTCCTTGCTACGGCATGCAATTCTGATTCTGTTCGCAGCGATCAGCGTTTATCCAGTGCTGACGGTCGTTTCGATTTCACTCCGCCCCAGCAACCAGTTGCAATCGACCGACCTTTCGATCATTCCCGAGGGGTGGAGTTTTGACTCATACGTGGAGCTTTTGGCCGAAGAACCCTTCTTGCGCTGGCTCGGCAATTCACTGCTAGTTGCGACGCTAGTGACCCTGACGGGCGTCGCCATGGCAGCCATTGGCGGCTATGCGCTGAGCCGTTTCAAATTCATCGGTCGGCAAGCGACCATGTTGGCGTTACTGACAACGCAAATGTTTCCTGCCACGATGCTCCTGTTGCCGCTTTATCTCCTGATCGCCAAGCTCCACCTGGTGAACACGTTTCTGGGGCTGATGATCTTTTATGTTTCGACCGCCTTGCCTTTTTGCATCTGGCAAATGAAGGGTTTTTACGACACGATCCCCACGTCGCTGGAAGAGGCGGCTCGGATCGACGGCTGCGGCCAATTCGATGCCTTCTTGCGTGTCATCCTGCCAGTCGCCGTGCCCGGGCTGGTCATTACGGCCCTGTTCAGCTTTATGACGGCTTGGAGCGAGTACATCGTCGCCGCCCAGGTCTTGCAGGATTCGCAGCTCTTTACCCTGCCGCTGGGAATCAAGAGCTTTCAGGCGAGCATGTCGACCCAATGGGGATTGTATGCCGCGGCATCGATTCTGGTGAGCCTGCCCGTAGTGATCGTCTTTCTGGCACTGAGCAAGTATCTCGTCTCAGGCATGACTTTGGGCGCCGTCAAAGAATGAACGCCGATAGCGCACAAAGCACCGCAAGACGGGCAATCACTCGCCAGCAAAACGGCTTTTTAGGTAGAATCGGTCGAAATGCCTGGTAACTACCAGGACCATCGGCGTTGACGGCGATGCGCCATTCCAACGATAGGGGCAGCAGCGCCTGATCCACCCTTACGACCACTGCGTTTGCGCGAGCGCGATCGGGTAATGGAAGAAGCTGCTTTTTTTCGGCCTTGCTGGCGGTAGCCTACTCGCTGGAGGTCGTCAGCAAAATCGCCATAATCTGATGACTGTTCTGGTCCAATCATGAATTCCGTCCTCTCGTTACGTCCTTGCTCCTAGTTCGTGTTGAGCAGGGTCACCGGTCTTCTCTTCCGACGTCCTGGCTCTGCTTTCCAAAAGCAAAGCTACAGCCGTGCCTAGTGCGGCTTTACGCAACACGCGTGCCGATCCTAAGCTCATCGTTCCTTTTCCAACAACAGCAGTTTCTATTCCGTTAGAAGCCTGTCCTTAGGCCCTGCTATCAGCCTCTTTACGGCATTTCGGCCAGATACTGGTGCGAAAGAAATTCAGAAAAAAATTCCGTATTTACATGGGCCCTATCGCCAGCGACGCTGCTAAATCACCAGAATTGTGATTGCCCTACTGGGGAGCGATAAGCTATTTCCTAGTAAGTGCTTACGGCGATAGATCGGTGCAATTCGAGCCTGGCGAGGGCATCGCGAGAAGGGTGCCGATTAATCGTAACGTGTTATTTGGAAAAGAGTTATGAGTGCGCATCACCAGAATGGGGAGGTCGATTCACCACATTGGTGAATTGCGGCACCAGCGGAATTCGCTTTCCCAGTACGCAAAAGGGCCTTTGCTCGCGCAATCAAACACACGATTAGGACTTATTTGCAGCTACCACTGCCGAAGGGCACACGTACGCTGCGTTCAGTGTGTGCCCCGTTTCAACAGCACACCTCCAACTGCGCAGCAAGTGCTCGACAGGCAGCTCGCATATTGCTTCATATGGACAAAGCCAAGAGCCGGGGCAGCTGGGTGCGCACCAATCCGGATAGATTGCTTTATCCCGCAAGCCCCCGCGCCAAAAAGCTTAGAACTTGCCTAGCGCACGCAGCTAAATTTCCTGGGAAACCCAAGGCAATAGCGCCCGCCAAGCAAAATCATTGCCCTGTCGAAGCGGAAATAGGTTGTACTTCGATGGTTGGTTTACATTGGTCTGCTCGTCTAAAAAGGGGTGCTGGTTATGGGCTATTTCCGGGATTGCGGTAGCTGCCGACCCCGGTACAGCAGGTGCGAGGAAACCGCGCAACAGCGAGTGTGGATGGTCGAATCGTGAGCCGCAGACCGGCGTCCAAAGACACGAAAAACTCTCGTGCCGTGGGTTGTGCGAGTAGCTGGAAGAGCGTGTCGCCAAACGCCTGGATTGGGCGTTGGCACTAGTGGGGCTCGGCAAGTGTTAGGGCATTAGCTCTCGACTACGAGCCGGGCTTGAATGTTGAGTGTTCCTTTGCAATCAACCCAGAGCAACCATCGTGCCAGAAACCCAACTGTGGAGGGAGCCGAGCCGTCAGCCGCTAGGTACTGTACCCATTAACTGCCAAAATGGCACTTGCTTGAAGCCGCAGTTTTCCGTCTACGGTCGCTCGATCGCAGAATTAGTCGCTAAATCAAGGGCGAAACAACGGAATTTGCCAGGCATGCCGCTGTTGGCACACTGCTTGCAATTGGTGCCCTTCACATATCAGTCTACCTGCCAAAACGGGTCGGACCAGCTGAAGAGGTGCAGGAGACCTGAGGGTCTGACGCAAGTTGTACCTACTGTGGTCTCGGCCTGAATGGTCTCTACAAAATCATACCCCCGCCCAGAACAATCCCTTCAATTGAGGAGTCGAACGTGCCCAAGCAAATGGTATTCGAGGACGAAGCACGCAAATCGCTGGCAGCAGGAGTCGGTAAGCTGGCTCGGGCTGTCCGCAGCACCTTGGGACCGCGCGGCCGCAACGCCGTGTTGGACAAAGGCTGGGGATCTCCCAAGGTGACCAAAGACGGCGTCACGGTGGCAGAGGATATCGATCTGGAGGACCCTTACGAGAATCTTGGTGCCCAACTCGTCAAAGAGGCTGCCAGTAAGACCAACGACGTGGCGGGTGACGGGACCACTACGGCCACGGTGCTGGCCGAGGGTATCTTCCGAGAGGGCCTGAAGATGTTGGCTGCCGGCGCCGACGCCATGGCGCTTAGCCGTGGTATTGCCAAAGCGGTAGAGGCTGTCTCAGCGGCAATCGTCAAACAGGCCGTACCCGTTGAAGTGAAGAACAAGAAGAGCCTCCAGCAGGTTGCCACGATTGCTGGTAACAACGACCCCTCGATTGGCAGCGTGTTGGCCGACGCATTCTCCAAGGTGGGCAAAGACGGTGTGATCACAGTCGAAGAAGGTCGAGGCAACGAAACCTACGTCGAAGTGGTCGAAGGCATGCAATTCGACCGTGGCTACCTTTCGCCTCACTTTGTCAACAACGAAGACGACCAGTTGGTCGAATTAGAGAATTGCCTGGTACTGGTCTACGAAGAGAAGATTTCCAATGCCAAGGATCTGGTGCCGCTGCTAGAAGCGGTGTCCAAGGCCGGTAAACCACTGCTGATTATTGCCGAGGATGTCGAAGGAGAAGCTCTGGCGACTTTGGTCGTCAACAAGATGCGCGGCATTGTGAGTGTCTGCGCCGTCAAGGCGCCTGGGTACGGAGATCGTCGCAAGGCGATGCTGGGCGACATTGCCACGCTTACCGGTGCGACGGCTATCTTCAAAGACCTCGGCATCAAACTCGACGGCGTACAACTTACCGACCTCGGCAAGTGCCGCAAACTGCTCATCACTACCGATAATACCACCATGGTTGGCGGCGGCGGCAAGAAGGCCGACATCGATGGGCGTGCGGATCAGATTCGTAGTGAAATCGGCACCACCGACAGCGATTACGATCGCGAAAAACTTCAAGAACGACTAGCCAAATTGGCCGGCGGTGTGGCTCAGATCAACTGTGGCGCAACGACTGAAACAGAAATGAAGGAGCGCAAGGCACTGTTGGAGGATGCCCGCGCGGCAACCCAGGCAGCTCTGGCCGAAGGCATTGTCGCAGGCGGCGGCGTTGCCCTGTTGCGAAGCGAAAAGGCGCTCGACAAGCTCAAGCTGGAAGGCGACGAAGGGCTTGGAGTAGAGATCATCCGCAAAGTGCTGGATAATCCTCTGCGTTACATTGCCGAAAATGCCGGCATCGACGGAGCGGTGGTTGTCAACCGCGTGCGGCAAGCCAAGGGCAACAACGACGGCTATAACGCCGACAAGGACGAGTACGGCGACATGATCGAAGCGGGTGTTATCGACCCCGTGAAAGTCGTTCGCACGTCTTTGCAGAATGCCGCGAGTGTGGCTTCACTGCTTTTGACCACCGATTCGCTTATCACCGAGATGCCCAAGGAGGAAGAAGAAGGTGCCGGCGGCGACCACCACGACCATGGCATGGGTGGCATGGGTGGCATGCCCGATATGGGTGGCATGGGCGGCATGGGCGGCATGCCTGGGATGATGTAGGGCGACGATTCTAAGCTCAGATCGCTTCTAAGCGACAACGGATAAAGTTTCTACAAAGTTACGAATATACAAGGAATCTGAAACATGGCGAAAATCAAACTGCGACCTTTGGACGATCGAGTCGTTGTCAAACCCTCGGATGCCGAGGAAATCACCGCTGGCGGCATCGTGCTTCCAGACTCTGCCCAAGAAAAACCTCAGCGCGGCAAAGTCATTGCTGTTGGTGCAGGCAAACTGCTCGACAGTGGCGTGCGAGGCGAGCTTTCGGTCGCCGTGGGAGACGAAGTGATTTATGGAAAGTACGGCGGTTCCGACGTCGAAGTTGATGGCCAAGAACTCAAGATCCTTCGCGAAAGCGATATCCTGGCGAAAATGGTGTAGCACTGCACTTTCGTCGAGCCAGTTCTTTGTAAATCAATAACAATCAATAACAACGTGCAGGCTGCTTCCGAGCGGCATACGTTCAACGCAACCAACAGTAAGGAGCCATTCCCGTGGCAAAGCAATTGATGTTCGACGACTCCGCACGGAGCAAGCTGCTTCGTGGGGTTGATAAGCTGGCCGACGCCGTCGCGGTGACCATGGGTCCCACTGGCCGGAACGTCATTATTAACAAGTCGTTCGGTGGTCCCTCGGTTACCAAAGACGGCGTGACCGTCAGTAAGGAAATCGAGTTGGAAGATCCCTTCGAGAATATGGGCGCCAAACTGGTGCATGAAGTGGCCGACAAGACGTCATCGCTTGCCGGCGACGGCACCACGACAGCGACCGTGCTCGCCCGAGCCATCCTCCGCGAGGGAACCCGTAATATCGTTGCCGGTAGCAATCCCATGGCGGTGCAACGTGGCATTCGGCGGGCAGTCGAGGCCGCGACGGCCCATCTGGATTCGATGTCCAAGAAACTGACGAGCAAAGAGCAGATCGCTCAGGTGGGATCAATCAGCGCCAACAACGATCGAGTAATTGGCGACCTGTTGGCCGATGCGATGGAAAAAGTTGGCAAAGACGGCGTCATTACTGTCGAAGAGGGCCGTTCGACCGACACGACGCTCGAACTCGTCGAAGGCATGCAATTCGACAAAGGTTATCTCTCGCCATATTTCATCAACCAGCCTGCCGATATGGAATGCGTCTTGGAAGACACGTTCATTCTGCTGCACGAGAAGAAGATCAGCAATCTCCGCGATTTGCTACCGATCTTGGAGCAGGTGAGCCAGAAGGGCAAACCGTTGATGATTGTCGCTGAAGATATCGAAGGCGAAGCCTTGGCTGCGCTGGTCGTCAACAAGTTGCGTGGCGTGCTGAACATTTGCGCTGTGAAGGCCCCCGGTTTTGGCGACCGTCGCAAGGCGATGCTTGGTGATATCGCCACCCTGACTGGCGGTACCCTGATCAGCGAAGATTTGGGCAAGAAACTCGAAAGCATTACGCTTGCTGAGTTGGGACGAGCGAAGAAGGTTGCGATCTCGAAAGATTCGACCACTATCGTGCAAGGTGGCGGCAGCAATGCCGACGTGCAGAAACGTATCGATCAGATTCGCAAAGGCATCGAAGCCACCACAAGTGATTACGACCGCGAAAAGCTTCAAGAGCGGTTGGCCAAACTGACTGGCGGAGTTGCAATCATCTCGGTAGGCGCTAGTTCCGAAGCCGACATGAAGCAGAAAAAGGCCCGCGTCGAGGACGCCCTGCACGCGACCCGCGCTGCGGTCGAGGAAGGCATCCTGCCTGGCGGCGGGGTCGCCTTGCTCCGATGTGCCGAGGCCGTCGAGGCGGCGGCAAAAGGAGCCAAGGGCGACGAAAAAATCGGTGTGAACATCGTACTGGGCGTGCTCGATGCTCCGCTACGGCAGATTGCGGACAATTGTGGTTTGGACGGCAGCGTGGTGGCCGATGAGATCAAGCACAAGCCCCAAGCAACCGGCTATGATGCCAACAATGGCCAGTATGTCGACATGTTCAAGGCTGGCATCATTGATCCGACGAAAGTCGCCAAGACGGCGTTGGCTAACGCCGCCAGCATTGCTGGTTTGATTCTCACGACCGAAGCGCTCGTCACCAATTACGACCCGAAAGAGCAGGACAAGCGTGCGGTGGCTGGTAGCATCCGCTAGGCACCAGACAGTTCGGTATTCTTCACACCGGGTCACTCGGCTATCTTCAAGCCAGTGACCCGGTTGTGTGTGACAAGGCATCATGACGAATTTCGCGAAAGGGTGTGTTTCTCTCCGTCATACAGTTGGCGGATTGGAAATCGAATTCGTCTACTAATCATTAGTCACGCTGCGTTTGCTTTGATGGCCGTTCAACTTGACTATTATGATGTGCTCCAAGTAGATCGCTCTGCGACGCAGAGCGACATTGCGACGGCTTATCGCAAGTTGGCAATCAAATACCACCCCGACAAGAATCCTGGCGACGAAGAGGCGATAGAGCGCTTCAAGCAAGCATCCGAGGCGTTTGAAGTCCTCCACGATGCCGAGAAACGAGCTCGTTACGACCGCTACGGCCACGCCGGCGTCAATGGTCAGTCGGCCGGCAGCGGGCACTTCTCCGATGTTGAGGACATTTTTTCTGCCTTTGGTGATATCTTTGGCGACTTGTTTGGCGGCGGAGGCCGCGGCCGCGGTCGCCGGGTTCGCAAAGGCCGCGATGTTCGTTGCGATGTCTCGCTGACACTCCAGGAAGCGGCTCAAGGAGTGCGGAAGACGGTCCACTTCCAACGACACGAGCCGTGCCAAACGTGCTCGGGATCTGGTGCAGCCAAGGGAAGTAAACGCGAGACGTGCTCTTACTGTGGCGGGCATGGACAGGTAGTGCAGCAGGCCGGGATCGTCCGCGTGCAAACGACTTGTCCGGCATGTAAGGGAGAAGGTTCGTCGGTCTCGACTCCTTGCCCTGCCTGTCGAGGCTCGGGGCAGAAGTTGAAGAAGGTCGAGGCGGAAGTAGAGATTCCCGCTGGGGTCGACGAAGGAATGCAGGTACGGATTACCGGGCAGGGCGAGCCGAGTCCGAGCGGCGGCCCCCCAGGCGATTGCTACTGCGTGGTCTCGGTCTTACCGCATGAGTTGTTCGAGCGCGAAGGCCAGCACTTGATATGTCGGGTTCCGATTACCTACTCACAGGCGGTACTGGGCTGCACTCTAGAGGTGCCGACCCTTGGCGGACCAGGGGAAGTCAAGGTGCCGCCAGGGACTGCATCGGGGACGGTGTTTCGACTCCGAGGACAAGGGATGCCCGACCCGCGCGTCGTGGGTTTGGGCGATCTGCTCGTGCAAGTCAATATCGAAGTTCCCCAGAGCGTCACAAGTGAAGAGGAAGCTTTGCTGCGGCAACTGGCAGATTTAGAACACAAAAACGTTGCCCCCGAACGAAAAAGTTTCTTCGAGAAGCTCAAGGAATACTTCACCGATGACGCGTCCGAGTGATCGGCGCCACCCAAGAAGAAATGATTATTCGCATCCAGGAGAAGTGAGACATGGCGGCCAAGTCCACCACCGATGACGACAAGCTGTCCAGCGCTGAGGCCGAGGCAGAGGCGATTGCCAAAGAGACTCAGGCGGCTTGCGCGACAGAAGAGTCCGCAGAGTCGGAAGCACCCGTCGACCTGGGTGCGGAACTGGCAGCCGAAAGAGACCGCGCCCTGCGTCTGCAAGCAGAAATGGAGAACCTGCGCAGCCGTACGGCACGCGAAGTGCTCAACGAACGCCGCTATGGCGCCTTGCCATTACTCCGAGATATGCTGCCGGTAATCGACAATATTGATCGTGCATTGGAAGCGGCTCAGCAGAGTGGCGAATCAGCCGATATGCTGGAGGGCTTTAAGCTGGTACGTCAACAAATGGTCGGCATCTTACTGCAGCATCAGTGTCAGGAAATCGATGCCCTGGGCCAGCCATTTGATCCACAAATACATGAGGCAATCCTGCAACAGCCTTCCGAAGAACAACCCGCAGGCAACGTGATGCAAGTTACCGAAACGGGTTTTCAATTGCACGACCGAGTTGTTCGCCCTGCCAAAGTGATCGTTTCATCTGGACCTTCCGAGGTATCAGCAGAAGAATAAGTTGATCTGCGCCAAGTCCCCTGTTTTCTTCCTCATTTCAGGTTAATTGACCGTTCCATGCCAACCTACGACTACCAATGCGATGGTTGCGGCCATGAGTTCGAACTCTTCCAGTCGATCTCCGAGCCGGTGAAGCGTAAATGTCCGGATTGCAGCAAGCTGAAACTTCGTCGCCTCTTCGGCACGGGGGCAGCAGTCGTCTTTAAGGGGTCAGGTTTCTACGAGACTGACTACCGTAGCGATTCGTACAAGAAAGGCGCCGAAAACGAAAAGAAGTCGAACGACAAAGCCAAAGATGACCACAAGGCAAAAGACAAGAGCTCGGACAGCTCCTCGGGCAAAAGCAAGAGCGAGAAACAATCGAGCGCCAAGAAGTCGGAAAACAAGTAGAATAGAGGTTGCTCTGGGATTCTGACCTATCCGCCCTCCTGAGATTGATTGACGATGCGTTGTCCTGTCTGCAACAGCGAGTTTCAGCCTGAAACAACGACCGCCATGCCTTTTTGCAGCCCAAGGTGTCGTTCAATCGATCTGGGCCGCTGGTTCGATGAAAGCTATACGCTGCCAGCCGTTCCCAACATCGAGGCCGATGAAAAGCCTGAAGACGATTGGGCTCAAGAGCGTTCTTCAGGAACCGAAGGTGAAGCTCTGTAGCGGCCTGAGGTTCTAGCTAGGAATCTCTTAAGAACCAATCTATAATGTTGCGGCCGAATCGTGCGTCGTCATTGCTTGTGACGTGCGTTCCACTGCTTGGATCTTTCAGACCATGGCTCAGCCAAAAGGCATTCTTTACGAAGTCCGTTGGAACGAGATTTGTCCATGGCTCATCTTGGTGCAGGCTTTGCGCGTATCGGTCATGGTTCGTGTGTTGGGACTGGCCTTTGTGGGCGTGCTGTTGACGCAATGGGGTTGGGCTGCGATCGACGGCGTTTTTGCTGACCATTCCGCAGGACTGGAAGAGCTTACCGACCCTGCCGCTGGACCTGCCCTGGAGGCTGCAACTTCGATCTCTCAGGTCGTCGCGAGAATTCCCGATTTCGAGGAGCTTGCAGGGCATGCCACTTCGGGCCCCTTGGTACGGGCGTGGTCGTGGTTGGCCCAGCCGTTTGCTCAGCAGACCAGTCGCGAGGCGAGTTGGCAGCGTTCGCTGGCGTTGTCGCTGAGCGGCATCTGGACGATTGCCGTTTGGGCTCTCTGGGGTGGGGCGATTACTCGAATTTCGGGCGTCTACCTGACTCGTGGCGAGACCCTGGGACCGTTGAGTGCGCTCAAGGCGGCGCTTGCCAAATGGGGTGCCACTGCGGGGTCGCCTCTCATCGTTCTGCTGGGAGTCGGCGCACTGGCGGTGCCAATGGTTTTCGACGGCATACTGCTGAGACTCGATTTTCTGGCGATGCTAGCCGGTTTTCTCTGGATCTTGGTGCTCGGCTGGGGGATGCTGCTGGCGCTGGCGCTGCTGGGGCTGCTGGTGGGTTGGCCTCTGATGTGGGCAACCTTGGCCGTCGAGCGGACTGACGCCTTTGATGGCGTCAGTCGATGTTATGCTTACGTCTACCAGCGACCACTCCACTTGATGTTCTATGTGGTAGTGGCGACTGCCCTGGGCTACTTGGGTGAGTTGGTCGTTAATTGTTTTGCGGTTGCCGCCGTGGTACTGTCGGAATGGACGATCAGCTGGGGGGCAGGCAACCTGCGGACAGCCGAGTTGGTCACAACGCTGACTGGTGACGCCCAGGCGGAATTGGGCACAATGTTGACCATCGGGGGTAGGTCCGTTCAGTTCTGGAAATGGATGCTCCAGGCAGTTGCGGCCTCTTTTTCAGTCGGCTATCTCTGGTCGGCCAGTGTGGGCATTTATCTGCTGTTGCGCAGGCAGGTTGACGGGATCGAGATGGATGAAATTGCCTTCGAGCCCGGAGAAATGAATCCTAAGGCCCTCTCGGAGTTGGCGACAGACGAAACCGGTGTTCCTCAGATTGATCCTGAAGGACGTGGCATGACAGATGACGGTGACTCAGCGACGTGAGTCTAAATCAGGCAACCAAGTGACAGATACTTGCGAGCCACTTCTCTCGTTTCGTCAAGTGGTTTCAGTCATTCCTAAGATATGAGCCGCTTCTCGATCGAATTGCCCTCGTGTCACCACCCGATCGCAACCAGCTGCGCGCGCCGTATCTAACCGTTGCTCATGAACATGAGGTCCGCAAGCGACGATCCGTAGTGAACTCTTGGAACTCTGTCGCGCTTGAATTACGAGCGCCTCGATGTCGAGTCCGGGCAATTGCAGATCGACCACGAGCAACTGGCAGTTTTCGTCCGCTATCGCAGAGATCGCATCGATCTGATTGGCTGCCTGGACCATGGCGATTCCTTTTTGCCGTGCAACGCCTTCGGTACGCGAGGCGAGCATGAGATCGCGACTCAGGAGAATAAGTTTCATCTAGATCAGATCGCGCCAGGACCCCGTTGTTGGTCGCTTACTTGGATCGCTTCTTCCATGGGCAGGACGAGGATCTTGCCGTCGCCGATGCTGCCTTCGTGTCCGGTGCGGGCAACCTGTTCCAAACAATCGATCGTCCGTTCGACGAAATCGTCGTTTACCGCAATCTCTAGCTCCACCTTTCGCAACAGATTCGACTGGTATTCGGCCCCTCGATAGGTTTCGATTTGCCCTCGTTGGCGCGCGTACCCCATAGCATCGCTGATTGTCAGCCGAGTTACGCCAACGCGGGTAAGTGCTTGCAACACCGCGTCGAGTTTCGTGGGCTGGATGATCGCGAGAATGAGCTTCATGTGCTGGCAACCAATAGATACAATGACTTGGCGAAGTACGCCCCAGCATAGCATTGCTGGAGTCTGCAGCAAGTATACGGGCTGGCGCAGTCTTACGCGGAAGCTCGCCACTTGCAGCCCCGGGCGAGCGATTGTCTGCGGGGCACTTTTATCTGCTTGCTGTCTAATGCCCCTGGCTGTAGAGATCGACTGTGCCTGGTAACACCTATGCGACAAATCAACTGACGTTCTTGAGCCCCTGGTTCAGAGACGTTTCTCAAGCCCGCATGCAATCGCTAGGTCTGCGGGGAGGTTTCAGCGGTGCGATCGTATGGCGCGTGTCGATGGGCGACGAAGAATTGTGCCTCCGACGTTGGCCTCAAACTCATCCGTCGATGGATGGTTTATCCTCGATTCACGGCTTGATTCGACACCTCGATGGGCAAGGTTACTCCTTGGCCCCGGTACCGCTACCTACCCTGTCGGGGGAAACGTTTTTTGTTAATGAGGACCATCTTTGGGAATTGACGCCCTGGATGCCTGGCGAAGCAGACTATCGGCAGTTCCCCAGCCATGCAAAACTGCGTGCAGCGATGGTGGCGTTGGCCGACCTGCATCGGGCGGCAGCGAGCTATCAGTACGCTGGAAACGGCGCCCAGCTGGCTCCATCGCCTGGACTGGCAAATCGACTTGAGATACTACAAGGCTTGCAGCAAGGCGGACTCGATCGCTTGTGGAAGGAAACTCGTTCGGGCGATGCCAACGAGCTGCGCGAGCTTGCCTTCGAACTGCTCGAAGGGATCGATCGGGCGCTAATAGGAGTGATTGATCAGCTTCGGGCGATTGCGCATGTTCCGCTCCCTTTGCAGTGGTGTCTGCGAGACGTCAGACACGACCATCTTCTGTATTCGGGCGAAGCAGTGACCGGGGTGATCGACTTTGGAGCTGTGGCGGTCGATTCGGTGGCTTGCGATTTGGCGCGACTGATCGGAAGCATGGTGAACGATTCGGCAGAGGATTGGGATCTGGCGTTGGGCGAGTATGCGATGAGGCGACGGCTGGAGATAGGCGAGCGCCGGGCGGTGGCGGGTTTTGACGCAGGTGGCACCATTTGTTCAGCTGCCAATTGGGTACGCTGGCTTTTTGTCGATGGTCGCTCCTTTCCGCAGATTCACGCCCTCCATGCCCAACTGGTCTGGCTACGAGACCGGCTGTCGGCATTGGCCCAACGCAGCGGTGCTAGCGTTGCCTCTTTCTGACGCAATCGCACAAGCTGTCGAATCTGGAATTCTCTGGATGTACGCTGCCATACAGTCGCTCGCAGCGTAAACTGCAAAGCTTGGGATAGCCCCAAATGGTTCCGTGCTCGTTGCTTAGGGATTGCCGTATCAGGAAGGTCGGAGTTGACCCCAATTTTCGTGGGCTGATAAGATACATGGGTTAGTTTCTCGCTGCAGGATGCGTGCGAGACCAATCTTTCGAGTGAGGATGGCGAATGTTATCAGCGTCATTGGCTTCGCGCCGTCAGGTGGCATTTGCCTTCTGCCTGCTGGTGGGTTTTGGCAGCAATGCAGTGCTGGCCCAGTTCGAGTTTCCGCAAGGGATCGGTGCTTTCAGCAAGGGGAATTCCGCGGCCGAGGTGACTGTTCAGGCTCAGTTTACCCCCGCCGATCAGGACCGGCCTGCCATATTGTTTGTGACGGCAATGATTGCCGACGGTTTTCACATTTCCGCTGTCGATCAGGCGGAAGGTGGTCCGCTACCGACGGCGATTCTGCTCGCCCCCGACTCGCCGGTGCAAGTCGTTGGTGCCTGGCGATCGGTCGAGCCGCCGGAGACGCACATCGATAAAGACATATGGGTTGGCCTGGAGCTGCGCGAACACACTAAGCAGGTCACCTGGTTTGCTCCGATCGAACTTCCGTCGGGAACCGACCCAGCCGCTTTGAAGATAGCTGGCCGAGTCGAAGGACAAGCATGTGCCCAGGTTTGTATCCCCTTCGATCAAGAGTTCACTGCTCGCCAGGGAAAAGGCGTGTCGTTGCCGCCGGGAATCGATTTTACTGCGCCTGCTACTGCCGAAATCTCAAGTGATGCGACGACCAACCCGAACATTGCCTTGGACTCCTCGCAGGCAAAGGACGAGAGTACAGCTGGCCCGACTCGCATGTACGATCTCTCGCTAGTTTCATTGCAAGAGACGGAAGGCCAATCACTCACCTATTATCTGCTCACCGCGTTCTTAGGAGGCGTGATACTCAACGTCATGCCTTGTGTGCTGCCGGTCATCGGGCTGAAGGTGATGAGCTTCGTCCAGCAGGCTGGCCAAAGCCGTGCCCATGCTTTAGCGCTCAATTGCTGGTACTCCGCTGGGATCGTAGCGGTCTTTCTGGTATTGGCAAGTTTGGCAGTAACGCTGCAATTGGGCTGGGGTGGGCAGTTCAGCAATGCGACTTTCAACATCGCGCTGATTGCAATCGTCTTTGCGATGGCCCTTAGCTTGTTGGGGCTATGGGACATTCCTATCCCCGGATTCGTGGGTTCCAGTACGGCCGTTGAGATTACCGAGCGTGAGGGACCGACGGCTGCTTTTCTCAAAGGAGTGCTGACCACGCTGCTTGCGACGCCATGTATCGGGCCGTTTATGGCCACCGCCCTGGCCTGGGCAGTGAAGCAGCCCGCTTGGATGACTTACTCGGTTTTTACAGCCGTGGGGATAGGTATGGCGAGCCCTTATCTGCTGATAGGCGCATTCCCCAACCTCATCCGGTTCTTGCCTCGCCCTGGCGCTTGGATGGAAACGTTCAAAAAGCTCATGGGGCTCATTCTCTTGGCTACTGTTGTTTGGTTGCTCACCTTTATTGAAGCGCCTCTCGTGGTTCCTACCGTGGCGCTGATGGTGGTCATCGTGGGAGCATGTTGGTGGATTACTCAAACCCGCATCACAGCCTTGTTCGTCGAGAAAGTTCAATCGTGGATCATCGCGGGGCTGATCGTCGCCATTGGCGCAATGGGATCGTACGGCTGGCTCTACAAGAAGGTCATGTTGCCGCGGCACGAGAAGTCCGTAGCCGCCCGCGCCGAACAGGAGGTTGGCGAGCAGCGATTGCGGATTGCTCGCGATTTGGGACGTATCCAGAACAATGAGTTACTCAGGCAGACGATTGCCGAATTGGCCGTCGAGCCTTCCCATGAAGAAGGTCAGAACTGGCAGCGGTTTTCGCTGGAGAAGTTGGGACATCTTGTCGTGGATGAAGGGCGTACCGTCTTGGTCGATTTCACCGCCGACTGGTGTCTGACCTGCAAGACCCTCGAAAAACTTGTCCTCAAGACCCAGCCGATCGAGGAAGCGCTGACCCTGGCAGATGTCGTTACCATGGAAGCGGACTATACGAAGAAACCGGAAGTGATCGACCGCACGATCAAGGCGCTCGGCGGCATCGGAGTCCCCTTGATCGCAATTTTCCCCGGTTCCGACCCGTACCACCCGATTGTCTTTGCTGAAGGAAAATACACCAAGGCTGAATTACTCGAGGCGATTGCCCAAGCGACAGGCCGCGGAGAACTCTTAAAAACAGCCGACCAGTTGGAACAATCGCCTGCACTCAGCCAGGCAGGCGGAGAGCCTCGCTTGTAGGTTCCTCATCTGCAGGCTCTTGCCAACTCGCTCAGGCCAACAGCCGCTCAGACCCAGCGGCAATTGCCGCAGCCCTCGACGATCTGGCCAATTTGCCAGTTTTTCAGGCCGAGATTAGTTAGCTGTTGTTGGACGCTTTCAGCGTAGTAATCGGAGACGACCATCGTCAGGCCGATGCCCATGTTGAATACCCGATACATTTCGCTCTCATCTACTCCCCCCAAATCTTGAAGCCAGAAAAAGACGGGTGGGATTGTCCAGCTATCTCGTCGAATCTCGGCATCCAATTCTGCAGGTAAGATGCGGGCAAGATTCTCGTGGAGCCCTCCGCCAGTGATGTGCGAGATGCCGTGAACCACCGATTTCACTTTGTAGTGATTCAGCACCTCGCGCACAGGTCGGGCATACAGCCGAGTTGGTTGCAGCAGGAGCTCGCCGACGGTCGAGCCGCAAGTCTCGACCTGATCGTCGACGGACAGGCCTGCATGTTCAAAGACGATCTTCCGAACCAGGCTGTAGCCATTGGAATGAATCCCATCTGAAGCAAGCCCCAGCACCACGTCGCCGGGCACAATGTGGCTGCCGTCCAGCAACCGAGAGCGTTCGGCAATGCCGACGCAAAACCCAGCCAGGTCGTAGTCGCCTCGTTGGTAGAGATCGGGCATGATGGCCGTTTCCCCGCCGATCAGTGCGGCATCGCTCTCGAAACAGCCGTCGCTGATGCCAGTGACGATTTGCTCCAGCAGTTCAGGATCGTCCTCAGCCATTGCTACATAATCCAGGAAAAACAGCGGCTCGGCTCCGCAGCAAATGACGTCGTTGACGCACATGGCAACCAGGTCGATGCCAATCGAGTCGTGACGCCCGACCATCTGAGCAACCTTGAGCTTGGTGCCAACACCGTCAGTGCCGGAGACAAGGACGGGCTCTTGATAATCCCGGGAAAAGAGCCCTTTCGAAAAATCCAGCCGAAAGAGCCCGGCAAAGCCGTTGTTCCACGGAAGAACTCGAGGGCAATGGGTACGCCGCATCAGTTTTGGCAAACGCGCCATCGACTCCTGGTAGGTGTCGAGGTCGACTCCCGAGTCTCGATAAGTTATTTTTTGCATTAGATTTGCGGGCCTTGCGGGTCGATCGGGAACCGATTCTACGGCGGCTCGCAGGTTAGTGTCAACGACCCGTCAATGGGCTGAAGCTAGACGTTGCCGCCCAGAGCGATTGTATTGGGACCGGCGATGCGGTCGTCGCGATTAGACTGATTAACGGGGGACCGGATGGAGCGGGTAGCGAAAACTTTGGCCATAGAACGGCCGGCGCGACTGGAAGGCCCACGCCGCGTTGCACGGCAGCAGCGATGGAACTAGAAGTAGGACACAACGAACCTCTACCGCGCGGTAGAATAGCCTTTCAAGCGTATCGGAGGCAAATGTCGAAGGTTTAGGACGTCGTCAAATCAGCGCGCGGTTTTCGTGATCGCGAGTTGTACTTTCGCTCTGGGTAGTATGCCAACTACTCAGCCGAATCGGTCCTTTATCCCCAAGAGCCTTCGCCAATGCTAACCCAGTGGACTTCCTCTCTCGTTTTTCCAGGCCAAACCCGCGTCGTCATGCCCAAATCGCAGCGCCTGATGCAGTTTCAGTATCCGCTTCCTTACGGGGCGATTGTCCAGGATGCTGGTGTCCAATTCGTTGTCTATAGTCGATCGGCTACTGCAATGCGGGTGCTGCTCTACCAGAGAGTGAGTGATCGCGAGCCGTCCCGGATCGTGGAATTCGATCCGGCTAACGACCGCTGGGGGGACATTTGGAGCGTGACTGTCCCTGGGCTCAAGGTGGGACAACTCTACCACTTCCAGGCCGATGGACCCTACGAACCGGAACTGGGGCTTCGCTTTGATTCTCAAGCGCGCTTGATCGACCCCTATGCCCGCGCTTTGGCAGGACGCTTTCAAGCTGCCGACGACGGAATTGCCCGTCCCCCCAAGTGTGTCGTAGTCCGAGACGATTTCGATTGGCAGGGAGATCGCCATCTGCGTCGTC
>JAGQOW010000317.1 GCA_020427155.1 Planctomycetales bacterium | reverse complement strand
AAGGTGGCTGAACTGCAGCGGAAATTCTCGGGCGCCTCGCGTTTGCTCAACGACATGAACAACCGCCTGCGCCACATTCGCCAGGCCGTTCTGACGATCCCCGATCCGGAGGGATCCCTCCGGAAGCAGACGAGCGACCTCGAAGATGCGCTCGACGACATCCGTCAGGCGCTGTACGGCGATCCGGTCGCCTCCCGCCTGGACCAGGACGAACCTTTCCCGGTTGCCACCCGGCTCGGATACCTGGGCTACGAGATCTACGGCTCGACTGCCGGACTGACCAAGACGCACGAAGAGGCCCTGACGATCGCCCTGCAGGAATTTCAGCCGCAGTACGACCGCCTTAAGAAATTGGCCAACGAGGACCTGAAGGCATTGGAGAAGGATCTCGAAGCGGCCGGCGCGCCCTATACGCCGGGTCGAGTGCCGGAGTAAGTAGAAAGTGCACAGTAGAAAGATGAAAGAAAGTTGGCCGGGGCGTCGCAGCACGCCCCGGCCAACCTTTTTTTCGATTCACCCAAGAGTTCACAAATACTTAATAGTCCGGCATTTGCGGATTTGCCTGGATTAGCATACTTTTGTTTATGGAAGTATGATAAGAGTCGCCTCTATCCCTTTGGGGCGACCTGAAAGCCACAGTTTTCGACACCTAGAGATCCTCCCATCCTCAACGGTTTCAAACTTCAAGCGCATGCTTGGACCCTTCTTTGCCGTGCCAAAGTAAGATTTCGCATAAACATACTATTCACTTGAAAACTTAATCAATCATGAAATTAGTGTACCCCCCTACCACTATTGCTCAGGCAATATGGGCGTTCGCATTTCTCTTGATCGGCGCAGTCTCGCTGAAGGCCCAGCCGACGATCACCTGTCCTCCCGACATGACCCTCGACTGCGGTCAGCCAGTGCCGCCTCCCGATCCCGGCGCGGTGTTGTTCGAAGGCTGCGGCGATAGCTGTCCGCCGGTCGATTGTTGCGACGATCAGCCCATCACGATGGCCGATGGCTGTAGCGTGAACCTCGACGATTGTATGCAGTTGGCATTGGTTTGCATCACGATCGACGACAGCGGCAACCCGGTGTACAAGGTCAAGCTGTATAACAACTGCCAACAAGACCTCTCAAACATCACCTTCGACCTCCCTGCAGGAGTGACCGGTACCCTGCCGGCCAACGGGGCGACCTACACCAGCTGTGGCTTTACCTTTGATGTGGAGACGCCCAATGGCGGTCCGGATGCCGGAACCTTGAAATTCGACGGAACCGTTTCTTCGGGGAGTTCCACCTGCTTCGAATTCACTTTGATCGGCGGCGATATTCCCGACAATCTGGTGGTCGGGCCGAAGTACGGTACGAACAACCCCACACTGTTGCTCCCAACGGCCGGTTGCGTGGCTACGGGTGGAGGTGGCACGGTCGTCCATGTGGGAGATGTATCGATGGGCGACGCCTGCAGCGGCCAACTCATCCGCCGCAAGTACCGCGTGATCTGTGACGACGGTAGTACGGCTACCTGCAAGCAGATGTTCACGATCCCGGCCGACGAGCAAAAGCCGACAGTGACCTTCGACCCGCCGAACAAGACGTTGGTTTGCGGCGACCCCATTGCGTTCGACCTGCCTCAGGCGATCGACAACTGCAGTGCGGTGACCATTACCACGGTCGGCCCGGACAAATGGTGCGACGTGAGCGATCCGGACTACTGCTGGGTCATCGTTCGTCGCTGGAGCATCCGCGACGACTGCTTCAACTATGCTCAGAATGTCGAGCAACGGATCTATGTTCCGAGCGACTGTACTCCTTGCCCGCTGCCTCCGCCCCAAATGACGGAGTTCTACACGATACCGACCATCGACGACGAACCGCTGCGGATCGAAGCAGGCGATCAACTTTTGAACGGGCTGGAATTTCTGGACCTTGCCGTTCGTCCCAACCCTGCCACCTCGCACATCGAACTGAGCTTCACGGGAACGGACCTGGGCGAAGTCGATATCGAGATCTTTGACCTTAGCGGGAAACGGCTGTACCAGAACCAACTACCTGCGCAGGCCGACCCGGTCATCCAGCTGAATGCTGCCGACCTGGGGCTACAGAAGGGCATCTACTTCGTGTCGGCCCGATCGAACGGTCACTCGGTCGTCAAGAAGCTGGTCATTCTCTAAGCGGCAGCCGACCTATCGGGTCGTTCAGCTAACTCAAGTACCTGCAAACGGGAGGTCAGATCCATCTGGCCTCCCGTTTGCCATATCCCAGATCCCACGTCTCATATCCAAAATTAGTGTCCAAAGTACACCATAGCGTCCAAAATCCTTATCTTGGGCCGCAATGTGGAAAAAGATGAAAGAGAGATCACCCTTTCATCTTTTTCATTTGATGGCTAAACAGAACTGATGATGAAAAATGCAATAGACTTTAAGAACTTTCAACTGCCCTATAAACCGGCTGCCCAATTCTCGAAGAAGGCCGCTTATT
>JAGQOW010000316.1 GCA_020427155.1 Planctomycetales bacterium | reverse complement strand
GAGAGAAACGGGGTGACAACCTTCGCGAACCCCTGCTGTTGGTCGATTCTCGACCTTCTCTCGCCGTTGGCAAGCGTCTACTGGTTTGCGCCGCCCAAAATGCTAATGGTTGCTAATCGATGACAATCGTTGCTAACGATTGCAAGACTTCAAACCAGTAGCTAATCTGCGTAAAGCGTTGTATACGAGGAAGTTTCGGCAGGTGGCTCGTTGTGCCTCATAACCTCGAGGTCGTCGGTTCGAATCCGGCCCCCGCCACTTTTTGTAACTCTTGCTGAAACCAGACGTTAGGTTACCTGCCAGTGGTTGGCAGTGCGGCTTAGGAATGACCGCAAAAGGGTAATGCTAAGGGGTAACCCTGGCACGACTTACCCTTTTGGCATTTTTAAGCAGGGGATCGCACGTGCCACGTCTCTACCACCGGCCACCAAAATATTGTCTCCATAAAGGGACAAAGCAGGCTACCGTCTCGATCAACGGCAAGCGGGTCTATCTGGGCCCGTACGGCTCTAAACGGAGCCATCAGAAGTACCAGGAGCTGCTCAAGAATTGGCAGTCGAAACGCCACGAGCAGAAGGGCTCTTCAGGCTCGGAATCCCGATCCAAGGCGATTGCCGACGCCATCACGACCGCCACGCTCCGAGAAAAGCGGCGGCAGGGCCACACCATCAGCATCGATGAGCTGGCCTTGGTCTACCGCCGCCACGCCCAGGAGTACTACCGCAAGAACGGGAAGGTCACCCGCGAAGCAGGGATGATCGACGAAGTGATCCGCCTTGCCCGCAAGAAGCACGGCAGGCGTCCCATCGAGGAGTTCGGTCCTACCGATCTCTGTGAGCTGCGGGACAAGATGATCGATGATCTCGATTGGTCGCGACAGCACATCAACAAGCAGACGCCTCGGCTGGTCGGCATGTTCCGTTGGGCGGTCGAGAAGGAGCTTTGCGGCCCTGATGTGGTCGTGGCGTTGAAGCAAGTTCCAGGTCTGAAGAAAGGCAGGAGTAGGGCACGCGAAACGGCAGGCGTCACGGTGGTGCAGGACACCATTGTTGACGCGACAGTTCCGCACCTTCCCGAAGTCGTTGCCGATATGGTTCGCCTGCAACGGCTGACGGGGGCCAGGCCGGGTGAAATCTGCACGATACGACCTGCGGACGTTGATCGATCTGGATCGGTCTGGCTCTACGTTCCGGAGGAGCACAAAACTGAGCATCACGACAAGCAGCGGCTAATCGTTATCGGCCCGCAGGGGCAAGCGGTCTTGCAGCCATACCTGGATCGTGACGCAGAGAGCTACTGCTTTTCTCCCGCGGAGTCTGAACAGCGACGCCGCCTTAAAGTCTGGGAAAACAGCAAGTCATCGCGAAAACGGAAGTGCAGGCGATTGCCAAAACTCAGTCGAGAATACGCAGCCTGCTACAACACGGCCACTTATCGCCACGCCGTGCAGCGTGTCTGCAAACGGCTCAAGATCGAGAAGTGGTCGCCGAACCAGCTTAGGCACTCGGCGGCGACTGAGATTCGCAAGAAGTTTGGCTTGGAGGCAGCCCAGGTGGTCTGTGGGCACCAATCGGCTGACGTGACGCAGATTTACGCTGAGCGAGACTTGGAGCTGGCGGTCCGTGTGGCTCAGGAGGTTGGCTAAGTAGGCGTTGTTGGCATGAAGGCGGCTTTCTTAGTTCCCTAACTTCTCTGCGCGGTGGAATTCACTCAAAGGCATTCGACATCTTCCGCAAGGAGCGGCCACCCTTTGTTGCATGCACTGATATCACCCAGGTGGTAACCTGGGGCGAGTGGGACGCCGTAGGGGACTTTACTGCATTCACGTCGTATGACGGTCGATCAGCTTCTAAATGCGTGCTTGCTGCCACCACCTTTTCAGGCATGGCGTGTTAATGACTCAGCTCGGAGGATACCGAAATGCGCACTCGATGGCCTAGAACAAGTGGCCTGGAGGTGCGCGGTCGATTCTTCACGCAGTCTGATCTTGTCACGATACGCAAGATAATTCGCCAGCACCCGAGTTGGGGACGAACGCGGATTTCAGAAGAGGTCTGTCGAAATCTTAAATGGTATCAGCAGAATGGCCGCCTGAAGGATAGAGCGTGCCGAGTAGCTCTCTTGCGGCTGGAGGAATTAGGATTCCTATCGCTGCCGCCGCGTAAGGTGGATCGAGGGGGAAAGCCACCAAGAACCCCCTCCGGCATCTTCGACACAACACGGCAACCGCCTCTGAGCAAGATGCCTCCAGTCCTTGACGTTCGTCTCGTCGAAACTCGGGCAGAGAGCTCACTATGGAACGCTGCAATCTCGCAGTATCATTACTTGGGTCTGGCGACTCCTGTTGGCCGACTCTTGCGGTATCTGATCTTGAACGACGACCAGCTGTTGGGAGCAATTTCGTTCACAGATCCCGCTTGGAACCTGAAATGTAGAAAGCCACTGCTGGATGCCCTTGGAATGAAAAACGCTGCACTTCGA
>JAGQOW010000315.1 GCA_020427155.1 Planctomycetales bacterium | reverse complement strand
CTTTGGCCTTCGATGAAACCCTCGCACGTCGCGCGCACCGAGCCCCGACAGGGGTGACAGAAGTTAGCCTTGCGCGCACGCCGGCAACGCCCCGGTGTCATTCGTTTTCGTTACGTGCTCCGCTTGGCGTCCAATCATCCAAGGCTGAAGGCCTTTCACATCGTGGCCCGGACAATGCCCTGGGTGTCATTCGTTCCCGTTACGTGCTCCGCTTGGCGCCGATTTATCGAAGGCTGAAGGCCTTCCACAACGTAGCCCGGGGCAACGCCCCGGGTGTCATAGATTCTCGTCACGTGCTCCGCTTGGCGTCCATTTATTGAAGGCTGAAGGCCTTCCACAACGTAGCCCGGGGCAACGCCCCGGGTGTCATGGGTTCTCGTCACGTACTCCGCTTGGCGCCGATTTATCGAAGGCTGAAGGCCTTCCACAACGTTTCCTGACGAGTGGCCCTGCGACGATGGCAACGATTGCATCAACGATGCTCGGCGGGTAGTCTCCAAATGAGGGCAGCGCAATTTGCCTCATTGATTGGGCGATTTCTATGGCAACTGAGTGCAAACCCACGACGGGATGGTCGCGACGGTTCTCCCTGCGGGCCTTGCTCGTTGCGGTAATGGTTGTCTGTCTGATCTCTGCATGGACGGCGGCGCGCCTGAAGAAGTTGCAAACGGAGCAACGAATCACATCCATGTGCATTCGACTTGGCGCGAGCATTTCATTGACGGGCGAAGATCGCGGTTGGATCAAAGGACTGCACTTCTCCAATCCCACGACCTTGAACGACGAACATTTGATGCGCCTCGCCAAGTTGGAGCACTTGGAGGTCCTTCACCTCAATCAAACACAGGTCACCGGCGCTGGTCTTGAGGCACTTGCGGATTTTCCGGCGCTTCGTGAGTTGCATGTGAACGAATGGCAACTCACTCCTCGTGGAATTCAGCACTTGGAGGAGCTGAATCAGCTCCGAACAATCACCTTTTGGGGATTGCCGTCCAACGACCCCCGTGTCGTGCAAGTCCTGCAATCGCTGCCGAACACGAACTATGACTGATGGTCCAGGATGGCTGCGGTTCAAGCCAATGCTACTTGCTTAGATCAGCGTCCGTGTTGGCCTCATAGTCGGCGGGGGCGTGCAAGTGCAGTTCCCCGTCGCCGATCACGTCCAGCAACGCTGCTTTTTGCTCCGGCGCAAGAGGAGCAAGGATTTCGGCCAGCGCGTTGCGCTTGAGCTGTTGAATCTGTTCCTGCATTCTTTTGAGGACCTCGGGCGTCTTCGTTTGAATGGCTTCGACTTGGCCGTCGTTCAAACTCAGCAACTCTCGCATCTCGTCGCTCGCGAGCAAGGCCGCGATCCCGCTCGCCCGCAACCTGGCTCGCACCAACGCCGTCTGCAGTTTCTTCACTTGCTCCCGGTTCAGGATCCGCTTGAGTTCCTCATCCGCGTCATTTGCGATCGCAGCGATTTGCTCCTGGATGAGAGCACGGTTGATGGGGTCTCTTGTGGAACGCAGGAACTCGAGATGCATTTGATCGTTCGTCCTGTCAAGCAGAGATTTGACCAGCTTCTTTTGATTGTCTTCGAGCGCCAATTCCGATCGGATGCTTGGTACTCGGATCATTTTCAGCAGCACGCCGGCCGACATCTTCTCCAGCATCAACTCGGCCGGTGACTGAAGTCGTTGCGGCTGTGGCTGTGAAAAGCATGTCTCGTTGAACGCCAGGCTAGCGACGATGAGCGCAAGTGTGAAAATGAGACGGTCTTTCATTTCGGTTGCCTTTATTGTCGAGGGGAGTGATCGAGAAGCACGAATAGAACGAGTCCTCTGACCGGGCAACCAGTTGTTGGCATCGTCGGAGGACTTCGAGTAGGGCAGTTTCGCCGAAAACAGGTTGCACGCGTTTCTTCGTTAGGCAGAAGAGTCTTTCCTATCTCAGCCATGCCCGAGCCGTTTCGCGAGAAATCTCAATGTCAGGTTGTGCTTTTTTGGAACTTGGAATTCAGCAACTCCTCGCACTTGCAGGTTTCGATCAACGCCATGTGATTCGTCGTGTCAATTAAGTGTTCGGCCCGCCCTATTTCGGCCCGCCCTTTTGACTCTCACCGTTTGGACAATGACAGAGAATCCATACGACCCTCCGAAAATCGAGTCCGGTGCTGCAAGCGAGCGTTCCTCGTTCAGCAACAAGCAGGGTCGTTACGGGCCCTCCATTCCAATCGCGTTGGGGGTGCTGTTCTGGGCGTGTTGTTGTTTGCTCAGGATAATGAACTTGGCCTCATCCCGTTCAGCCTAGTGCCCCGTCAACACTAAAACGTTGGGTTGGTCGCCGCCCCAACCTCGTGGCTCGCCACGACTTCGCGAGTTCTCCAACCCCAAGACGAAGGCTTGGTAGGGCGGCCCTTCCGGGCCGCCAGCAGCGGTTAGCCCGTTGGCTGTGGTTGGTGCCATGCGCTTCAGGCGGCCGGTCTTGACGTGATCGCGCTGCGGCTAGGGGG
>JAGQOW010000314.1 GCA_020427155.1 Planctomycetales bacterium | reverse complement strand
CGCATTGAGCGGCCGATGGCCGACATCATCTCAGGAAACTCAAAGCACGTCCCATCGGTCCGCTCTAATGCGTAGTTAGGTCGTTGGCACGCGACGCGGGAACTCGTAAACGATCTTCAGGAGCATCTCAGTCAGGGCCATCAGCTCAGTGGCGTCGGCCTTGCTCATCATGGCGATTTCGTGGGTCGCCTCATTGCCCTTCTTTCGAATGTGGTCTACCCAACCTCGGCTGTTTGGGGGAATCAAGCCGGTGTTGGCAAGATGATCGACGTACTCAATGAACTTTAGCCCCGCGGGAGCTCCTTGCTCCACGGCTACGTTCATAAGGATCTTTCGACACGCGAGGACGGCTGAGGTAAACGCTGCCACCGAGCACGCATTTCGAGCTTCAAGGTAAAGCGCATCGACCTCAGCCGGCAGGCTATTAACCTTCTCTCCGAACGGAACTCCAGGAAACTGCCGCCCAGACTCGTCGAAGAACGTTGGCTTGTCGCAGCCTGGGCAGAGATAAATATGGTATCGCAGGCGATCGCCGAGGCTGGCGAAGTAGCCCTTGTCGTTCGCGACTTGGTCATCGCAGAAGCCACATCGGAATCTTACCGGATGGATTTTCTGAACGTTATGCCACGACATAATGCGTCTCCAACGACCTAACGCCGCATTGAGCGGCCGATGGCCGACATCATCTCAGGAAACACCAAACCACGTCCCATCGGTCCGCTCTAATGCGTAGTTAGGTGCCGACGCCCAAAAGAAGCGACAGCGCAACAGCAAGCGTCACCAGTGAACACCTGAATACCCGTGCGTGATATGAACGGGTGAATGAGAAGGACCCCTTGCGGAGTGCCGAACGTGCGGCCCCCGCAGTCGTACCGCTGCAACCCAACACGAACAGCATCGCCCATTTATCGGGGCCGATTGCGTAGACCATTACTAGGAGCGCGCCAAGAACGGAAATGGCGACTATTGCAGGGAGAATGATCCCGTAGAGAGTCTTCATTCGGCACCTAACGCCGCATTGAGCGGCCGATGGCCGATATCGTCTCAGAAAACATCAAAGCCTGTCCCATCGGTCCGCTCTAATGCGTAGTTAGGCCACATCTCCGAGAGGTATGCGTCATCAGGAGGTCTTCGCATGGCGCTCGCGCGCAACTTCATAGCAAACGACACATACGATGCGCATGTCGTTGAACTGCCGAAATGCTTCGGTCTTTTCGCCCTCGCGCTCGAACTCCACCTCGCACAGGCCGCACCAGGCTTGGAGGTCGTTTGGATCGTCACTGTTCTCAATGAAGCCAAGCGCCTCCCCTTCAAACGTCAAGAGGTGCTGGCACACTACCGCAGCACCGCGCTTCCCATGGGGACCGCAATCCACAAGCAAGGGTTCCGAATCAGACATTGCTCGTCATGGGGCCTAACGCCGCATTGAGCGGCCGATGGCCGACATCATCTCAGGAAACTCGAAAGCACGTCCCATCGGTCCGCTCTAATGCGTAGTTAGATTGCGCCTACTTAACCACCGTGTATCGGTTGAATTCCTCTTCAACGTCTCTCTTGATGTCTTCAGTGTTCCCATACGTTCCTGCCTCAGCCAACCAGAGAGCATCGTCTAGACCGTTGAATGCTTGGTAGATGTCTTCGGGAAGCTTCGCCACTTCCGAGACTCGCATCGCGAGCGCTAACGCCTCCCGCAGCGACCTACGCTCTGCTCTTAGCTCGAGGCCAATTTGAGCTAGAAGCGCAATGCCGGCAGCAGGCATGTTCGCTCCTTTCGCCACGACTGAGAGCTTCGCAACCACGTCGTCTCGACGATTCGAGCCTGCGACTTCAATTATCTCAACAGGGGGAATGTCTAGCTCGGCAACGATTCCATACGCCCATTCTTTCGCGTGGTCGAGGTCAAGAAGCCCGACTTCAATCGCGCAACGAAGATAGGCCGCAGAATCTGAGACGCCAAGGTTGGAAAGGGGAGAAAGCATGCGCAATCTAACGCCGCATTGAGCGGCCGATGGCCGATATCATCTCAGGAAACACCGAAGCACGCCCCATCGGTCCGCTCTAATGCGTAGTTAGAGGGCGCTCGACACTCAGTCACCGCCACCACCGTCGGCACCACCTGAGTCGCCTCCGCCGCACCCGCAAATGCCCAGGCCCGGACCCTCAGGAGCCTGCCCATCGGTTGGGTTGTAGAGCGGATCAAAACTCGAGGCAGAAAAAGCGGCTTTCGGTTGCGAGAATACGAACACTGAGCAAACCACGGCCCCAACCGCAGGAACCAACCAGATCAGGGCGAGCTGCCTGTTTCGCTGAGCCGCAGAAAATAGCTTCGATCGGAGCACAAGGATTGAGGCTGCCGCATTGAGGAAGAGAAGCACTGCGATTGACACGTAGCCCAATGACACTGATTCGTCTCCTCGCCCTCTAACGCCGCATTGAGCGGCCGATGGCCGATATCGTCTCAGAAAACATCGAAGCACGTCCCATCGGTCCGCTCTAAT
>JAGQOW010000313.1 GCA_020427155.1 Planctomycetales bacterium | reverse complement strand
CCAAGATCACCGGCTTCTTCAAACCGCCCGACTACGCCCACAAGCTCGCCTTCGCCTGCGAAGCCTGGCCTCGCGCCGAAGAACCCGGCAAGACCTGGGTCTATCACACCCCCGATACCTACCTGCTCGGCGTCGCGCTGCAAAACGCCTTCAAGCAGCAGCCCGGCCGCAAGGGCCAGGACCTCTTCACCAATCTCCTCAATGCCGACATCTACGAGCCGCTGCACCTGAGCCCGACCGCACGCACTACCCGACGCAGCTACGACGCCGTCGCCCAGCCGTTCTTCGGCTTCGGCCTGTTCCTGCACGCCGACGATATCGTCAAGCTCGCCCGCTTCCTCGGCCCCGATCGCGGAAGAATAGAAGGGCAGCCGCTGCTCGACGAAACCCTGCTCGACCAGGCCCTGCAACGCGACCCGCAACACCGCGGACTGCAAGCAGCCCACCTCACCAACTTCCGCTACCAGCACGGCTTCTGGGCACGCAACCTGCAGAAACCACTCGGCTGCGTACAGCCGACCTGGGTGCCCTTCATGTCCGGCTTCGGCGGCATCCTCGTCGTTCTCTTTCCCAACGGCGCCATCTGGTACAGCGCCGCCGACGACGGTGAACTGGGATCGATTGATTTCGCCAAGCCGGCGATTGAATTGGCCTATCTGGGGAGTTCCTGTGCGTAGAGTGATCAGGTTAGACGATTCAAATAGAACATAGACATTTCCGAAGTCCTGCCACCCCTCCGAGGGAAGGGTTCGGCGCGTTCCTTAGCGCGATCCCAACTGCGGGCATCGGCATTGGCGAAGCAACTCTGAGCAGAGGGGCAGGCGCGCTAGACTCTCAATGCGACATAAGCAAAGTGCGGCAAGACAATAGAACGGGGAGAGCAAATCACAGCACATTCAAAAGTGCATCTGCCATGCCGAGAGCTTTGCGTGTCCGCAGCGTCGCACATAGCCATCACAATCACTTCGTAGACCTCGGCACGCCGCAAGCAGATTCAGCTAGGTCGGCTGGCTACTATCTGCGAAAAGCAGGCGATCATAGCCATTCTCTCCTGCGCGTTGGGCTGCCATATCCGCAGAAATATTGAATGCAATCTAATAGCGCTTGACGTCGCTGTGGGAGGTCAATCTAGTGCAGATCGGCCAGCCTATGGGCGCGGCGGTCGAGAGCCATATCGTGGCGAGGCGTTGAGCTTTATGCATAAATATTCTGTGCACTAAGACGATTCTAGTCGTTTCAATAAGCAGCAGGGATGGTCAGTACGTCGCCGCCGCGTGGTCGAAACCACGCGCCAATGCGCGACAAATGACGGTATGATTGCTAGTCAAGTCGAGAAAGGAGTAAAGGGGTGAAAGCAGCGTTGCTAGTTCTTAGCGATATCCATATTGCATCTGCGACGGATCCGATTCTTTCGACCCCAAGCCTGATTGCTCGTGCGTGCTATGCAACTTTGCCGCTCGTAGACGCGCTCGTCATCCTCGTCGCAGGGGACGTGGCGTTCAGCGGCAAGAGCGATCAGTACGACCTGGCGTTGAAGTTCCTCCGGGAGATTGGAGCGCAACTGAAGGCCGAGCGAGAGGTTCCGATCAGTTTTGTGGTGGTACCTGGAAATCACGACTGCGATTTCGAAAAGGACTCACCCATGAGGCAAGCCCTGATTGATAGCGTTCTGCGCGGAAGTACTGCGGATTTACAAATTGTTGAGCAATGCACAGGAGTTCAGGGGGCGTTCTTCGAATTCCGGGATGCTTTGGAAGGAAAACAAGCGCAGAAAAATCTTTACGACCGCCTTTGGCGGGTCGTTCGCATTCCAGTCGGGAGCGAAGTCATTACCGTTGAAGCGATCAACATGGCGTGGCTATCCAAGCTTAACGAAACAGTCGGCTGTTTGACGTTTCCATGGCAGGACGTGGCCCCGGCGGTAGACGGCAGCGCGGCCGGAGTGCGCATCGCCATCCAGCACCACCCAGCCAATTGGATGTCGCAACATACTTATCGGCCATACCGAGCATTCCTGAAACAGCGGTCCCATCTAGTAATCACAGGGCATGAGCATGTTCCGAATGTTGGACTGATCATAGACACGGAGGCGGCTAGCACAACCTTCGCCGAGTGCGGCCCTTTACAAGAGGGCAATAGCCTAGAGCAATCAAGCTTCGTGCTATTGACTATTGATACGGCCGAAGAGCGAATGACGGCTAGGAGCATTAGCTTTGATGGCGAGAAGTATGTGCCAATTCAAGACGAGCCGTGGGAGTACGACCGGGCATTAACTCTAGCTGCAGAAGCCCCGTTTGTGTTGCGCCCGGCTTTCGAGCGACTTCTCAACGATCCTGGTGCGCCCATTCGAGACGTCAACGGCAACACCATCGAATTGGTGGATTTCTTCGTACATCCTGACATGATCGACTTGGTCGCAGACGGCAAGTCCGGCACGGTCAGCCTCACTTCTAGCCGCGAACTGGGGAATCCAGAGTTTATCCGGTCGGGGGTGTTCCTGGTGGGCGAATCAAAATCTGGC
>JAGQOW010000312.1 GCA_020427155.1 Planctomycetales bacterium | reverse complement strand
GCGGCCGATGGCCGATATCGTCTCAGAAAACATCGAAGCCTGTCCCATCGGTCCGCTCTAATGCGTAGTTAGCTTTCTGTGCCAACACGAACGACGGTATCGGGAGGAAACCCGGACTGCCGAAACGCCTGCACTGAAACGTGGGCTTCGGGGACTGGCGGGATGCTCTCAGTGCGTTGATTCCCGCCATAGAAGTGGGCAAATGCGCGGACGTCAAAATCGCGCTGCACCAAGTCGCACACCAGCGACCGAAACATGCCGCTCTCGGGACGAGTGTGCTTGGGCCGGGCCATGGACTGTGCCTTTGCCTCGATAGCGCGGGCGATCTTCGCCGCAGACCAACCTTTCTTCGCGAGGTGAGCTCGCTCCTTCTCCAAGAGCTCTGCCGCGTCAGGTTGCGACTCCGGAAACAAGTCGCACGAGCAGCCGCCGTGGGTAATCTCAAAGCAGACCCGACCTTCGGGAAAGAGCTGCTTGGTTGGGCCCGAATGCACAGGTGTAACGCTTAGTGGCGGGTACATCGAAGCCAGCTGAGCTACAAGCTGGCCTGAAGCAGTAGGCACCGCGATCGTAACGAACCAGCACACCGAACCGTATCCTTAGAAAGCTAACGCCGCATTGAGCGGCCGATGGCCGATATCGTCTCAGAAAACATCGAAGCACGTCCCATCGGTCCGCTCTAATGCGTAGTTAGCTGTATGTGCCGTTATTCAACAGAAGCGATACAGACCGGTTTGAGGAGAATCATCTCTATGCCCGGAGTACCAAACTCAATGACCCTATCGGCACCGCCAGCGGCTCCAAACCCCTGAATGGAGTTTGCTCCCGCCCAGGTATGAGATAGCTCAAGCGGAGGGTTCTGAGACATGTCATACAGCTGAAGCTTCACCAACTCAGGCGTGTGCGGCGAGGCCGTTGGGTCAGACTTGCGACCCTCGTACTTTGAGCTGGGCGCGTCAGTAACCGAGACGCCAAGCTTCACACCGTTGGGAAGCTCGACTGACTTCGGGGCCTCGGAACCCACGACCCAATCTGCGACGCTCTTTCCGTTCCATGACAGGTGAACGTGCTGCTGCCTTTCGCCGGTCTTCGCATCGCAGGCCACAGCGCCGTGGCTGAGAACCGAACCGAAGATCGCCACCAACCCGACTGCGAGGTACTTCATGATTCATCGCTCCCTTTGGTCTCGCGACTCAACAACGAAATACAGCTAACGCCGCATTGAGCGGCCGATGGCCGACATCATCTCAGGAAACACCGAAGCTCGTCCCATCGGTCCGCTCTAATGCGTAGTTAGATTGCACCAAGGAGGTCAGCAGGAGGGACAACGTCGCCTTCAGCCTCCCACCTGAATCGCCAGTGCTGATCGTAGAAGTAGTCGAGGCGTGACCCGAGAAAGCGCATGCCGAGTTGGGTGGCCTGCCACCCGTCGACGCCGAAGATCTCGCGTTGCTTTTCGTCGAGACCTCGAATGTGTACGAACACTCCCCACTCTCCTCCAGGCTTCTCCGTTGGCGCGGCAACAGACAGACAGGCCTCAATCTCCCTACCGCCGGGATCGATAGCGATGAAAGGACGGGTGATAGAAGACTCGGACACGGGCAAGTGCAATCTAACGCCGCATTGAGCGGCCGATGGCCGATATCGTCTCAGAAAACATCGAAGCCTGTCCCATTGGTCCGCTCTAATGCGTAGTTAGAAGGCGGATCGCCGACAGGCGCGGCTGAACGCGCACCTCGCCAGATTGCGATTGCATTGAGAATTGGTGTCAGCAACAAAACGTATGCGGCCAACAAGACCGGAAGCGTTGACACGAAGTCTGGCGGTGCTCGTACGTTGAGCGACATACGAACGAAAGCGTAGGCACTTATCGACGCGAAAATGACGTTTGAGGCCAAGGCTACCCAAGATAACAGCTTGACTTGAGGCCAGACGAAGCTAAGCAAGGCTAACTTTACGGGGACGAATGCCAGGATGGCGAAAGCCACGAGGCTCACGCGAGGCCACGCGAAATAGAGCGCGAACGGGAGGGCTAGGAGAAACGTGAAGCAACCGAGCTTGGCAAGTAACTTCAGGTGAGGCATACCCTAATATCGCCTTCTAACGCCGCATTGAGCGGCCGATGGCCGACATCATCTCAGGAAATATCGAAGCCTGTCCCATCGGTCCGCTCTAATGCGTAGTTAGGGTTACCTCGATACAGCGAACAACTCAGGATGGGCACGAACATACTCAAGCATGATCGGAACTCGATCTTCCATCTCAGGGAAGTCATTTGGGACGGAACGATATGCCTTTCTCAGGCTGTCGTGGTACGCCTCGTCTTCGTCACCAGCATGCAGTGAGTAGGCCGAGAATACCTTCTCAAGTGCCGCGGCTTCTTGCTCTAGCCCGATCGTTCGATAGCTTTGAATAACGTACGGCATCTCTTCGTCGCCCTTGTTACTCACTGCACCCCAGCCCTCGAACATGCAGTGCCTTTCAAACTCGAGCACCGAAACGAGCGGTGCATAGCCGGGCGGAAG
>JAGQOW010000311.1 GCA_020427155.1 Planctomycetales bacterium | reverse complement strand
CACGACGGCAAGCCGCGTATTTCCCCAGGTTGGGCACTTCCCCATCAAGCCGAAGCGGCAGTGCATTTGGTCCATCCACATCCTTCTCGATCACCGGGACCCAATTGTCAGAAAGATAGCGGGTCAGCTCGGATTGGACGCGGGGGTCGTCGATGGGAATATGTGCGGGCAGGATGAGAGGATTCCGGTCGCCTTTCTCCCACAGGCTATGGATCACCGCAGCCATCAGTCGCAGCACACCGCGCGTGCGTTGAAACTTCACCAGCGTGGACCAGTCGGTGTAGAGCCGATCGAACACTTCCGGGTGGATCGGATACGCTTCTTTGAGCCGTTTCTCGTAGTCGGAGTCACGGCATTCGGGGGGAAACTCTGCCGCTTGGGTGGAATAGAGGTCGAAGAAGGCCTTGGCGACCGTATCACGTGCCACATACTGTGCCTTCTCCACCAGGGGCTCGAATAATCGCCGGCGCACAATCTCGAATCCCTCAACTGCGCTGGCAGGGCGCCATGAAGCTTCAACGCGTCCGACGGCGTTGCGTAACCGGTCAAGAGCTGTACGTCCCCGCTCGCCACCCACCTCCACATCGTCGGCCTGCGCGTGTGGCGAACCGGATGTGTCGGAGGCTGGAAGACTGACTGCCAGCAAACAATTCTTTGCCAGCTTGGCGGACTCGGTGAGTACCTGGGCAAAGGTGAACTGCGTCTCAAAGCCGCCCGCAGGCAGATCGCTCTGGTCGTGGAGCTGGCGCGCATAGGCGACCCACTCGTCGATCAGAATGAGACAGGGGCCGTATTCAATAAAGAGTTCTCGCAGCACATCACCGGGGCTGGTCGCCCGTTCGTCGTCGGCCTGGATGCGCTTAAATGCCTTCTTGGCCTCCTTGATGCCGCCGGCTGCATGCCCGAGTTGCCAAGCGAGTTCCCCCCAAAGCGTACAAACCACCGTGCCGTCTGATTTCACGACTGGATTGCCGGGAGAGATACGGTTCCCTACCAGTACCACGCGTTTCACCACCGGCAATTTCGACACCTTGGCCTCTTTGAGTATGGCATCGACGCCGAGTAACTCACTGAGCGCAGTCCCGGAGACCAGGTGGTAAAGCGCCAGCATCGAGTGTGTCTTCCCACCGCCGAAGTTGGTCTGAAGTTGCACCACCGGGTCGCCGCCCGTGCCAGTAAGGCGTTGCACTGCTCCGACAAGCAGTTTCTGTAAACTGTCGGTAAGATACGTGCGGCGGAAGAACTCAACCGGCTTCCGATACTCGTCTGACCCCTCACCGATGTGCACCTGCCAGAGATCGGCGGCGAACTCGGCTTGCTGGTAGCGCCCGCTGGCCACGTCTTTGTGTGGATTCACTACCTCGCGCCAGGGCGGCAGGCCACTGCTGGCCTGGCTTTCAATGGCAGTCCCGACACTCTTGCGCTTCTCGGTTCGCACCTGTTCGTCGAACCGGACGCGCAGGAGTTCCATTTTCATCTTCTCAACGTCGGCGGCCTGTGTCGCGGAGACCGCGGTGAGGAGCCGAGCCGCAGAATCGAGGGCACGGTAGGTATCATCGCCAGAGAAGGGGTTCTGATGTGCCCACCTATTGCGGACATCGCGCAATTCGCTCAGCAGCGATCGCTCGGCCTGGCCCAGTGTCTTACGAAAGACGAGCTGCCATTGATTCCACATCACGCTCAAGAGGGAGGCCACGTCCCAGCGGGGTTCCTCCTCCGTACCGAACAGGTTCGGTTGAGCCTTGGGTACCGATTCTTTGATCTGCTCGAACCACAACTGCGCGTGTTGTGCCTTCATCTCGCGCTCAACGAAAGGCCGCAACCCCTCTTTGAGTAGGTCCAGCACTTTTCCGATGCGTTCGTGGTTGGTGAGCGCCATAGGCTACATCCTCCTAGAATCGTATACCGAAAAGTCCGCCATCTTCTCTCTCGTCGGTCAGCTTAACGGGCAAGATGTAGTCGTCAAGGATGAACCCTTGGGGGATTGATCTGGGAAGATCGTCTTCATTCATAGTGACAATGTATTGCCAACCACAGGCTTCGGCGGTTTTGGCGCCAATATAGAGGGCCTTACCGATTTGGCGTTCATCGACACCGTCAAACAAGTGGCTATCATGAATTAAGAATCTGGGACCAATCCCTCGATCGGCACATAAGCGCATGAGCATAAGGTCAAAGCAGAAGATTTGCATATTCTGAATGCCTCGACTTCGGTCTCCCTGCATTAGAATGTCCACCCTCAATCCGTTTTCACTCGGTATAAGTGTGAGACTCCCCGCATCCTCGTATAGGGAAGTGGATATCTCCTGAAAAGTGGCAATTGCCTTCTCAACGCGCGAGTCCTGTTCAATCAGGTCGCGGCGAAGCCGCTGCAAGAGTTTTCCGCGCTCAAGATCTAGGTCGGACTTTACCCCTTCAAGCTGCTCAGCTGACTGAAAGCGCTGCCTAATAGACTCAGTCTCGGCACTTAGCCGAATAGATTCTTGCTGTAACCGCTGGAACTGATCCAAGGCTCCCGTCGATTTCA
>JAGQOW010000310.1 GCA_020427155.1 Planctomycetales bacterium | reverse complement strand
GCATATGGGTAGGCAAGTCGATGCGCCTGTTCTGCGATCCAGATGTAATGTTCGGCGGCGTCAAGGTTGGCGGCATCAGGATCAGTCATCTTAGCCATATCGCCAACACTATGACCATTGCCTTGACCACGACCAGGAGCAAGCGTGCGCCGTATCGTGTCGAACCGCTTGAGCCGCAAGATACCGCGACAAAGCCATACGACTACGACAAGTCCGTCGATGACATGCGTGAGGCCGTGAGCGAGGCGCAGTTGAAGGCTATATTCGCTCCAGCTTGGAAGCGTGCCAAGGCTGATGGCGACGGCGAGATGGGAACCGTACTCAAGGTGGTCTATGATGAGTGCAAGGCCAAGTTTTCAGCCAACGATGCGCCGAAGGAGGAAGTGATATGAAAATCGAATACTGGAAGTCGCCCAAGAACGGACAGTGGTACTTCGCCATCATTGCACGCAACGGCAAGACTATAGCGCAGAGTGAAGGATACAAGCGAGAGAGGAATTGCATTAAGACGGCAAACAGGATTGCCGATGAAAGTTTGCTAAACCGCATGTTGGTTGCGCCCAGAACGATTTAAACCCTTCGCCACGTGTCGCCATGTGGTGGCACGTCGCTAGATGAAAGGAACAGCATGAAATCCGCCATCGTCATAGCAGTCTGGTTCGCCGTAGCATTCGGCATCGAGTCGGCGTACTGGATTGAACGCGCAACGTCAGCCGAGCATGTCAATCGGCGCGTTGCTGCGCTTGAGAGCCAGACTCAATTTCTTGAAGGCGTGTTTGTCGCGTGCCTGAACCACGATGTTTTCTTCGTACAGAAGGCCGTCTATACTTGTCGTGCTAGGCAGACTTCTTTGACGAAGAAGGATATTAGGGAGGAACTCAATGGTACGCTGTAACGTATGCGGCGTCGTGATGAACCACGATTGGCAAGGGCATTACGACAAGGAAACCGGCAAGTTTACGTGCAACGGATGCTATTCGCCGGATGACACAGAAGATGCAGACATTCCGCCAGATGGCGTGCAGGAGGAATGGAAGCATCCTGAGTTTGACTACGATGCCTACGACGCAACAGACAGGACGGCGAGGCATACAGACATAGGAGAAGTCGAATGAACTACATCATGCAGAAGCGGCTGGACGATGCTATTGCTTGGCTAGGAGAGAAGTGTGTGCTGCATCCTGCCAGGCGAGTGCCGAAGGGGAACTACGAGGTCAAGACGATGCGCTGCAATGTTGCTGAGACATTCAAGCGCGTGCAGAAACAGCTTAACGCATCAATCCCTGAAGCTTAAGCTGCTCCATAGCTGCTGCACGCGCCCTATCAGGAGGCATGTTATACGGCGGCGCTTGTAGCCGATTGACGTAAGCTTGAAACTGCACATCGCTAATACCAGTCCGCCCAACCTGTCCCTGCGGCCTCTGTCCTTGAGGCTGCGGATTGCGCTGCTCATTGGCGCGGCGGAATAGTTCCTCGTCGGGAGTCTCAAAGTCGTTCATCTTGAGCCGGTAGTCCCAATATGCCTTGTTCTTCGGAGCCTGCACCATCATCAGCCCCTTTGCCAAGGCAAACGGATTAACCGTTTCCTCTCCATCGTACAGTAGTCCAGGCAGGTTATTGGTAGTCATGTCAATATGACCAGATAGTCGGGCGAGGTTGTCCCGGCGCATTCGGCAAGTCATCGAAGTGCAGGAACCTGCCGCCACCCTTCTGCTGCACCCCGATTCCGGTGAAGCCAAACTGCACGGCTAGACTCAACAGTTCCCACGCAGCCTTCCGATCAATGGCAATGTCTATGGCACGACCAGTCGTGTGCGGCCCGGTTCGTCCTGTACCAGACACCTTGGCGTTGTACTCCGGACAGCGTGCCGCGCTGGTAACAGTCATCGACCGCCCATAGGCTACCCGCAAAGCCTCTATTTTGTCCATGAAGTCCTGCTCCGGCAGCAGTTCGCAGCCGCACTTGCACATCAGTTCGCCGTCTGAGAAATGTGGAGTCATCGCGCCACCCACGCCAGAATGCCGGTGACGACCAGGCCGATGGCGCAGCAGGCGATGATGGTAGTCATTTCACAGGCAGATTCAGAGACCGCGCCCAGTCCTGCCATGCCCCTACTTTTGCGGCGTCTTCGGCGGCGTCGGCAATGAAGGCTTCGTCGGGGTCACAAGCCAGTCGTTCTTTGCTGGCTCCATCAGGCTCTTTGGGACGGAGGGTAAGGCCGGGCATGAAACCGCGACCGGGGTTGTCCCGCATCCTGTAGCGAGCAACAGCGTTATTGCGGACAGCATCCAGATTTTTAGCCCAGGCATCTCCGATCTCCTTGGTGACTTTTGCGTGTTCGGTTTCAATGCGTTTCTTCTCGGCTTCGGCCTGTTTCCCTAGCACTTCCACCTGTGCCTTGAACATGGCGAATTCCTTCACTTCCCCGCGCCACAGCTTGAACGTCAGCGCAAGGGCCAGTGAGAGAATGCCGATTGCAACGAGTTTCCAGTTAGCCAGTAGCCACATTGTTTTCACCCATGCACTGT